>NZ_JBBDHC010000016.1:0-87630 GCF_037203605.1 Denitratimonas tolerans
GAACGCCCGCCGGCATGCAAGCCGGCGGGCCGGGCGTCCAGGGTCACCCCAGGGCACGGGAAGAATCCGCGCCCCGCTGCTTCGGTTACGACCTGCGCCGGATCGGAATGCGCGAAAGCGGCACCGACACCAGGTCGTGTCCGGCCTGGCGCACCGGCTGGCCGTGCTCGGGCGCGAAGGCGTGGGCGTAGACGACTTCCCAGGTGGAGGGCAGCAGGCCGTCCGCTGTGCGGAAGGCTTCATACGCCGCGCGCGCGGCCTCGATGCGCCCGCGCCCGGTCAGGCTGCGGCGCCGCTCCGCCATCGCGTTGCCGCCGCCGGCGCCGCGCAGGTCGGCCATCAGCGCCTCGAGCGTGGGATGGGTGAGGGTGAAGCGGTCGGCATCGAGCACCGGGTTGCGGAATCCCGCCGCCAGCAGCGCGTCGCCCAGATGCTGGATCGGCGCGAAGGCGTGGACGTGCGGCGCGGGATCTTCCGCAAACGCCTCGCGCAGCTCGTCCAGGGTTTCCGGACCGAGGCTGGAGCAGGCCACGAAGCCGCCCGGATTGAGCACCGCGCGCCACTGCGCGAACAGTGCCGGTAGATCGGTGATCCAGGGCAACGCCAGATTGGAGACGATCAGGTCGAAGCTGCCGCCGGCAAAGGGCAGCGCGGCGGCATCGGCGCACACCACGGCGTAGTCCGGCCGCCAGCGTCCGGCCGCGCGCCGCGCCTGATCGGCCATCGCCAGCGAGCCGTCCAGCGCCACCACCTGTGCCTTCGGCCAGCGCTTCTTCAGCGCCCGCGCCGCCGTCCCCGGCCCGCAGCCCACGTCCAGGATGCGCGCCGGCGGCGTCTTCACGTAGTCCAGCAGATCCAGCAGCCGCGCCTCCACCTCCTGCTGCAGCGCCGCGTGCCGCGCATAGCCGCGCGCGGCGCGGTCGAAGCCGCGGCGGATCGAGGGCGGGTCGAAGGGAGCGTGCGGCATGGTTCGGGAGCGAGGTGGCGTGCGGCGGCGGGCGGCCGGAGGGGATCGCATTGTAGTGAACCGGGACCGATTTGGTCTGGTTTTGCGCGCAATCAGACCATGGTGGCTGTGGCGGTGATCCCGGCGGGCAGCAACAGCAAAGGAGCATCGCGATGTCGACGGAGCGGCAGGCTCTCCGGCGCTCGCTGAACTTGCCAGCCGCGTGCATCCGCCACTTCCGGTGCTTCGACTGGAGCCCTCGGGTTGCCCGAGGCGCAACTTTGCCCAACCGCCGCTGGCTGTCGTCATGCGACATCCATGCCTTTGTGCTGCAGAATGACCGGCTTGCGAGTGGGGCAGGTTGCGAATTTGCGGGTATCGAAGCGGGTATCCACGAGGTCCGCGGTGCCTATGTGTATTTGGAATCAGGAAGATGGACGCGCCATGCTGCTGATGATCGACAACTACGACAGCTTCACCTTCAACCTCGTGCAGTACTTCCAGATGCTGGGGGCGCAGGTGCGGGTGGAGCGCAACGATGCGCTGACGGTGGACGAGATCCGCGCGCTGGCACCCAGCCACATCGTGATCTCGCCGGGGCCGTGCACGCCCAACGAGGCGGGGGTGTCGCTGGAGATGATCGAGCGCCTCGGGCCGATCACGCCGATCCTGGGCGTGTGCCTCGGGCACCAGAGCATCGGCCAGGCGTACGGCGGCACGGTGGTGCGCGCCGGCAGGATCATGCACGGCAAGACCTCGCGCATCCGCCATCGCGGCACCGGGGTGTTTGCGGGCCTGCCGGACGACTACGAGGCCACGCGCTACCACTCGCTGGTGGTGGACAAGGCCAGTCTGCCCGAGGCGCTGGAAGTCACCGCCTGGACGGAAAACCCGGACGGCTCGATGGAGGAGATCATGGGCATCCGCCACCGCGAGTATCCGGTGGAGGGCGTGCAGTTCCATCCCGAGTCGATCCTCACCGAGCACGGCCACGCGCTCTTGCGGAACTTCCTGGAGCGCTGACCGGGCGGCGGGCTCCGCGTCCGGCGGTCATCCGCCCCGGCGTGCGTGCTCCAGCCAGTGCAGCAGCGGCACCCAGTCCTGCTGGTGCTCGCGCACGTTCTGCGAGTGGTAATCGAACAGGCATTTGCCCAGCCCGACCATGAGCGCATAGGCCTGGGTATCGCGCAGCTGCGCGACCAGCTCACAGGGCCACTGCGAAAGCTGGGCGATGGCCTGCTGCGAGGCCTGGGTCCACGGTCGCAGGCGGTTGGCGACCAGCCCCACCGGCAGCGCGCCGCGCGCCACGCGCGGATGTTCGGCCAGCGCGTTGAGGAAGCGCACCGTGGCTTCCATGTCCATCACCGTGGGAAGCACCGGCACCAGCACCGCGTCGGCCACTTCCAGAAAGCCTTCGAGATCCTTGGGCATGGCACCGGCGGCGGCGTCGATCACGACGCGCTGGGTGCCGTCGGGCACGCGCCGCGCCCACTTGCGCCGGGTGCCGTCCACGCCGGCCACGCCGCCCGCCGCGCCGCGCCGCTCGCACCAGTGGCGGGAAGACGCCTGCGGATCGGCGTCCACCAGCGCGGTGGCCTTGCCCTGGGTGGCGAAGGCACCGGCGAGCGTGGTGGAGATGGTGGTCTTGCCGACGCCGCCCTTGGCGCTGGCCACGAGGATGCGGAACATGCGTCGCTCCGGTCGGGATACGCCGCCACTTTAGCGCGAGCCGCATCGCCCCGCCGGTAGACTGGCGCAATGAACAGTCCCTGCAATATCGCCGCCGCCCTGCCCGGCATGGCCGCGCGCCAGCCCGAGGCCATCGCCATCCGCTGTCCCACCGGCGTCGGGCCGGACGGACAGGTGCGCTACGGCATCGAACTTTCCTGGCGGGCGCTGGAGGAACGCAGCAGCGCCATCGCCGCGGCGCTGGCGCGCGCCGGCATCGTGCGCGGCACCCGCGCCGCGCTGATGGTGCGGCCCTCGCCGGAACTGTTCCTGCTGATGTTCGCCATGTTCAAGGCCGGCGTGGTGCCGGTGCTGATCGATCCGGGCATCAACCGCCGCGCGCTCAAGCAGTGCCTGGACGAGGCGGCGCCGACCGCCTTCATCGGCATCCCGCTGGCGCATGCGGCGCGCGTCGTGCTCGGCTGGGCGCGCAGGAGCTGCCGGATCAACCTCACCGTGGGGCGGCGCTGGTTCTGGGGCGGCCACACGCTCGACGGGCTCATGGCGCAAAGCGCCGGCGAAGACTTCACCCTGGCGGACACCGCGCCCGACGAGATCGCGGCGATCCTGTTCACTTCAGGCTCCACCGGCGTGCCCAAGGGCGTGGTGTATCGGCATCGGCACTTCGTCGCGCAGGTCGAAATGCTCGGGCAGATGCTCGGCATCGAGCCGGGCGGCGTGGATCTTCCGACCTTTCCGCCGTTCGCGCTGTTCGACCCTGCGCTCGGCATCACCAGCGTCATCCCCGCCATGGACCCGACCCGCCCGGCGCAGGCCGACCCGCGCAAGCTGATCGACGCGATCCGGCGCTTCGGCGTCACCCAGATGTTCGGTTCGCCGGCGCTGCTCGATACCCTCAGCCGCTACGGGGAAGCCCACGACGTGAGGCTTGCCACCCTGCGCCGGGTGATGTCCGCCGGCGCGCCGGTGCCGCCGGCGGTGGTGGCGCGCATGGCCGCGATGCTGCCTGAGGACGCCAACATCTGGACGCCCTACGGTGCCACCGAATGCCTGCCGGTGGCCCTGATCGAAGGGCGCGAGCTGCGCGCCACGCGCGCCGCCACCGAGGCCGGTGCCGGCACCTGCGTCGGTCGCCCGGTGGCACCCAACGACGTGCGCATCATCCGCATCGTGGACGAGCCCATCGCGCAGTGGCGCGACGAGCTGTTGGCGGCACCGGGCGACGTCGGGGAAATCGTCGTCGCCGGCCCCACCGCCACCGACGAATACTTCAACCGCCCCGAGGCCACGGCGCAGGCCAAGATCCGCGAAACCCTCGCCGACGGCAGCAGCCGCATCCTGCACCGCATGGGCGACCTCGGCTGGATCGACGAGGGCGGGCGGCTGTGGTTCTGCGGGCGCAAGAGCCAGCGCGTGGAGGCGGCCGACGGCCCGCTCTACACCGAGCAGGTGGAGCCGGTCTTCAATACCCATGCCGCGGTGCGCCGCAGCGCCCTGGTCGGCGTAGGCGAAAAAGGCGCACAAATGCCCGTGCTGTGCGTGGAGCTGGAGCCCGGCACGGCCGAGGCCGCGCGCGAGCGCATCGAGGCCGAACTCCTCAACCTCGGCCAACGCCACCCGCACACCGCGCGCGTGCAGCGCCTCCTGTTCCACCCCAGGTTCCCGGTGGACATCCGCCACAACGCCAAGATCGGGCGCGAGGCGCTGGCGCGCTGGGCGAGTGCGAGAATGCGCTGAGCCGCGCAGCTTGCTGCGGATTCGTTTCGTACGTGAAGCTGCGGCGGCGGATTCAACGTCCATTCGCAACGCCGCTGATGGAATCCTGCCCGGTTCCAGGCCGATCCGGAACGCGCCCGCTCCGTCCGCCGTGTCATGTTCTTCCATGAACCCGTGTTTCTACCTGATGAGCGCGCTGATGACGCGCCCAGTCCACTTTCAGGAGAGAAACATCATGAGACAGATTTGCTACCTGCCCCTGATCGCGCTGTTCGCGTTCGGTGCGGCGCTGGCTGCCGATGCGCCCGATTCGCAACACAAGCAGCAGATCGACGAGGAGCAGGCGATCGAAATGGTCGCCGCGGCGCTGGCGGCAGCGCCGGGGCTGGAGTTCGATACCGGGTTCAGCGTCACCGGCATGAGGTCCATCGAACCGCCCGTGAATACGGGCTGGTCCGACGTCGAGGACGGCATCCGGGTGTTTCCGTGGATGGGCTCGGCGACCATCGGGAATCCTCCGATCCCGATTCCCGTCCACCTCGGCTACTACGTCGCTGTCCGCCAGAAGAACGCGGCGAATACGCTGGAGAAGGTGATGGTGACGCGCCTCAAGGTCAACGGGGCGCTTGACCTGGACTTCGGCACCAACGGCTGGCTGCAGGCCGAGAATGCCAGCAGCTCCATCGCCGATGTGGCGATGGGTCAGTACGGCGAGCTCTACATCCTGCACGCGGGTGAGAAACGGGTGGGCTGCCATCGCCTGGAGGCGGGGACCACGTGCCACAGTCCGACCTCCGGCGGCAAGCTGTCGTATCCGCTGACCGCCCCGCGCACGGCCGCCACGCCCACGCGCCTGCTCTACGACAAGCGCTATGGCCTTTTTGTCGCCGCGAAAATCACCAATGCCGATCGCGGCACCGAGCTGGCGGTCACCCTGATGCAGCCCGCCGGCGCAACCGGGTCATCGGGCGGAACGCCGGTGACCACGTTCGGTACCAACGGCCACGTGATCGGACTGCCGTCGTGGGCCGCAGCCACGGGCGTGACGGCGGCCATCAACGCCATGGCGCTGACGCCCGCGAGCGCGACGGGCGGACAGCGGCTGTACGTCGGTGGCGAGGTGATGCGCGCAAATCCCGACAGCGACGGCTTCATCCTCGGCCTGAACCCGACCACGGGCGCCACGATCAGCGGCTGGAACTGGCGGGATGTCTATTACGAGAGCGACAACACCGGAAGCAAGGCCGACGCCGTGACGGCGCTGGCGGTGCTGCGCAACGGCTCCGGCTACGGCGGCAAGCTCGTCTATGCGGGCTGGTCGGCAACCGACAGCGCCGATGCCAAGCCCATGATCATGGGGCGGCTCGGCAACGACGGAACCTGGGACACGAGCTTCTGCGCCGGCAATGCCAATCACACGACGCGGGCCTGTCTGGTGGATCCGCCGCGGTCATTGTTGACGATCCCCGTCTACATGCCCGCCGCGATCCCGGTAGCGATCGTCGAGCGCTCCAATCGAGACCTGGCGGTGGCGCAGCGCTTCCAGCAGAACGGCCTCCCTCTGTTCGGGGAGCCCGACCGGCACGTCCATACCCTGGTGCAGCAGTTCGGCCAGGACGGCAACCGCCTGTACACGCAGCTGAAGGTCGACTATTCCGCCTCCGACCCGGACACCACTACCTGGTGGTCGCGGCCGTTCGACATGGTCGCGTCGGGAGCCTTCGGCGACCGATTGGCGCTGATCGGCACCCGGAAATGGAACGGCACCGACTTCGACCCCACGGTGACCGCCCTCAAGGGGGCCACCGAGGACCACGTCTGCCTGTTCTCCGACGGCATGGAAAGCGCGCGCCCGGCCTGCTGGTAATCGCTTTCTCTCTCGGTGCATCGTGCACCCCGCGCCCGGCCTGTTCCCGGGCGCGGCTCTTTTCCGGGTGTCAGATGTCGGTGGGCTCGGGCAGCTTGCGCGCGCGCACCCGGGCGCGCAGCGAGATGAACAGCACCCCGCCCAGCACCATCGCCGCGCCCAGGTACAGGCGCGGGCCGGGGCGGTCGCCCCAGAAAACGATGCCCAGCGCCACCGCGATCACCGGGGAAATCAGCAGGTAGGGCGTGAGCGTGGACACCGGATGGCGCTGCACCAGCCAGTAGAACAGGCTGTGGCCCAGCAGCGAGGCCGCCAGCGTGGCCCAGACCACGCCGAACCAGGCCGTTGGCGAGGCGTTGCGGATCGCGTCCCACTGCCCGCTTTCCACGCCCAGGCTCCACAGCAGCAGCGGGCCGACCGCGATCAGCGCGGTCCAGCCCTGCACGCCGATGGGATGCATGCCGGTGAGCCGGCGCATGACCACGGTGCCCACCGCCAGCGACAGTGCCGAGGCGAGCATCAGGAACAGCGCGAACGGGGCCTGCAGCACGATCGGATCAAAGCCCAGCACCAGCACGCCGGCAAAGCTCACGCCGACCCCGGTCCAGGTGCGCCACCCGATCTTTTCGCCGAGGAAGATCGCCGCGAGCACCACCGCCATCGGGATGTAGCTTTGCAGCACGATGGCGGGCGAGGCCAGGTTGCCGGCCTCGCGGATGGCCCAGAAGTTGAGCCCGAAGTGCAGCGCACCGTTGCACAGCGCCACCGTGATCAGCGCCAGCCAGCGCCCCTGCGGCGGGCGCGCCATCCACGGCAGCAGCAGCACCATCAGCGGCATGAGGCGCAGCGCGGAGAACAGCAGCGGCGGAATTTCCCGCAGCGCCATCGCCGAGGTCAGGAAGTTGATCGCCCAGACCAGACAGATGGTGAGTACGAGCAGGAGGTGGGTGCGGGGCATGGGGGGGTGTTTTTCCCGCTCTACCCCATCGGCGATGGGGGAGAGGCAGTCATCGGGTTATGCCGTCAGCCGCCGCAGCGCTTCGGCGTAGCGGGCCTGGGTGCCGGCAATCACCGCCTCGGGCAGGCGCGGGCCGGGCGCGGTCTTGTTCCAGTCCCGGGTTTCCAGCCAGTCGCGCACGAACTGCTTGTCGTAGCTGGGCGGGCTGCTGCCGACCCGGTATTCCTCGGCCGGCCAGAAACGCGAAGAATCTGGCGTGAGCATCTCGTCCATCACCCGCAGCGTGCCGTCTTCGTCCAGCCCGAATTCGAGCTTGGTGTCGGCGATGATGATGCCTCGCTGCGCGGCGAAATCGGCGGCAAAGCGGTAAATCGAAAGCGTCGCCTCGCGCACCCGCTCGGCCAGCTCGCTGCCGATGAGTTCCACCACGCGGTCGAAGGAGATGTTTTCGTCGTGTTCGCCGACCGCGGCCTTCGAGGAGGGCGTGAAGATCGGTTCGGGCAGGCGCTCGGCCTGGCGCAGGCCGGCCGGCAGCGCGATGCCGCACAGCGCGCCGGTGGCGCGGTAGTCCTTCCAGCCCGAGCCGATCAGGTAGCCGCGCACCACCGCTTCGACCGGCAGCGCCCGCAGCCGGCGCGCGATCACGCTGCGGTGGCGATACAGCGATGCATCCACGCCCTCGGGCAGGACGCTTTCCGGTGCCGCGTCGAGCAGGTGGTTGGGCATCAGGTGCGCGGTCTTGCCGAACCAGAAGTTCGACAGCCGCGTCAGCACCTCGCCCTTGCCCGGGATCGGGTCGGGCAGCACCACGTCGAAGGCCGAAAGCCGGTCGGTGGCGACCATCAGCAGGCGTTGGGCGTCGAGCGCGTAGACATCGCGCACCTTGCCCCGATGCAGGAGTTCGAGGCCGGGCAGGTCGGAAGTATGCAGCGTGGTGGTCACGGGGCGTCCATGCGATGGAAGGGAAACACTCTAGAGCGGTTCGCGCGCCAGCGCCGCCATCAGCTGCCGCAGCGCCCGGCCGCGGTGGCTGACCGCGGCCTTTTCCTCGCGGCTGAGCTCGGCCGCGCTCTGGCCGCTGGCCTCGTCGAAAAACACCGGGTCGTAGCCGAAGCCGTCCTCGCCCTGCGGGGCGTGCAGGATGCGCCCGCGCCAGCGGCCTTCGCAGACCAGCGGCGCGGGATCGTCCGGGTGGCGCAGCAGCACGAGGGTGCAGTGGAAGTGCGCGCCGCGGTGGGCGTCGGGAATTCCGGCCAACGCGTCGAGCAGTTTCAGGATGTTGGCCTGCGCGTCGCCGTCCGAGCCGGCGTAGCGCGCCGAATGCAGTCCCGGCGCGCCGCCGAGCGCGTCCACGCACAGGCCCGAATCATCGGCCAATGCCGGCAGCCCCGAGATGCGGCTGGCGTGGCGCGCCTTGATGAGCGCATTTTCCACGAAGGTGGCGCCGGTTTCCTCGACCTCGTCGATGCCGAACTGCGCCTGCGGCACGACCGTCATGCCGGCCGCGCCCAGCAGCGCGCGCAGCTCGGCGAGCTTGCCGGCGTTGTGGCTGGCCAGAACCAGGCGCGCGGCAGGTTCCATCAGTCGGACTCCCACCACAGCCAGAAGCCGTCGCTGATGCGCTTGAAGAATCCGCCTTCGGGGGCGTCGGCCAGCGCGATCAGGGGACGCTCGGCCAGCACCTTGCCATCGAGAGAAAGCCGCAGGGTGCCGACGCCCTGGCCCTTGGCGAACGGGGCCACGAGCTGGCGCGGCAGATCCATTTCGGCCTTCACTTCTTCGTAGCGTCCGCGCGGCACGGTGAGCAGCAGCGGTTCGGCCAGGCCCAGCGCCAGCGTCGCGGATTCGCCCTTCCACAGCGCCGGTTCGCTGACTGTCTGGCCGGCGTCGTAGAGGCGGTGGGTCTCGAAGAAGCGGAAGCCCCAGTTGAGCAGGGCATAGCTGTCCTCGGCGCGCTGCTTTTCGCCGCTGGAACCCATCACCACGCTGATCAGGCGCTGGTCGCCGCGCTTGGCCGAGGCCGCCAGGCAGTAGCCGGCGGCGGAGTGGTGGCCGGTCTTGATGCCGTCGATGGCGGCGTCCTTCCACAGCAGCGAGTTGCGGTTGTGCTGACGGATGCCGTTGAAGGTGAATTCCTTCTGCGAATACACCGCATATTCGCGCGGGAAGTCGCGGATCAACGCCTGCGAGAGGCGCGCGATGTCGTGCGCGGTGGTGTAGTGGTCCGGCGCGGACAGCCCGTGCGAATTGACGTAGTGGGTGTCGTTCAAGCCGAGCTTTTTGGCGTAGGCGTTCATCAGGTCGGCGAAGGCGGGCTCGCTGCCGGCCACGTATTCGGCCAGCGCGATCGAGGCGTCGTTGCCGGACTGGATGATCATGCCGTGCAGCAGGTCGCCCAGCTTCACCTTGCTGTTGACCGGCAGGAAGCTGGTGGACCCGTCCGTACCGCCGCCGCCGCCGCGCCAGGCGTTTTCGCTGATCGGCACCTCGTCGTCGAGCGAGATCTTGCCCGCTTCCAGCTCGGCCGAAACCACGTAGGAGGTCATCACCTTGGTGATGCTGGCCGGCTCGACCCGCGTGTCCATGTTGCTTTCGGCAAGCACCTGACCGGTGGCATCGTCGACCAGAATCCAGGCGCTGCCGTTGACCGACGGCGGAGCCGGCGTCACCAGCGGCTGCGCGGTGGGCGTGGGAAGGTTTGCGACCGGGCGCGGTGCCGCAGGTTCCTGCGCCGTGGCGCAGACGGAAACGACCAGCAGCGCGCCGGCCAGAAGGTTCTTGACGTTCATGTCGTGAGGCAGTCCATGCGAAGGGTGTCCGTGCGCCCGGCGCACGGAACGGGAAGGCGCATTATCGCGGCACCAGGCCGTCGCGTCATTGGGTGATCAGGGTCGGCACGCCCAGGCCCATCGCGTGCAGGGTGTCGGACACCGCAAGGCTGCGGTGGCGCGAGGGCAGTGGCCCGACCCGCACCCGATACACGGTACGTCCGGAGACCTGCGCCGGCTGCACCGACACCGGCACCACCTCGGCATGCGTGAGTCGCTCGACCAGACGCTGGGCGTTGGCGGCCTCGCCGAAGCTGGCGACCTGCAGCCAGAAGCGCCCGGCGTCCACTTCGGGTGCGGCCGCCGGCGTGGGAGCGGTGACGTGAACGGTCGGGCCGCGCGCGATCGGCACCACGCCGGCGCGCGCCGCGGCCCAGGCCGCTTCCGGCGGCATCGCCGCAGGCGGAGGCGGTGGCGTGACGCCGCGCTGCAGCGCGCGGATTTCCACCGGCGCGGTGCCGTTCACGTGAACGCCCAGCTTCACCGCCGCCGCATAGGAAAGGTCGATCAGGCGATCTTCGTGGAAGGGCCCGCGATCATTCACCCGCACCACCACGCTGCGCCCGTTCTCCAGATTGGTCACGCGCACGTGCGTGGGCAGCGGCAGGCTCTTGTGGGCCGCGCTGAACTGGTACATGTCGTAGGGCTCCAGGCTCGAAGTTGCGCGACCGTGGAACTTGTTGCCGTACCAGGAGGCGATGCCGCGCGCGACATAGCCCTGCGCGCTGGGCAGCACGTGGTAGTCCTTGCCCAGCACCGTGTAGGGCGAGCGGTTGCCGTAGCGCGCCGGTGCCTCGCCGGTGGGCTCGGGTTCGACCAGATGGCTGATGTCGGGCGGGATCGCCGGGCCGCCGTCGGACACGCCCGGGCGGTAGAGGCCGCCGGCGGTGTATTCGCCCGGTTTGTCGGGCCGCGCGCGCGTGACCGGCGGCGGCCGCGTGCCGTGGGCGCGCGCCGCGCGGTGGCCGGCCTCGGGTGTGGATGGTTTGACCGCCTTGCCGCCGCACGCGGCCAGGGCAATCGACAGCAGCGCCACCGGCAGGAGCCGGCGCGGCAGGAGGCTGTCCGGACTGCCAGACATCCTGCGCGCCTCACCGCGCCAGCGCGGGACTGTCGGTGCCGGCGATGGCCTGGGCGAGCTGCAGCACGGCCATCGAATACAGCGGCGAACGGTTGTAGCGCGAGATCACGTAGAAGTTGTTGAACGTGATCCAGTATTCCGGGCCGTTCGCCCCCTCCAGCCTGAGCAGGGTGGCCGGTGCCGCGTGGCCGATGGCTTCGGCCGGGCGGTAGCCGCGTGCGGCCAGTTCGGGCAGCGAGTATCTGGCTTCCAGCGAATCGGGCACGAACTCCTGCGCGTCGCTCGCGCGCACCGCGCGCACCGCGACCGGCTCACCGGCCTGCCATTTGTGCGCGGCGAAATAGTTGGCGACCGAGGCCAGCACGTCGGGCAGCGAGTTCCACAGGTCGCGCTGGCCGTCGCCGTCGCCGTCCACCGCATAGGCGCGGTAGCTCGACGGGATGAACTGGCCCCAGCCCATCGCTCCGGCGTAGCTGCCGACGATCGAATCCAGATCGAGCCGCTCCTCGCGCGCGAGGGCAAAGGCGTGCGCCAGCTCGCTGCGGAAAAAGTCGGCGCGCTTGGGGTAGAAAAAGCCCAGCGTGTAGAGCGCATCGAGCACCTTGTAGCGCCCGGTATTCGCGCCATAGCCGGTTTCCACGCCCAGGATCGCCACGAGGATCGGTGCCGCCACGCCGGTTTTCGCCTCGATCTCGCGCAGTGCGTCCTGGTGCGTGGCCAGAAAAGCCTGACCCTTGGCAATGCGGTCGGTGGTCAGGAAGATCGGGCGGTAGTCCTTCCACGGCTTGGCTTCGGCCGGCCGGGTGATCGCATCGATGATGCTCTGCTGGTAGCGCGCCCTGTCCAGCAGCGCTCCGGCGTCTTCGGGCGCGATCCCGTGCTGCGCCTGGACCTGGGCCAGGAAGGCGGCGCGCACTTCCGGCTCCAGTTCGCCCGCCGGTGCCGCTGTCGCGGTGGCGCAGGCGAGGATCAGGGCAGCGGAAATGGCGGCAATCGGGAATCGGAACATGGGGGTGCGCGCAAGGGGAATCGGGCGCAGTGTACACGCCGCGCTGGCGGCCCCTGACGCCCACCCCAACGACCCTTGACTTCCGGCACTGCGTTTCGGCGTCCGGCTCCGATACGCTGGTAAAATCACCGGCCCGCTTCCGTTCGCACCAAGGCAATCCGATGTCGCTCGATTTCGAACAGGCCCGTCACTTCATGGTTAACCACCAGGTTCGGCCCTGGGACGTCCTCGACCCGCGCGTGCTCGATGCGATGGGCGCGATTTTCCGCGAGGACTACGTTCCCTCGCGCTATCGCCGCGTGGCCTTCGCCGATCTGGCGCTGCCGCTGGAGCACGGTGAGTTCATGCTCAAGCCGGTGCTCGAAGGCCGCCTGCTGCAGGCGCTGGAACTGGCACCGACCGACGACGTGCTGGAAGTGGGCACCGGCAGCGGCTATCTCACCGCCTGCCTGGCCACGCTGGCGCGCGACGTGGTGAGCATCGACATTCACGCCGATTTCGTCGAGCGCGCCCGCGCCCGCTTCGGCGCGACGGGTTTGACCAACATCCGCGTTGAACAGGCCGATGCGCTGGCATTCGACCCGGGCCGCAGCTTCGACGCCGTGGCCGTTGGCGGTGCCGTCGCGACGCTGCCGCAGGCCTTCCTGCCCTGGCTCAAGCCCGGCGGACGCCTGTTCGTGGTGCAGGGCCACTCGCCGGTGCAGCAGGCCGTGCTTTATCGCCGCACCGCGCAGGGCCATGCCGTCGAGGAAGGCCTGTTCGAGACCGAGGTGCCCTACCTGGTCGGAGCCGAACCCTCGCCGCGCTTCGCGCTTTGATCGACACCCTTTCCAGGAGCTTTCGCATGTCCCTGCCAAGAATTTCCCTGATCGCCACCGCGCTGCTGCTCACCGCAGGCGGCAGCGCCGCCGCGGCCGACCTGATGCAGGCCTACACCCTGGCCCGCGACAGCGATCCGCAGCTGGCCATCGCCGACACCTCGCGCGAGGCCGGACAGCTGCGCGTCACACAGAGCCGCGCCAATCTGCTGCCCACCCTGTCCGGTTCTGCCGGCTACTCGCGCAGCGGCACGGATACCTCGGGCGAGCGCGTGCTGTCGGTGGACCCGCCGATCGTGTCCACCACCAACACCAGCTCGCATTCGAGCGGCCGCAACTACGGCCTGCAGCTCAACCAGTCGATCTACAACCACGCCAACTACACCCAGCTGCGCGCGGCCCGCAAGCGCGGTGAAGTGAGCGAAGTGCAGTACGACGCCGAAAACGACAACCTCATCGTGCGCGTCGCCGAAGCCTACTTCGGCAACCTCACCGCGATCGACGCGCTGGTGTTCGCGCGCGCCGAAGAGCGCGCGGTGAAGCGCCAGCTCGACCAGGCCGAGCAGCGCTTCGAAGTCGGCCTGACCGCGATCACCGACGTGCACGAAGCCCAGGCGCGCTACGACAGCGCGCGCGCCGGCGCGATCAGCGCCGAGGTGGCGCTGGAAGACTCGCGCGAGGCGCTGATCCAGATCATCGGCCAGCCGCTGGAAAACCTGCGCGGGCTGGGCGAGGACTTCAGCCCGGCGCGGCCTTCGCCCTCGGGCGTCGATGCCTGGGTGCAGCTGGCCATGGACCAGAACCCCACGCTGCGCGCGCAGGCGCTTTCCGCGCAGGCCGACGAGCTGGATGTTTCCACCGCGCGTGCCGGCCACCTGCCCTATCTGTCCGCTTCCGCCAGCCGCGGCCGCAGCTACGGCTGGGGCGAATCGGCCGGTGCGGCCGGCATCATCCCGAGCAACAGCCAGGGCGACGACTGGCGCGTCGGAGTGAACCTGGTGGTGCCGATCTTCTCCGGCTTCGCCACCCAGTCGCAGGTGAAGCTCGCGATCAACGCGCGCGACCAGAACGCGCTGCGCTACGACCAGAACCAGCGCGCCATCCTGCGCCAGACCCGCAACGCCTATCGCGCGCTGGAGGCGGGCATCAGCGAAGTGGAGGCCCGCAGGCAGGCCGTGGTGTCGGCGCGCAGCGCGCTGGAAGCGACCGAGGCCGGCTTCGAGGTCGGCACCCGCACCATCGTCGACGTGCTGCTCTCCCAGCAGGTGCTGTTCCAGGCCCAGAGCAGCTATTCCAGCGCCCGCCACAACTTCCTGGTCAACACCCTGCGGCTCAAGCAGGCGGCCGGTGTCATCGGCATCGAGGACGTGGCCGAGACCAACCGCTATCTGGTGCGCGACGCCGAGGCCGCGCTGGCCGACGGCGGCGATTCGGCCGAAGGCTGATCGCGGCACCGCCGCGCCACCGTTCCATCACGCGTTCCACTTCAACCCGGCCCGCCCGAGTCATCGGACTCGGGCGGGCCGCCGGTGCCCGGGCGAGGCGCTCAGGCCTGCGCCAGCGCCTGTTCCAGGTCGGCGATCAGATCGTCGATGTGCTCGATGCCCACGCACAGGCGCACCGTGTCTTCGCTGACGCCGGCCTTGATCATTTCCTCGGGCGAGAGCTGGCGGTGCGTGGTGGAGGCCGGGTGGGTGGCCAGCGAGCGGGTGTCGCCGATGTTCACCAGGCGCAGGAAGAGCTTGAGCGCATCGAGGAACTTCTCGCCGGCCGCGCGCCCGCCCGGCAGGCCGAAGGTGAAGAGGCCCGAGCCCTGGCCCTTGAGGTACTTCTGCGCCAGCGCGTGCTCGGGGTGATCGGGCAGGCCGGCGTAGTTCACCCACGACACCTTGGGATGGTTCTTGAGGTACTGCGCCACCTTCAGGGTGTTTTCGCAGATGCGCTCCATGCGCAGG
Organism: Denitratimonas tolerans; assembly: GCF_037203605.1. Taxonomy (NCBI): domain Bacteria; kingdom Pseudomonadati; phylum Pseudomonadota; class Gammaproteobacteria; order Lysobacterales; family Lysobacteraceae; genus Denitratimonas; species Denitratimonas tolerans. Next base: position 14,868 of record NZ_JBBDHC010000016.1, read on the forward strand.
GTGAAGGTTTCGATGCCCTGCAGGATCAGGAAGGCGTTGAACGGCGAGATCGCCGCGCCCGTGTTGCGCAGCGGCACCACGCGCGCGCGGCCGATGAAGGCCGCCGGCCCCAGTGCCTCGGTATAGACCACGCCGTGATAGCTCACGTCCGGCTCGTTGAGGCGCGGGAAGCGCGCCCTGTGCTCGGCCCAGGGGAACTTGCCAGAGTCCACGATCGCCCCGCCGATGCTGTTGCCGTGCCCGCCCAGGTACTTGGTGAGCGAGTGGATCACGATGTCCGCGCCGAACTCGATCGGACGCAGCAGGTGCGGGGTTGCGACGGTGTTGTCCACGATCAGCGGCACGCCGTGCGCGTGCGCGATCTTCGCCAGCGCCTCGATGTCGGTGACGTTGCCCAGCGGGTTGCCGATGGACTCGACGTAGATCGCCTTGGTGCGCGCGTCGATCAGCGGCGCGAAGGATTCCGGATCGCGGTAGTCGGCGAAACGCACCTCGATCCCGTACTGCGGCAGGGTGTGGGCGAACAGGTTGTAGGTGCCGCCGTACAGCGTTCCGGCCGAAACGATGTTGTCGCCGGCCTGGGCGATGGTGAGGATGGCGTAGGTGATTGCGGCCTGTCCGGAAGCCAGCGCCAGCGCCGCGATGCCGCCTTCCAATGCCGCGACGCGCTGCTCGAGCACGTCCTGGGTCGGGTTCATGATGCGGGTGTAGATGTTGCCCGGCACCTTGAGGTCGAACAGGTCGGCGCCGTGCTGCGCGCTGTCGAAGGCGTAGGCCACGGTCTGGTAGATCGGCACCGCCACCGAACGGGTGGTCGGGTCGGGCGAATAGCCGCCGTGCACGGCGATGGTTTCGGGCTTCCAGTTTTCGCGGCTCATGGCGGCGTCCGTCGGGGAGGGAGATCGCCATCATGCCGCGAGGTTATCAGCCGGGTCGATACGAAACGACATGTGATGATGCGAATTCAGCCATGAGCGGCGCGATACTGTCCGCCCACCCAGCGAGATCCGCGCCATGAACCTGACCTTCTATACCCACCCCATGTCCCGTGGCCGCATCGCGCGCTGGATGCTGGAGGAGACCGGCCTGCCCTACGAGGAAGTCCTGCTCGACTACGCCAGCACGATGAAGGCCCCCGAGTACCTGGCGATCAATCCGATGGGCAAGGTGCCGGCGCTGCGCCACGGCGACACCGTCGTCACCGAAAGCGTCGCCATCGGCCTGTACCTGGCCGACCTGGTGCCGGAAAAGCGCCTCGCTCCACCGCCCGGCAGCGCCGAACGCGGCCCGTACTACCGCTGGCTGCTGTTCCTTGCCGGCCCGCTGGAAGCCCTGCTGACCGCCAAACACGCCGGTGCTCTGGCCCCGCCCACCAGCGCCGGCTACGGTGCCGAAGGTGATGTGGTCCGCGTGCTGGAGCAGGCCGTGGCCGGGAAGACCCACCTCGCCGGCGACCGCTTCACCGCCGCCGACCTCTACATGACCGCCTACCTGAACTTCTACATGCAGTTCGGCATGCTCGACCGCCTGCCCGCCTTCGAAACCTTCTGCGCCCACCACGCCGAGCGCCCGGCAGCGCTGAAGGCGCTGGCGCGGGATGAGGCGCTGATGGCGGCGCAGCAGGCGGGGCGCTAGTCCTGCGCCTTCGTGGCTTCGTCCAATTGGTATCAGCCAGCACCGGGCGCGTTGCGCGGTGTCCGGGCGGGCCGGTGTCAGCAGGTTGGCTCACCGGCTGAAAGGCGTACCGACAGATCGTCAAACCATCTTCTTCATCCGATAAAGCAGGTCCAGCGCCTCGCGCGGGCTCATCGCGTCGGGATCGAGGCCGCGCAGGGTTTCTTCCACCGGGGAAGGCATCGGCGGGGCGAACAGGCCAAGCTGCGGCGATGCGGGCGCGGCGCTGGCGGCGGGGGCCGCTGCGTCGAGGCTGGCGGCCATGCCCGATTCGAGGCGTTCGAGCAGACCCTTGGCCTGCGCGATGACCGGGCGCGGCAGGCCGGCGAGGGCGGCCACCTGCAGGCCGAAGCTGCGGTTGGCCGGGCCTTCGCGCACCGCGTGCATGAACACCAGGCGCTCGTTGCCCTGCGAATCGCGGTGTTCGACCGCATCGAGGTGCACGTTGGCGATGCCCGCGCCCGGCTCGTTCGCCAGCGCGGTGAGCTCGAAATAGTGCGTGGCGAACAGGGTGAAGGCGCGGTTGGCCTGCGCCAGGTGGCGCGCGCAGGCTTCGGCCAGGGCGAGGCCGTCGTAGGTGGAGGTGCCGCGGCCGATCTCGTCCATCAGCACCAGGGAATGTTCGGTGGCGTGGTGCAGGATGTAGCTGGTCTCGCTCATCTCGACCATGAAGGTCGACTGGCCGCGCGTCAGGTCGTCGCCGGCACCGATGCGGGTGAGGATGCGGTCGATCGGCCCGATGCGCGCCGCGGCGGCGGGCACGAAGCTGCCGATGTGGGCGAGCAGCACGATCAGCGCGTTCTGGCGCATGTAGGTGCTCTTGCCGCCCATGTTGGGGCCGGTGATGACCAGCATGCGGCGCTCGGGTGAAAGCGCGAGATCGTTGGGCTCGAAGGGCTCCTCGCGCACCGCTTCCACCACCGGATGGCGGCCGCGCTCGATGTGGATGCCGGGCGAATCGGTGAGCACGGGACAGGACCAGTCGAGCGCCAGCGCGCGTTCGGAAAACGCGCACAGCGCATCGAGTTCCGACAGCGCGGCGGCGCAGCGCTTGAGCGGCTCCAGTGACTGGTTGAGCGCGTCGAGGAGTTCCTCGTAGAGCGCCTTCTCGCGCGCCAGCGCCCGTTCGCGCGCACCCAGCACCTTGTCCTCGAAGGTTTTCAGCTCCTCGGTGATGTAGCGCTCGGCGCCGGTCAGGGTCTGGCGGCGGGCGTAGTGCAGCGGTGCCCTGTCCGACTGCCCCTTGCTGATCTCGATGAAGTAGCCGTGCACGCGGTTGTAGCCGACCTTGAGCGTGGCGATGCCGGTGGCAGCGCGTTCGCGGGCCTCCAGGTCGAGCAGGAACTGGTCGGCGTTGGTGGCCAGGCGGCGCAGTTCGTCGAGTTCCGCATCGAAGCCATCGGCGATGACGCCGCCGTCGCGCAGCAGGACCGGAGGCTGTGCCATCACGGCGCGCGCGAGCAGCTCGGCGCTGTCGCCGTGTTCGCCCAGCTCCGCGGCGAGCGCGGAAAGGCGCGGGGAATCCAGCGGCGAAAGTTCAGCGCGAATGTCCGGCAGCGCCGCCAGCCCGTCGCGCAGGGTGGAAAGATCGCGCGGGCGGGCCGAACGCAGGGCGACGCGCGCGAGGATGCGTTCGAGATCGCCGAGCGCGCGGAAGCGTTCGCGCAGCGGTTCCAGGACGCCGGTATCCAGCAGGGTCGCCACCGCATGGTGGCGCTCGCGCAGGACGCGCTGGTCGCGCAGCGGGCGGTGCAGCCAGCGCCGCAGCAGGCGTCCGCCCATCGGGGTGATGCTGGTGTCGATCACGCCCAGCAGGGTGTGGCGCAGGTTGCCGTCCACGCGCGAATCCAGCTCCAGATGGCGGCGCGTGGCGGCGTTCATCGCGATGCCGTCCTCGGCCGACTCGAAGGCGATGGACGAAAGATGCGGCAGGCGCTGCTTCTGGGTTTCCTCGACGTAGGCCAGCAGCGCCCCGGCCGCGGCGGTGGCGCGCGGGCGCGCGTCCAGCCCGAAGCCTGCGAGATCGTGCACCCGGAAAAAGCGCGTCAGCGCGCGCCGTGCGGCCTCGGCGTCGAACAGCCAGGGCGCGCGGCGTCGAACGCCCGCCTGCGCGCCGAGCCACTCGGGCAGGCTGTCCTGGTCGGGAAGCAGCAGTTCGGCCGGTTCCAGTCGCGCCAGTTCCGCGGCGAGCGCGTCGTCGCTTTCCACTTCGTTGACGAAAAACCGCCCGCTCGAAAGATCCGCCCAGGCCAGCCCATACCCCTCGCGCGCCGGTGCCAGGGCCATCAGCAGGGTGTCGCGGCGCTCGTCCAGCAGGGCTTCGTCGGTGACGGTGCCGGGCGTGACGATGCGCACCACGCGGCGTTCCACCAGCCCCTTGGCCTGTGCCGGATCGCCGATCTGCTCGCAGATCGCGACCGATTCGCCCAGCGCCACCAGGCGCGCGAGATAGCCCTCGTGCGAATGCGCCGGCACCCCGGCCATCGGGATCGGCGCGCCGCCCGAGCTGCCGCGCTGGGTGAGGGTGATGTCGAGCAGCTTTGCCGCGCGCCGCGCGTCGTCGTAGAAGAGCTCGTAGAAGTCGCCCATGCGGAAGAACAGCAGCACCTCCGGATGCTCGGCCTTGGCCGAGAAGTACTGCTTCATCAGCGGCGTGTGTTCGGGAGCGGCGTCCTTCGGGGCGCGGGGGGAACTCATCGGGCATCAGCGACGGGGCGGGCACCGCATGGTACAGGAGCCGCCGCGGCGGCCCGCGCGGCTGCGTCGGCGGGCGCAAATGGCGCAGCGGCTTGATGGATCAGAAGCGTGACGGAATGCAAGGGCGGGCGCACGAAATTTGACATTGACTTGGCCCCGGAGCGGGGGCTATGGTCTCCCGGTCGATCCACAAGATGTTGTGGTTCGATCCGATGACCAGACCCAACAACTTGTGGCGCAAACGGAGCGCTGTGGTGTGCGGGAGCGGTGCCGGAGGGGCGTGCGGCAAGGGCGCGGGGTGACTGCCGGTGCACGGGCAGGCAGCGCCGCACGGCAGCCGGCGCGCGTTTCCGAAGCCGATCCTCGCCGGGTCGGCACCTCGGTCAGAACAATGAACAAACGGGAGATACAACGGGCATGAGCACCGCGAGGCTGGAGGCCGTGGTTACGGACACCACACAGGACATTGCGATGCAGCCGGCGTCGGCCGACATCTGGGACAAGAAGTATCGCCTCAAGACCAAGCAGGGCGTGGCGCTGGATGCCGACATCGACGGCACCTACCGGCGCGTGGCCAAGGCGCTGGCCGATGCCGAGCCGACCGCGGAACTGCAGAAGTACTGGATGGAGCGCTTCACCTGGGCGCTGCGCCGCGGCGCGATCCCGGCCGGGCGCATCACCTCCAACGCCGGCGCGCAGGAACACAAGCCGGCCACCAGCACGATCAACTGCACCGTCTCGGGCACCATCGAGGACTCGATGGACGGGATCCTGGAGAAGGTCCACGAGGCCGGCCTCACCCTGAAGGCGGGCTGCGGCATCGGCTACGAGTTTTCGACCCTGCGCCCCAAGGGGGCCTTCGTCGCGGGTGCCGGCTCCTACACCTCCGGCCCGATGTCCTTCATGGACATCTACGACAAGATGTGTTTCACGGTGTCTTCGGCCGGCGGGCGGCGCGGCGCGCAGATGGGCACCTTCGATGTCTCCCATCCGGACGTGAAGGACTTCATCCGCGCCAAGCGCGAGGACGGGCGGCTGCGCCAGTTCAACCTCTCGCTGCTGATCACCGACGGTTTCATGCAGGCGGTCGAACGCGACGGCGACTGGCCGCTGGTGTTCCCGCTCAACGCCCAGGAAAAGGGCGACGTGGACCTGTCCGACAGCGCCCAGGTGCTGTGGCGCGAGTGGCCGGTGCAGAAGAACTACATCGTGCGCGACGACGGGCGCGTGGCCTGCCGGGTGTACGGCCACATCAAGGCGCGGCACCTGTGGGACATGATCATGGTATCCACCTACGACTACGCCGAGCCGGGCTTCATCCTGATCGACCGCGTCAACGAGATGAACAACAACTGGTGGTGCGAGAACATCCGCGCGACCAACCCCTGCGGCGAACAGCCCCTGCCGCCCTATGGTGCCTGCCTGCTGGGCTCGGTCAACCTCACCAAGTTCGTGCGCCATCCCTTCACCGAGCGCGCCTCCTTCGACTGGGACGAATACCGGGAAGTGGTGCGCGTGTTCACCCGCATGCTCGACAACGTGGTCGAGGTCAACGGGCTGCCGCTGGAGCGCCAGCGCGAGGAAATCCTCCACAAGCGCCGCCACGGCATGGGCTTCCTCGGCCTCGGCAGCACGCTCACCCTGCTGCGCATGAAGTACGGCAGCCCCGAGAGCTGCGAGTTCACCGAGCGCGTTTCGCGCGAGATGGCGCTGGCCGGCTGGGAAACCGGCCTGGCGTTGGCGCGGGAAAAGGGTCCGGCACCGATCATGGACGTGCTCTTCACCGTCGACGCCGCGATGCTGCGCAAGCGCCCGGAAATGGTGCGCGACGGCTGGAAGGTCGGCCAGGAAATTCCCGGCCGCGTGCTGCACGCCAAGTACAGCCGCTACATGCAGCAGGTCGCCGAGGTGGCACCCGAGCTGGTCGAGGCGCTGGCCGAAACCGGCTGCCGCTTCACCCACCACAGTTCGATCGCGCCCACCGGTACCATCTCGCTGTCGCTGGCCAACAACGCCTCCAACGGCATCGAGCCCAGCTTCGCCCACCACTACAGCCGCAACGTGATCCGCGAAGGCAAGAAGACCAAGGAAAAGGTCGACGTGTGGTCCTACGAGCTCCTGGCCTACCGCGAGCTGGTCAATCCGAAGGCGATGCCTTACGCCGAGGACGCTGCCGCCAGGCTCCCCGACTACTTCATCGCCGCCGACGACATCAGCCCGAAGGAGCACGTGGACGTGCAGGCTGCGGCGCAGAAGTGGGTCGACTCCTCCATCTCCAAGACCGCCAATGTCCCCACCGACTACCCCTACGAGGAGTTCAAGGACATCTACCGCTACGCCTGGCAGCAGGGGCTGAAGGGCTGCACCACCTTCCGCTTCAACCCCGCCGCCTTCCAGGGCGTGCTGGTGAAGGAGTCCGATCTGGAAAGCACCGTCTATCGCTTCGAGCTGGAAGACGGCTCGGTGGTGGAAGTGAAAGGCAACGAAGAGATCGAGTACGACGGCGAATTGCACACCGCCGCCAACCTGTTCGATGCCCTGAAGGAAGGCTATTACGGCAAGTTCTGAATGCCCTGCGCCGGAGCACGGCGGCGCGCGCAGACGCGCCCCGTGCGTCCCGGTTCCAGCCGCGCCGACGCGCCCGCCGCGGCATCCGAATCCATGCAGCACCGTTTGACCGGAGTTTCGTTACATGACCGTCAGGATCACCCAGAAGATCAAGGGATACGCCGTCCTTCGTCCCGAAGACACGGCCAGGGAGCTTCCCGCCGCCACCAGCGCGCCGGCCGCCGAGCCGGAAGACAACGTGATCCAGATGCACGAGCGCATCAAGCGCCCGGAAGTCCTGATCGGCAGCACCTACAAGATCAAGCCGCCGCTGGTCGAACACGCCATGTACGTCACCATCAACGACATCGTGCTCAATCCCGGCACCGAGCACGAGCAGCGCCGTCCGTTCGAGATCTTCATCAACTCCAAGTCGATGGAGCACTTCCAGTGGATCGTGGCGCTTACCCGCATCATGTCCGCGGTGTTCCGCAAGGGTGGCGACGTCACCTTCCTGGTGGAGGAGATGAAGGCCGTGTTCGATCCGCGCGGCGGCTACTTCAAGGGCGGCGGCGTCTACATGCCCTCGCTGGTGGCCGACCTGGGCGGCATCATCGAGGACCACCTCAAGGCCATCGGCCTCATGCACGACCCGGATCTGAGCGACGAACAGCGCGCCCTGATCGCGGAAAAGCGCCGTGCCGTCGAGGACCGCTCAAAAAAAAAGCCTGACGCCGGCACCCTGACCGCGCCGGTGCCCGCCTCGGACGCCGCCCCCGGCGATTCGGAAGACATCGAGGTCACCGGCGAAGGCGCGAGCTTCCCGCCTTCCGCCACGATTTGCCACAAGTGCAGCGCCAAGGCGCTGGTCATCCTCGACGGCTGCGCCACCTGCCTGAACTGCGGATACAGCAAGTGCGGGTGAGCCGGGCGTGGCCCGCGCGCCCGTGATCCGCGCCCGATCCGGTACCGCCTGACTCCCGCCGCGGACGCGCGGCGCGCACCCGTATGCGCGCGCCGCCGAGGGCAGCTGGCGCACTTTCCGATGATGTCGCTCCGTGCGCGCCGCATGGGTCCATCTTGTGTTGACGCGGCCAGTTCACCCCAATATCTTGTGTCGGTCGGTGTCCTGGCCCGCGGTGCAGCGCGGGCAGGCTGAATAGGGAATCCGGTGCAAACCCGGAACTGCCCCGCAGCGGTAAGTGGAAGCGAAAGGCGTCAACGGCACTGGGTCGCAGCACCTGGGAAGCCAAGCCGAGTAGGAGGGCGAGAGCCCGCGTCCGCGAGTCCGAAGACCTGCCGACACGCCGGGAAAGGCCCGGTCTCAGGCGGTGAGACGCCGATGACCGATGCTGATACCACGCCCGGCGCAGGTGACCGCTTCCGCGGGGAGGCGTGTCGCAGGCGCGTGACGAAGGTCCGCGCGCCGGCGCACGCATTCGCCGAAGCACGATCCACACGCCCTGCGCGAGGGAGCAGGTTCTGGACCGTGTGCGGCCGTCTGGCCGCAGGAGAGATGCACATGCCAGCGATGGATCTGACCGAACTGCTTTCCCTGAACGAAGGCGAGCCGCCCGCTGCGCCGCCGGCCGAGCCGCCCGCGCCCGCGCAGCGCCCCGCGTTCTCGCGCACCATCCGCAAGCGCGATGGCAGCACCGAGCCCTACATCCCGCGCAAGCTCAACGGCTGGGGCGAGTGGGCGGCCTCGGCGTTCGGCGACAAGGTGGACTGGAGCCGCATCGTCATCAACGTGATGAGCGCGATGCCCGAAACGGTGTCCAGCGCCGAGCTGCAGGAAAAGCTGATCCAGAACTGCCTGGACATGGGCACCTGGTCGTACTACCGCATGGCCGGAAGGCTGTATGCGCCGCACCTGCACAAGAGCATCCACGGCGCGGGCATTCCCACCGTCGCGCAGCTGCACGCGCGCATGGTGGCCGACGGCGTGATGGTGCGGCTCGACTACGACGCGGACGACTACGCGGCGCTGGAGGGCATCATCGACCACGCGCGCGACTACGACACCCCGCACTTCGCGCTGCACTACATCCGCCGCAAGTACAGCCTGCAGAACCGCGCCACCGGGCAGGAGTACGAGACCCAGCAGTTCGTTTACCTGCGCATGGCGATGGCGCTCGCCGAGCAGGCGCCGAGGGACGCGCGCATCGACCTGGTGCGGCGCTTCTATCGCGCCTTCGCGGAGAAGAAGATCTCCGCGCCGACGCCCAACTACGTCAACCTCGGCACCCGCCTGCGCGGCTTCGCCTCGTGCTGCCTGTACGTTGCCGGCGACAGCGAGGCTTCGCTTGCGATCGGCGACCACATCGCCTACCGCATGACGGCCTCCTCGGCCGGCATCGGCAGCCACCTCGTCACCCGCAGCAAGGGCGATCCGGTGCGCGGCGGGCTGATCGAGCACATGGGCAAGCTGCCCTACTACGCGGCGCTGGGCAAGGCGGTGCACGCCAACATGCAGGCCGGGCGCGGCGGCGCCTGCACCACCTACTACTCGGGGTTCGACCCGGAGGCCGAGGTCATCGCGCACCTGCGCAATCCGCGCAGCACCGAGGACCGCAAGAACCGCGACCTGCACTACGCCCTGGTGACCAACCGCCTGTTCGCGGAAAAAGCCGCGAAGAACGAGCGCGCGTTTTCCTTCAACGTCTACACCGCGCCGCGCCTGACCGCGCTGTTCTTCAGCGACGACGCGGAAGGCTTCCGCCGCGAGTACGAGCGCCTGGAAGCCGATCCGGCGTTCCGCAAGGAGTGGTTCCAGCCGCGCGAGCTGCTGCTCACCTCGCTCAACGAGGCGCTGGAAACCGGCGTGGCCTACCTTGCGAACATCGACGAGATGAACCGCCACACGCCGTTCAAGGAGCCGATCCACTCCTCCAACCTGTGCCTGGAAATCTGCGAGCCGAACCGGCCCTACCGGGACATGCGCGACCTGTATTCGGATCGCGAGGTGGGCTGGATCGAGGTGGAGCTGCTGGGCGGCGAGCGCCGCCGGCTCGACTTCAGCGCCGCGCTGACCCGCAACGGCCGGAGCATCTTCGCCGGCGAGCTCAAAGAAGGCGAACAGGTCACCAGCGAGGCGGGCGAGACCTTCGTCGTCAGCCGCATCCTGGAAACCTACGCCGAGCCGGAGGTGGCGCTGTGCTCGCTGGGCGCGATCGCCTGCGACAACCTCCCCGAGGACGACGATGCCGCCTACGAGGAGGCGATGTACCTCACCCTCAGGATGATCGACTACTGCATCGAACACAGCCACTACGCGCTGCCGCACATCGGCGTCACCGCGAAGGCGCGCATGAACGCCGGCATCGGCCTGATGGGCGTGGCCACGACGATGGCGCGCAAGAAGCTGCGCTTCGACACCCCGGAGGGCCGCGAGGAGCTGCACCGCATCGCCGAGCGGCACATGTACTTCGCGATCCGCGCCTCGCTGCGCGTGGCGCGCGAGCGCGGGCTGCCGCGCTGGATCCACAAGACCCGCTGGGTGGACGGCTGGCTGCCGATCGACACCTACAACCGCAGCGTCGACGCGCTCGGCGACTTCCGCTACCGCTACGACTGGGAGGCGCTGCGGCGCGAGATCATCGCGACCGGCGGCATCGGCCACTCCTGCCTGGTCGCCTTCATGCCGGGGGAGTCCTCCTCCAAGGCGCTGGGCCAGCCCAACTCCATCTATCCGGTGCGCGACGCGACGCTGGGCAAGACCGACGGCAACGTCACCATCCGCTGGGCCGCACCGGACAGCGACGATGACGCCTGCATGTACCAGTCGGCCTGGGACATCGCGGAAGTGGACATGCTCAAGGCCTACGCGGTGTTCCAGAAGTTCACCGACCAGGCCATCTCCGCCGACCTGTGGCGGCGCATCCGCGGCGACGAGAAGGTGGGCAGCAAGGATCTGCTGGCGCAGTACTTCGCGATGTTCAAGTACGGCATCAAGACCCGCTACTACTACAACTCCAACGTCGCCTCGGGCGTTTCGGTGAGCGACGGCGGACGCATGAGCGAGGCGGGCGACGCCGGCGCCTGCGAAGGCTGCACGCTGTGACGCCGGCCGCCTCCCGTTCGAAGGAAACCTCCATGACGCCCGCCCTGCCCGGCAAGATCTTCAATACCGAGAAGACCGACTACGAGGCCCCGGAAATCATCCTGGGCACCGACCCGGGCCTGTTCGACACCATAAACAAGCATTTCCCGGCGCTGTGGAAGCTCTACAAGACCCTGAAAAGCCAGGACTGGGACGAGAACGAGTTCGACTACGCGCCCTGCAACGTGCAGTTCAAGACCTGCGACAGGGCCACCTACGACATGATGGTGAAGACGCTGGCCTGGCAGTGGGAGGCCGACAGCGTGGCGGCGCACTCCATCGCCGCCGTGCTGGCGCCGGTGTGCACCAGCTCGGAGGCCTGGGCCGGCTGGGTGGAGATCACCCGCAACGAGATCGTGCACGCGGCCACCTACTCGGAGATCGTGCGCAACAGCTTCGACAGCCCCGACGACATCCTCAGCGAGATCCTCGCGGTCAAGGAGGCCATGGCGCGGCTCAAGACCGTGGGCGAAGCCTTCGACGCGGCGCTGGCGGTGAGCCTGGACTACGCCCGCGGCGCGCGCCCGAACGACCAGGCCACCTACAACGCGATCTATCTCTTCATCGTGACCCTGCTGTGCATGGAGCGCATCCAGTTCATGGCCTCCTTCGCCGTCACCTTCGGCGTATGCGAATCCACCGGCCTGTTCCAGCCCATCGGCAAGGCGATCCAGAAGATCGCCCAGGACGAGTTCGAAGTGCACGTGCAGTACGGCAAGGAAGTGCTCAAGTCGCTCTACAAGACCCCGCGCGGCCGCCAGGCCTTCGCCGACTGCCGCGAGAAGATCGTCGCCATCGTCAACGAGGTGGTGGAAAGCGAAGTCGAATGGACCGACTACGCGTTTTCCGAAGGCCGCGAGCTGACCGGCGTCACCTGCCGGATGATGAAGGACTGGGTCTACTTCAGCGCCACCGACGTGATCCGCTTCTTCCACCTCGAAGACGCCGCGCGCTTCCCGATCGTCACGCGGAACCCGCTCGCCTACATGGAGAACTGGCTCGACATGAGCAAGATCCAGGCCTCCAACCAGGAGGAGGACACCGCCCAGTACAAGGTCGGCGTGATGAAGCGCGACGACGAGGACGAAGTGTTCGCCGTCGATTTCTGACGTCGCCCGCCGCCCGTTCCACTTTCCCGAAATTTTCGAGCCTCCGGCCGGCACCGCCGCGCGCGCCGGCCGTCCACCCAACGAGGTGCCATCCGTGAACGTTACCGTCTATTCCAAGCCCGACTGCCCGCAGTGCGAGTCCACCCGCCGCGACCTGGAGATCCTCGGCATCGAGTACGCCCTGGTGGACCTGATGCAGGACCGCGCCGCGCTCGCGCGCCTGGTCGGCCTGGGCTATCGCAGCGCTCCGGTGGTGGAGTCCGACCGCGGCAGCTGGAGCGGCTACGACCGCGAGCGGATCAAGGCGCTGCTGGCCTGAGCGCAGCCGGCGGCGCGCCGCAGCGCGGGACCGGAAAGGTGCGGGCCGCGTGATCCTGTGGCTCAGCGCCCCCGCAGCGCGCCGAACAGGTCGCTCTCCACCCGCCGCCAGGCCGGCGTGACCAGATGCTGGCCGACGGCCGGCAGGGCCGACCGCTCCACCTTCACCGGCGCCGCGCCTTCACCCGCGTCTTCATCCTCCTCCCAGGCGCCGAGCCAGCGGTAGGTGCGCCACAGCACGCGCGCGCTGTCGGCACCGACCTGGCGCACGCGGCCTTCGCCGGCGATGCGGGCCTCGCTGTCCGCATCCTGTTCCAGGTAGAGCCGGTCGCCCACCGCCAGGCCCTCGCCGCGACCTTGGTCGACCTCCAGATCGAGGTAGGCGTAGCCGTCGGCGTCCAGGGTCACCCCGTCCGCCGGCGCGGAGACGAAGGTGATCGCGGCGCGCACCGCGGCGCTGGTGTCCACGCCGCAGCGCAGCGGCGCGTCACGGCGGGTGGTGAAGGCGGTGCCCCGGGCGGGCAGCGCCATCTCGTCGTCCGGCGCGAAGCGGCTCAGGTGCATCGTGGCGACCGATTCGTCCGCGCCCACCTGGCTCAGCTCCGCGTACCAGCCCTCGTTCGGCGGCAGGCCGTACAGGGCCATGCCCTCGATCAGGCCGTCGTCCGATCCGCGGTCCAGCCGCAGTCGCACCTGCGCCGAGTGGTGGCTCCACTGCAGCGGCGCGTCCGCATCGAGGTGTGCAACAACGCGGGTTTCAATGGCTTCCGTGCGCAGCATGTCGCGCAGCGACTTCGGCACGGCGGGGTGCAGGGGATCGTCCAGCGTGTAGCCGGGAGAATACGAACTCATCGCTGCCAGCGTGGAATCTTCGCCGGACGCTCGCCAGAACGTGGGCGCGAACTCCAGCGCGCCGTCCCCACTCCAGCGCTGTGCCTGATCCAGAAGCCGCGCCTGATCGAGCAGGAGCGCGTTCCTTCGAAGCCACGTCATGCAGCTCGCGCATGACGCGACGGGCGATGTCCTCGTCGCTCGTTGCGACGGGCGTCGCGTCGGCCGTCGCCGCGTCGAGCGCCGGCAGGGGCGGTGTGGCGGTGCCGGCCAAACCGGATGCGACGATCAGAAACAGGGATTCGATCAATCTCGTGCGCATGGCGGCGGCTCCGTGAGTAGCGATGGATCAAGCATGGGCGCAGCCTTCGCGACGGTCGCCGGTGCATCCAGCCTGCGTTGGGACGCGCCTTGCTACCCTTGCCCGATTCTCGCCAAACGCCTGCGGTGCCTGCCGCAGCACCACGCGTTTCCTGATCCGCCTGGGCTTCATCCGGTTTTTTCCCCGCCGCCTGCAGGACGCAGGTGTGCGCAGGCCGATCGCGGCCGAAGCCCAGGCGGATCGGGCAATCGCATCCGCCGCCGCGCGCCGCCGCACATCCGATCACGACTGGTTTTTCCAATGCTTTCCACCGTCCGCTGCGCCATCCCCCTCCTGCTGAGCACCATTTTCCTGCTGATGGGGGTGGGCCTGCTGCACACCCTGGTGGCGCTGCGCGGCGAGGCGCTCGGGTTTTCCGTGGCGATGATCGGCACGCTCAGCGCGGCCTACTACGCCGGCTTCCTGATCGGCACCTACACGGTGCCGCGCATGGTGCACCGGATCGGCCAGATTCGCGCCTTCGCGTTCTGCACCACCCTGCTCGTGGTCAGCGTGCTGGTGCAGGCCATCGGGCCGATCTACGGGCTGTGGCTGGCGATGCGCGTGCTGCAGGGGCTCCTGCTGGTCGGGCTCTACGTCATCATCGAGAGCTGGCTGAACGCGGCGGCCGAACCCAGGCACCGCAGCACGCTGTTCTCCATCTACATGATGCTCAACCTCGGTGCCGGCGCGCTGGCGCAGCAGTTCCTGCGCCTGCCCGGCGAGGGCTTCGTGCTGTTCAGCGTGGTGGCGATCCTGTTTGCGACCGCGAGCCTGCCGGTGATCGACATGCGCCAGCAGCAGCCGCGGCTGCACGCGATGCCCAAGGTGCAGCTCGCCCGCTTTTTCAGGCTGGTGCCCACCGCCATCGTCAGCGCCTGCGTCGCGGGACTTCTGCTTGGCGCGCTCTGGGGCCTGCTGCCGGTTTACGCGGCCGCGCAGGGGATGGATGCCGGCGCGGTCGGCACCTACGTCAGCGCGGCGGTCATCGGCGGCATGGCGCTGCAGTTGCCGCTGGGGCGTCTCGCCGACCGCATCGATCGGCGTCTGGCCCTGGCCGCCATCAGCGCCGCTGCCGCCATGATCGCGCTGGCGCAGCTGCTGCTGCCGGTGGGCGGGTCAACCGCCGCGCTTGTGCTGATCTTCGCCTTCGGCGGCATGGGCTTTGCGCTCTACCCGATCGCGATGGCGCATCTGGTGGACTACCTGGATCGCGACGAGCTGATGTCCGCCTCCAGCACGGTACTGCTGGTCAACGGCGTGGGCTCGGCGCTCGGGCCGCTGATCGCGGGCAACCTGATGAATCGCGGCGAACCCCGGCTGCTGTTCGCCTGGTTCTTTGCATTGAGCGCGCTGCTGGCGGCGTATGCGCTGTACCGCTTCATGCGCCGCAGGCGCGACGTCTCGGCGCAGGATCACTTCGTGCCGCTGGTGAACATCACCGCCGAATCGCTGGATCGACGCGCGCCCGATCGCGAGCGCTAGGAGCCGGCAGGCCGGCGGAAGTCACGGGCACGTCGTAATAGATGCCTGGCGTGGGCTCGGGCTGCAGGCGGAAGTGCCACCATTCCTCGGGAAGATTGACGAAGCCCTCCGCCGCCATCGCCGCGCGCAGCGCGTGGCGATTGGCGCGCTGCGCCGCATCGACCTCGTCCGAATCGGTGTGCGCGCGGCTGCCGAAGAAGTCGAACGGCGTGCCCATGTCGAGCGGCGCGCAGGCCGCGTCATCCGCATCGCAGGCGAGCAGGGTCAGGTCGACGGTGGCACCGCGGCTGTGGCCCGATTGCGGTGCGATGTAAGTTCCGCGCAGCAGCGATTTCTCCAGCGTCGGGTAGTAGACGGCCCGGGTGCGCGGGTCGTCGGCCTCATCCAGCCAGCGCATGAAGTGCGCCACGGCCCGCACCGGGCGGTAGCAGTCGAAGAGGTGCAGGCGGCGGTTTTCGCGCCGCAGCGCCATCTCCACCCGCGCCAGCGCCGTGGCCGCCTCGTGCCTGAGCCAGCAGGCCGGTGCCTCGTAGCCGTCCACCGGCGCGCCGATGAAGTTGTCGCGGCCGGCATAGCGGATGTCCTGCGAGATGTCCGGTACCCGCATGCGCAGGTCGACCATGCCGGCCGCCTCCATGGTGCGCGCGCCCGACACGTGCGGTGCCTCCGCGGCACGCGCCGCCATCGTGCTCAGGGCCAGCACCAGCAGCGCGGCGCGAAGGAACGGGCGGCGAATGAGCGGTGCAGGCATGGCGGCTCCAGTGCAAGGGGGCGGCGAGACACGCCGGATTGTAGGCATTCCCGCGCCGCCGGGGAGGTTGAACCTTTCGCCTTTTTCCATGCTCCATGTCCGGCCTCGAGCCCAACACGCGACCCATGACCGGCTACCCGTTCGATCCCTATGCCTTCCAGCGCACCTGCCTGTGGCGCAATCGGATGGCGCGCTGGCGGCAGGCACCGGGCGAAACCGCGTTTCATGCGGCGATCTGGCTGGCACTGACTTTCATGCTGGGCGCAGCGGCGGTGTCGCTTGCCGCGCGGCGCGATCTGGCCGACGGCCTGCTCGCCCTGACGCGGCCCGCCCCCTGGGCCTGGCTGGTGGCGTGGGGCGGCCTCATCGCGATGCGGGTGCGCGAGCGCGAGCGCGAGCGGGAGCGCCGCGATGCCGCCGACTGGCTGGCCGTGCAGCCGGTGGCCGCGCGCGTGCGGGCGCGCGAACGCATGCGCGTGGTGTTCGCCGGTGTGTGGCCGCACGCGCTGGCAGGCGCGCTGTTGTTCGGCTTCCTGCGCCTGCCGCGGGAGGCGTGGGGCTGGCTGGCCCTGATGCTGGTGGCTGCGTCCGCCGCAGGCGCGGCCTGGGCGCGCTGGCGTCGGCCGTCCGCGGATCGCGCCGTCCACACCGGAGCCGCCAGCGCGACCGGATCGGCGCACCATTTCGCCGGCCGCGGATGCCTGTGGCGCTGGCAGGCGCGCGAGGCGCTGGCCGGCATCGGCCCGCGCGCGCTGCGCCATGGACTCTGGATGCTGCTGCTGATACCGGTCGGTGCGAGTGCGCTGGGAGCGGCGCTGGCCCTGGCGAGCGGCCTGCTGCTGGCGGCGTACCTGACGGCGTGGCGGCGTGGCCTCGCGGTGTTGCTCGAGGCCGAACGCTGGCTGGGTGCGCAGCCGGCGCGGGCGCGGTTCTGGCTGTCCGGACTGATCGTGCCGCTGGCGCTGGCTTTGCTCGGTGCCGGCGTTGCCGGATTTGCGCTGGCCGCGCTGGGTGCCGTGCGCACTGCGCCGTGGATCGGCGCCGCCCTGTTCGCGGTGGCGATCCTGCACGGACTGTGCGCGCTGGCATTGCGCCGCACGCCCGGGCGCATTGCGCTCGATCTCACCCTGCGCCTGACCGTGCTCGGCGCGACCTGGCAGGCGTTTGCGCCCCTGCTGGCACCGCTGTGGCTGGCGATGTGCCTGCGGCTTTTGCATCGGGGAACGCGCGCATGAGCACGCGTCTGCTGCTGCGCGATCTCCATCTTTCCCATGGCGCAGACGAGGTGCTGGGCGGCGTCGACCTTTGCCTTGCCGGCGGCGAGCTGGTGGGCCTGATCGGCCCCAACGGCTCGGGCAAGAGCAGCCTCATGCGCGCCTGCGCGGGGCTGCTGCCGTGCACCGGAAAGATCCGCATCGACGGCATCGACCCGCGTGAACATCCCGTCGCCGCGCGCGCCCGGCTGGGCCACGCGCCCGATCCGGCCACGTTGCCCGGCGCGCTGCGCGGTCGCCAGTGCCTCGAACTGGTCGCCGGCGTGCGCCAGCTCGGTGCCGACGCCATCGCAGAGGCCGTGGCTCTGGCCGGTGCACTCGGACTGTCGCCATGGCTGGAGCGCGAGGTGGCCGAGTATTCGCTCGGCACGCGCCAGAAGCTTGCGGTGGTGCTGGCGTTGCTCGGCACGCCGCTGCTGCTGCTGCTCGATGAAGTGCTGAACGGGCTGGATCCGCTCGCCGCATTCCAGCTCAAGGCGATCCTGCGCGAACGCGTCGATGCCGGTGCGACGGTGCTGCTCGCCACCCACGGCCTGGATGTGGCCGAGCGCATCCTCGACCGCGCCGTGCTGCTGCTCGACGGGCGCATCGCGGCCGACTGGAATCGCGCCGAGCTCGATCGCCTGCGCGCGTCGGAAGGCGGGCTGGAAGCGGCCGTGGTGGCGCGGCTGCGCGCGCGGTGACGCCTGAGGCGGCGCTCAACGCGCGGCGTCGTGCCGGCTGCCGCCGCGACAGGCCGGTGACGCCGGTGCCTCGCCCAGCGCCTCCCATTCGGCCGGGGTGTAGGTGTGCAGGGCGAGCGCGTGGAGGTCGCGCATCAGGTCGCCGAGCGCGGCGTACACCGCCTGATGGCGGCGGAGCAGCGGCAGGCCCTCGAAGCGCGCGCTGGCGATGATGGCTTTGTAGTGGGTCTGGGTGCCGCGCGCGTGCAGGTGGCTTTCATCATGCACTTCCAGGTGTGCGGGTTCCAGCGTGAGGGCGGATTGGTGGATGCGTTCGCGCAGGTCCATGCGCTGTCTCCTGCTCTGCAAGGGCCTTGATTATCCCAGCGTCTGCGCGAAGCGGCGCGGCGCGCCTTCGAAGCCGCCGTTGGACATGAAGACCACGGTGTCGCCCGGCTGCACCAGCGCGGCCAGGCGCGCCAGCAGCGTATCGACGTCGGCCGCGACGTGGCCTTCGCCGCGCAGCGCGTCGATCACCCGATGCGCGTCCCAGGCCAGCTCGGGGCGGGCGAGGAACAGCACCGCGTCGGCCGGTGCCAGCGAGGGCGCGAGCTGGTCGGCGTGCGCACCCAGGCGCATGGAGTTGCTGCGCGGTTCGAGCACCGCGACGAGGCGGCCATCGGGATGGCGCGCGCGCAGGCCGTCGAGCGTGGTGCGGATCGCGGTAGGATGGTGGGCAAAGTCGTCGTAGACGCGAAGATCCGGGGCCTCGGCAATGAGTTCGAGCCGCCGCTTCGCGCCGCGAAACTGTGCGAACAGCGGCAGCGCCGCCTTTGCGTCGAATCCGGCCGCCGCCGCGGCGGCGAGCGCCGCGAGTGCGTTCATCACGCTGTGGCGGCCCGCCATCCGCCAGCGAACCTGGCCCAGTGTCTGGCCGCGATGCAGCACGGTGAAGGCGGAGCCGTCAGGCGCGTCGAGGCGGGCCTGCCAGTCGGCCGGCGCATCGATGCCGAACGTCTCCACCGGCGTCCAGCAGCCCTGCGCCAGCACCCGCGCAAGGTTGGCGTCCTCGGCGTTGACGATGAGCCGGCCGCGGCCCGGCACGGTGCGCACGAAGTGGTGGAATTGACGCTCGATCGCGGCAAGATCAGGGAAGATGTCCGCATGATCGAACTCGAGATTGTTCAGGATGGCGATCTGCGGGCGGTAGTGGACGAACTTGGAGCGCTTGTCGAAGAATGCGGTGTCGTATTCGTCCGCTTCCACCACGAAGCACGGCCCGGAACCCAGCCGCGCGGAGGCGTCGAAGTCGGCGGGAACGCCGCCGATCAAAAACCCCGGCGCGCCGCGGAGGCGATCGATCAGGAAGGCCAGCAGGGTGGAAGTGGTGGTCTTGCCGTGGGTGCCGGCGACCGCCAGCACGGTGCGCCCCGGCAGCACGTTTTCGGCCAGCCACTGCGCGCCCGAGGTGTAGGCAAGGCCGCGATCGAGCACCGCTTCCACCGCCGGATTGCCGCGCGACAGGGCGTTGCCGATGACCACTTCGGCCATGTCCGGGCCGATGTTTTCGGCCGCGTAGCCGCTCTTGAGCGCGATGCCCAGGGCTTCGAGCTGGGTGCTCATCGGCGGGTAGACGTTCTGGTCCGAGCCTTCGACGGCAAGACCCTGCTCGCGCGCGAGCGCGGCGACCCCGCCCATGAAGGTGCCGCAGATGCCGAGGATGTGCAGTGTCATCGCTTCACCGTGCACCCGCGGCGCGGGCGCGAGAAGTGTTCAGGCGGCCGGCGCGTGCCCGATCGCGGCCAGCACGCGGGCGGTGATCTCGTCCATGCTGCCGACGCCGTCCACCCGCACCAGCGTGCCGGCGGCTTCGTAGAAGCCGATCACCGGCGCGGTCTGGTCGTTGTAGACGCGCAGGCGGTTGCGCACGGTTTCGGGGGTGTCGTCGCTGCGCCCCTCGGCGCGCGCGCGCCCGGCGATGCGCTCGATCAGAAGCTCGGTGTCCACGTCCAGCAGCACCGCCACGTCGACCGGCTGGCCGAGGCGGGCGAGCAGGGCGTCGAGGGCGTTGGCTTGGGCGGAATTTCGCGGGTAGCCATCGAGGATGAAGCCCGCGCCGCAGTCGCCGGCACCCAGGCGCTCTTCGAGCATGCCCAGCACGATGTCGTCGGACACCAGCTCGCCGCGTTCCATCACGGCCTTGGCCTGGAGGCCCAGCGCCGTGCCCGCGGCGACCGCGCCGCGCAGCAGGTCGCCGGTGGAGATGTGCGGCACGCCGAGCGCCTCCTTGAGGCGGCTGGCCTGGGTTCCCTTGCCGGAGCCGGGGGCACCGAGTAGTACAAGTCGCATGTGCTGAGCCTGGAAGACGATGAGGCACCGCACGGCCGGGGCGGCCTTTCCGCTAGACTGGATCGGTTCGCGGCTGCGGTGCAGCGCAGCAAACCTAACCGCTGCCGAACGCCGCTGTCAAACCAGACCAAAGCCGCATCGCGCAGCGCAATTTGGCGCCTCGCCGCGACCTTCCCATCCACCCACACCGTAGCCATCCATGAGCCAGGGCAGACTGCTTTACGCACAATCGGGCGGAGTGACCGCCGTCATCAACGCCACCGCCTCGGCGGTCATCACTGCGGCGCGCGCGGCGGGCGTCAAGGTGTATGCGGCGCGCAACGGCATCATCGGCGCGCTGCGCGAGGATCTGATCGATACCTCGAGGGAGCCCATCGCCGCGATCCGCGCGCTGGCACATACCCCGGGCGGTGCGTTCGGCTCCTGCCGCTTCAAGCTCAAGACGATCGAGGCCGACCGCGCGCGCTACGAGCGCCTGATCGAGGTGTTCGCCGCGCACGATATCCGCTGGTTCCTCTACAACGGCGGCAACGATTCGGCGGACACCGCGAACAAGGTGTCGCAGGTGGCGCGCGAGTTCGGCTATCCGCTCACCTGCATCGGCGTGCCCAAGACGGTCGACAACGACCTGGCCGTCACCGACTGCTGCCCGGGCTTCGGTTCGGCCGCCAAGTACACCGCGGTCTCGCTGCGCGAGGCGGCGCTGGATGTGGCCTCGATGGCCGAATCCTCTACCAAGGTCTTCGTGCTGGAGGTCATGGGCCGCCACGCCGGCTGGCTGGCCGCCGCCGCGGGCCTGGCCGGCCAGGGCGCGGACGAGGCACCGCACATCATCCTGTTTCCCGAAGTGCCCTTCGACGAAGCGAAGTTCCTCGCCAGGGTCGATGACACCGTCAGGCGCGTGGGCTGGTGCGTGGTGGCGGTGTCGGAAGGGCTGCGCGGTGCGGACGGGCGCTTCCTCGCCGATGCCGGAACGGTCGATTCCTTCGGCCACACCCAGCTGGGCGGCGTCGGCCCGGCGATCGCGCAGCTGGTCAAGGCGAAGCTGGGCTACAAGCAGCACTGGGCGGTGCCCGACTACCTGCAGCGTTCGGCGCGGCATATCGCCAGCAAGACCGATCTCGACCACGCGCTGGCGGTGGGCGAGGCCGCGGTGAAGCTCGCGCTGGCCGGGCAGAACGCGGTGATGCCCGCCATCGTGCGCACCTCGAACGCACCCTACCGCTGGAAGATCGAGCCGGCACCGCTGGCGAAAATCGCCAATCACGAGAAAAAGCTGCCAAAGAACTTCATCTGCAAGGACGGCTACGGCATCACCGAGGCTGCGCGCCGGTACCTGGAGCCGCTGATCCGCGGCGAGGCACCGCCGCCCTACGGCAAGGACGGCCTGCCGGCTTACGTCACGCTGAAGAACGCGGCGGTGGAGAAGAAGCTGCCGGCGTATGACATTGCGGACGGGTGATCTTCCGGGTGGTTTCTCCCGCAGCCGCGTCGCGGTGCGGTTGCCGCAAGGCAGGTGCATGAATGAAGGCGTCGCCACACGACTCGCCGGTTTCGGGCGGGAAAGCACGCCTTCCAGTTCGGCCATCAACGCAGCGCCGGTAAAGAGCGCGATGCGGCCATGACGGGCGGAATCCAGCAGCGCGCGCGGCGCTCCGTCCCAGAGCAGGGCGGACAGCACGATGTTGACGTCAGCGACGATCCGCATTCGCGGCACGCTGCTGCGCGCGGGCGGCGGCAATTTCGGCCTGGATGTCCTCGGGGGAAAGCGGCGGCTGCGCGGCGGCGAAGCCGTCCATCCTCCGGGTGCGCGTTTTTTCCTCACGGACGCGCAGAACGTCCACGACATCGGCGACTTCAGCCAGCCGCTGCGGCGGCAGCGACTTGAGCTTTTCCAGCAGGTTTTCGGCGGCTTCGCTCAAGGGTTGCCCAAGGTGATGACGCGGAATGCGGCAGCACGGGCACCCGTCCTGCCTCCCATTTTCCAGGCCGGCCTCATGGTGCGCGCCCCTCCGCCGCCCGCTATCGTGCCGGCGGGCACGACCATATCCCTGCTGCTGCTTGCAGGAATCATTACTCTGGTCGGGATTTGTCCGGCCAAATGATTGATCCGGAACGCGAATCAAGGCAAGAAGTGCCGTAGACTCGACCGCGCACCGCCATCGCAAGGAGAGACCCTGATGAAAACCGCCCATGTTCGCATCCGGAGGGCGCTGACGACGGTCCTCGTGCTGCTCATGCTGCCGTTCGCGTCCGCCTCGGCGTTCGTCGATCCGCCGACCTTCTCACCCGCCCAGCCCTATGCGGGACAGCCCGTCGATATGTCGGTAAGGGCAGGATATTGCCACGGCTTCGCATACCCACCTGCAGGTTACCCCTTTGTCGAGGTGCAAAGGAACGGTGACATAATCGATATAATCATTACGGGATCAGAAAGAACCGATCCATTGTTTTGCATGATTCAGCCACATACAATCACCGAAAATATAGGCGGATTCCCCGAGGGAAGCTATATTGTTAGAATACGAATCCGAAGCATGAGCAGCCCGAGCTATCCAGTTTTGCCGCCAATCTCTCAGGCAAATCTTCAAGTCCGGGGGACGCCACCATCCGTGACAGTATCAGCGACTAGCAATATCTTGCTGTTAATTCTAATCGGAATCATTATTGGAGTGACGGCTCTTCGAGAAAGAATATCAGCAAAGCTTCTCCTAAGCGTCTTCCTTGTCGCACCCATCACTATTTCACCGCCCGCTCATGCACAATTTATAGAAAATACACTGGTAATCTTCGAACTTGTTCGATCCGAGCAAGGCCCGAGTCCAGAGGGTGTCATCAACGGGTTTGATCCTTCAGGCGGGCTCCCTCCGCCACTCGGTGCGCTGTCCGTGGAGAACCCGCAATCCGTTCAGTATTTCATCCCGCATCCATTCCGGGCAAAGGGAGATTTCAAAGCCTATCTCGATGCCAACCGGGAACTGCCGAGAGCGCGCCTGGAGCAGATGATCGTCGTGCGATACCCGCCCGGTGCCGATACGGAAGCCGCCGTCTCCGCGCTGCTCGCCGACGATTTCGTCAGGCATGCGAAGGTACCGATCAAGGTGGAACTGAGCCTGCGCCCTGGCGCCCCCGGCAAGACGCCGCCCACCACTCAAGGAGTTGCAACCCAATACTGGATCGGTGCCATGAGCTTTCCCGCCGCATGGGCCCGCGCAGGCGGCTGGGCGCGAGTGGGGGTGCTGGATAACGGTCTCCATACCGACCACTCCGACCTTCGGGCGCAGGATGCAAACGGCTCCCTGACGGGCGGAAATTTCCTTTCCTCGGCCTCCCTTGACATTGGGCGTCATGGATTTCCAAATCCCATCGACTTCAATGTAGATGAAATGGAACCCGTTCCCGTTACGTCAGCTTCCCAGGTTTGCGATAGCGGCAACGGCTTCATGATTCCCGCATATGCAGGCCATGGTACGCATGTCCATGGCTTGACCTGATTAGCCCTGATCCTCAGCCGATGCTTCGGCGAAGAGTGGCTTTGGCTCGCCATTCCCGCATGCTTTTGGCGGAAACCCGGAGACTTGGCTTTTGTTGTGGGGGCATCTGGAAGCAAAGACACTGGATTCCTGCCTTCGCAGGAATGACGAGCTGAGAGTCAGGGCTAATCAGGTGGCTTGATTGCTGCAAATCACACGAACACCGATGGCGTGGCAGGAGCATGCAAGAATTGCGGCCTTGTCTCTGGAAGAATAATCCAAGACACTTGCCTTTCGTCAGGAATTGTTTTTCCATACATTAATCAAGTCGCCCCTTGGGTTGGTTTGACACTCCTTGCCGAGACGGGCACCCAGGTCGTGAACATGAGTTTTGGCGGACAAGGAAATGGCACCTTCGATTATCCGAAAAATGTCTGCGCTGACCCACTGTTCCAGAACGATCCGGAATGCCTCACCATTGCCTACGCCAGTTCTCAAGGCGTCCTGATGGTAGCCGCGTCGGGCAAATGACCGGGGGAGGCTCAACTTCCCCGCCAGCGATCCACGGGTGGCCAGCGTGGGCGGGCTGGATGAATCCCTGGACTTCTGGGATGAGGACAAAGACCCGCCCCCAAACCACAGCGATAATTGCCCGTTTTCGCCAACCTACTCCGACATGGAGTGCGGCTCCAACTACACCGTGAACGCTGCAACCGACGCCAGGCAGGAGCACGTCGCGCCGGCGCGGCGCGTGTTGTCCACGCTTTATCCCGGCATGCCGTGGAGTCCGACCATTCTCTGCGACGACGCGGCCCTCGGAACGAACGGCGACGGGCAGGGGCCGTGCACCGGCACGTCCATGTCCGCACCGCTGGTGTCGGGGCTGGCGGGTATCCTGCGTTCGATCAATCCGCTGGTGCTGCCGGGCGAAGGCGTGCTGGACCCGCCCTACCACGGCATCCGCTCGGTAATGATCCAGAGCAGCATGCTTCCCACGTTTCCGGACACATGGGATCCCAGGCTCGGATATGGAACGATCCGGGCCGATTCGGCGGTTGCCGCCATGCTGGGACACAGCGACGGCAAGGCGATGAAGAATCGCCTGACGCCGCTCTTCTCGTTCTACGGCGCGGCCGCGAAAGACTGGGCGCACACCACGGTGCCGCAGGCCGCGCTGGCCTTCATGATCAATCAGGCGGGAAGCTACCAGCCACAGGGGGCACTGACGCCGGGCTACCCGAGCTTCCCGTACCAGTACCCGACACCGCCGCCGCCGTCTCCGCGCGCCAGCGCCTACGTGCTGACCACCGAGTTCAAGGTCGACGCCTCGCATCCGGCGCTGGTGCCGCTTTACTGGCTGGACCGTTCCCGTCCCTGGCCTGCGGGGTGCACGCCCGGCGTACCGGGCTGCAACGGCGGCAACCGCGACTTCCTGTTGCTGACATCCGCCGCGCAGGTGCAGACCGCCAGCAACGCCGGGTACGACTATCGGGGCCTGCAAGGCTATGTCTACCAGTCCTGCACGCCGGAACCCGCCTGCATTCCGCGAGGCGCGGAGCGCCTGTGGCTCAAGTGCAAGACCGCCGATGACGATTGCGCGGTGTTTCTGGAGCGCGACCGGGGCAGCTTCGAGGCGCAGGGCTATACGTCGGCCTGGCCGACCGGATCGAGCATGGTGCTCGGCTACGCCTATCCGAACGTGGACAGCGACGGCGACGGGCTGATCGACGGGTTCGAATACCTGCTCGGCACCGATCCGAACCAGGTCGATTCCGACAGGGACGGCGTTCACGATGGCGTGGAGTATCCGCAGGCGGGAGTGCCGCTGTCCGACCCGTGTTCGGCGGGCCGCTGCCGGCTCGACCATCTGTTCGACGATGGGTTCGAATCGCCGCTGCCGGCCGAAAAACCGGCGTCATTCAAGCGAAAGCCGTAATGACGCAAGACGGGAGGTTGTTCGAGGTTCCCGCATGAGTCCGGGGCAGCGCGATTCCGGCGCGGTGCGCGCTTGGCGGGTGGTTTTCACCGGCTGGTCGCAAGAGCGGCGGATCGGGCGCTGGATCAGACCCGCTCCGCGCGCAGTTCGGCCAGCACCGCGGCGGCGTCGGGGCGCACGCCGTGCCAGCGCTGGAAGGCTTCGGCCGCCTGTTCGACCAGCATGCCCAGGCCGTCGGCGGCGCGCGCGATGCCGGCGGAAGCCGCCCAGGCCAGGAAGGGCTGCGCGGTCTCGCCGTAGGAGAGGTCGTAGGCCGCCGCATCGGGTGCCGGCAGCGTGGCGGGCAGCGCCAGCGCGCGGCCGGAGCGGGCGGCGGAGGTGGCGTTGAGGATCAGGTCGAAGCCGTCGGCGCCGGCCAATGCCTCGAAGCCGCAGGTTGCGATATCGCCGCACGATTGCAGGTCGTGCGCCAGCGCCTCGGCGCGCGCGGCGGTGCGGTTGGCGACGGTGAGCGAAGCGATGCCGGCATCGAACAGCGCCGGCACCACGCCGCGTGCCGCGCCGCCCGCACCCAGCAGCAGCACGCGCGCCCCGGCCAGGCGCACGCCGAGGCGGCGCAGGTCGGCCACCAGGCCGGCACCGTCGGTGTTATCGCCCAGCCAGCCGTCCTCGCGCCGGATCAGCGTGTTGACCGCTCCGCTCAGACGCGCCGCATCAGACAGCTCCCGGCACGCGCGCGCCGCCAGCTCCTTGAGCGGCAGGGTGACGTTGGCTCCCCCGAGGCCTTCGGCGTGAAAAGCCGCCAGCCGCGCCGGCAGCGCCTCGGGCGCGAGCTCGATCGCGCGATAGTCCAGCGCGATGCCGCAGGCCTCGCCAAAGCGGCGGTGGATGCGCGGCGAGAGGCTGTGCGCGACGGGCTGGCCGAGGACGGCGAAGCGCGGCATCGGGTCGGACGGCATGGGCAGGTTCCGCGGATGGGAGCGGCAAGGTAGCACCGGCGCGGGCCGGCGGACTTGAAAAGCGCCGGCGGCTGGCCCATCTAGGCAGGGCGTGGGATAATCCGCGTCCTTTTGTCGTTTCCCGCGAAACGGCCCTCTTCCCCAATCAATCTGGAGTCACCCATGGCCGATGAGACCGCCAACGGCGCCGCAGGCGCTGCCCCCGAAGCCGGCAACCAGCCGCAGTTCGCACTGCAGCGCATCTATATCAAGGACGCGAGCTTCGAGGCACCCAACGCGCCGCAGGTGTTCCAGGAACAGGGCCAGCCGGAGCTGCAGCTCAACCTCGGCCAGAAGGTCGCGGGCCTGGGCGAGGGCGTGTTCGAGGTGGTGCTGACCGTCTCGCTGACCTGCACCCTCAACGGCAAGAACGCCTACCTGGCCGAAGTGCAGCAGGCCGGCATCTTCACCATCGCGGGCTTCGATGCGCAGAACACCGACGCGCTGCTGGGCACCTATGCGCCCAACACGCTGTTCCCGTACGCCCGCCAGCAGATTGCCGACATGGTGCAGAACGGCGGCTTCCCGCCCTTCCTGATCCAGCCGATCAACTTCGACCAGATCTACGCCGAGTCGCTGCGCCGTCGCCAGCAGGGCGAAGGGCAGACGGACACCACGCCGGATGCCGGCCACGCCTGATCCCATGCCCGCTCGCCCGCTGCGGCTGGCGGTGCTGGGTGCCGGCTCCTGGGGCACGGCGCTTGCCGCGCAGGGCGCGCGCAGCGGCCTGGAAACCACGCTCTGGGGGCGCGATCCGGAAGCCATCGCCACGATGGCTTCCACCGGCCGCAACGTCCGCTACCTGGCGGACGTGCCGCTCCCGCCGGCGCTGCACTACACCGCTGACCTCGCGCACGCCGTGCGCGAGGCCGACCTGGTGCTCATCGTGGTGCCCAGCCACGCCTTCACCCGCACCGCGCGCGACGTCGCGCCGCTCAAGCGCGCCGGCGTCGGCGTGGCCTGGGCGACCAAGGGTTTCGAGCCGGGGTCCGGGCGCTTCCTGCACGAAGTGGCGCAGGAGGTCTTCGGCCCCGAAACGCCGCTGTGCGTGCTCACCGGACCATCGTTCGCGCGTGAAGTGGCGCAGGGTCTGCCTACCGCCGTCACCGCGCACGCCTTCGATCCGCAGTTCGCGCAGATCGTGGCGCGCGCGCTGCACGGGCCCACGTTCCGCGTCTACACCGGCACCGACATGATCGGTGCCGAACTGGGCGGCGCGATGAAGAACGTGCTGGCCGTGGCCACCGGCGTGGCCGACGGCATGCAACTGGGGCTCAACGCGCGCTCGGGCCTGATCACCCGCGGACTGAACGAAATGCTGCGTCTGGGCGAGGCCCTGGGGGCGCGCGCAGAGACCTTGATGGGCCTGTCCGGACTGGGCGATCTGGTGCTCACCTGCACCGGCGACCTGTCGCGCAACCGCCGCCTCGGGCTTGCGCTGGGGCAAGGCAAGACCGTTGCCGAGGCGGTGCGCGAGATCGGCCAGGTGGTCGAATCGGTGCAGACCGTGGACGAGGTGATGCGCCTGGCCAACCGCCACGGGCTCGATCTTCCGATCAGCGCCCAGGTGCAGCGCGTGCTGCACGGCGAGATCACGCCGGGTGAAGGCCTGGCCTGGCTGATGGCGCGCGAGCAGAAGCCCGAATATCCGGTCTGATCCTGCGCGAGACGGCGCATCATCCGTCGGCGGATGGCTCCGCCGCGCCGTCGAAGCCGCTCTGGCGCCACGCCTCGTACACCGCGATCGCCACCGTGTTGGAAAGGTTGAGGCTGCGGTTGCGCGGGCGCATCGGCAGGTACAGGTGCCGGGCGTCTGGGATCGTGTCCAGCACCTCGCCGGGCAGGCCGCGGGTTTCCGGGCCGAACATGAGCGCATCGCCCGGCGCATAGGCCACCCGGTCGAACCGCACGCGCGCCTTCGAGGAAAACGCGAACAGCCGTGCCGGCCGCACCGCGTCGAGGAACGCCTGCAGCGAGGAGTGCACGCGCAGATCCATGAACTCGCGGTAATCGAGCCCGGCGCGCCGCATCCTGGCGTGGTCGATCGCAAAGCCGAGCGGCTCGATCAGGTGCAGTGCGGCACCCGCGTTGGCGCATAGCCGGATGACGTTGCCGGTGTTGGGCGGGATTTCGGGCTGGTAGAGGACGACGTGGAACATCGGCGTATTGTCGCTCAGCCGCGCCGCCCCTTCAGCCAGCCAGCACCTGCGCCACCTCCGTGGCGTCCAGCGCGCGCCAGGTACCCGGTGCCAGACCGAGTGCATCCAGCCGAAGCTGTCCGATCGCAACGCGCTCCAGCGCGATCACGGCGTTGCCGGTGGCGGCGAACATGCGGCGCACCTGGTGGTAGCGGCCTTCGGTGACGGTGAGGCGCGCGCGGCGCGGGCCGCGCGCCTCCAGGCGCGCGGGCGCGAGCGGGGTGGTTTCCGAATCGAGCATCAGGCGGCCCGACGCGAACGCTTCGGCCTCGTCGCCGCGCAGGTCTTCGGCGAGCGTCGCCTCATAGGTCTTGGGCACCTGCGATTTGGGCGAAATGATCCGGTGCAGGAGCTGGCCGTCGTCGGTCAGGAGCAGCAGGCCCGTGGTGTCGCGGTCGAGGCGACCGACGCTGGACAGCGCCGGCGTGCGCCGCCGGAAGCGCGGCGGCAGCAGGTCGTACACCAGGCGCGAAGGATCGCGCGTGGAGCAGGTGTAGCCGGCCGGCTTGTCGAGCGCGATGACGATCCCGGGCGCGGGGTCCAGCGGCTCGCCATCGATGCGCACCGTCTCGTGCGGTACCCGGTCGTCGCCGTAGAGCGGCTCGCCATCCGCGTCGGTGACCCGACCGTCCGCGAACAGTGCCAGCACCTCGCGGCGGCTGCCGTAGCCCAGGTTGGCGATCTTGCGCAGCAGGCTCATCGGCGGGGTTCCTTCGCGTGGATCACTTTGAAACCGTCGCGCTCGGCGATGCGCCGCACGGTGCCGAATCGCGCCTCCAGCTCGGCTTCGTAGGGCAGGTGCCGATTGGCGACCAGCCAGAGCGCGCCGCCGGGTGCCAGGGCGGCGGCGGCGCTGGCAATGAAGGCGCGACCCAGCGCCGGATCGTCGGCGCGTCCGACGTGGAAGGGCGGGTTCATCACCACCGCATCGAACGGACCGGGCAGGCCGGCGGTGACGTCGTGCCAGTGCGCGCGGATGGCGACATCGGTGCGGCCCGCCAGCGCGTCTTCGAGGTTGCGCCGCGCCGGCTCCAGCGCGCGCGCGTCGGCTTCGAACAGGTCCAGCGTGGCGATGCCCGGGCAGCGGCGCAGCAGCGCCATCGACAGATAGCCCCAGCCGGCACCGGCGTCGGCCACGCGCCCGGCGAGGCCGACGGGCAGGTGTTCGGCCAGCAGTGCCGAGGCGGCGTCGACCCGATCCCAGGCGAACAGGCCGGGCCGCGTCCAGAAACAAAGTCCGCCGTGCACCACCTGCCGCACCTCGCCCAGCGCGCGCCACTGCGCCAGAAGTCCGGCGTTGATGCGGGTCGGGTCCTTGCGCGCCCAGGCGACGCGGCAGCGGTGTTTGGAGCCACCCTGCGCTTCGCCCAGAAGCGCGGCCAGGTCGCCCTGGAGCCCGCGCCCGCCCGCGCTGTTGCCGGCGGCCGCGGCGATCAGCCCGCCGGGTGCCAGCGCATCCACGGCCTGCGCCAGCTGGGCGCGTGTGGCCTCGCGCGAGCGCGGCGCGCGCAGCAGCGCGGTGGCGCAGCGCGCGACGGCGATCTCCGGCGTCGCGTCGAAGCCGGCCGCTGCCAGCGCCTCGAACGCGGGCCGCAGCGGCTGCACGCAGCGCCAGCCGGGCCGCGGCAGCGCGTGACCCGGGCGCGCGTTCAGGAACAGCACCTCGCCTTCAGGCAGGGCGAACGCGCCGGTTTCCAGCGCCCAGGCCAGCGCCGCCAGCGCGTCGTCGTCATCCGCGGTGCGCATCGCCATCCCACCCGAATCGCGTGCGGATCTCCGCCGCCACGCGCGCCGCCTCGCGCAGCGGCGTGATCGCGCCGGGATCGAAGTCGTCGCCCAGCGCCCGCACCCGTCCGCTTTGGCGCAGCGATTCCACGAAGCGCCCGACCTTGCCGCGCGGCGGCCGCGGCGCGAAGGTGAACACCGGCGCGCGCGTGGCGGCGGCTTCGCTGAGCATGTTGACCGAATCGGGCGTGACCACGATGGCGTCGGCCCAGGCCAGGAAGCCGGCGTAGGGGTTCTCGCCGTCGTCCGGGCCGTGCCACTGGTGCGCGGTGAGCGGCGCAAGGTCGCGCCGCGCGGCGTCGCGCAGCCACGCCGGCGTGCGCCGCGAGCTCGTCACCAGCAGGCTGCCGCCCGCCTGCGCGAGCTGCGTCCCGAGCGCCGCCGCAAGGGCGCGCCAGTACGCTTCATCCAGCGCCAGCGCGCGCGTCGGCCCGCCGATGAGGAGAACCAGACGCGGCGCGGGCAGGCGGGCGAACGCGGTGAAGCGGTCGCGCGCCTGCGCGAGCCAGGCATCGTCGATGGGGTTGAGGCCACCGCGCGTGGTGATGATGTTTTCGCCGCGCAGCCCGTCGTGCGCCGGTGCCACGACCAGGTCGAAGTGGCGCGCGTCGATGCGCGGATCGAGGATCTGCACGCTGCGGCAGGTGCCGCCGCTGGCCGCGCGCAGCAGGCGGGTGGCGAGCGCGGCCTGACGCCCGCAGCCGACGACGAGCTCGGGCCAGGGCGCGCGCAGTCGCGCAGCGAATGCGGGCCCGAATGCCCGCGCCGCGCCGGGCAGGCGACGGGGCGCGCTCCAGCGCCACGGCGCGCGGGATTCGAGCCGCAGCGCCTCGACCGCTGGCGCGAGCAGCGAGGCCAGCGCCAGCGCCTGGTTCTCGTTGCCTGCCGCGCCGTCGCTGAGCACCAGCGCGCGGCGCGTCGGCGACGCGGGTATCGCGCCCACGGTCAACCGGGCTCGCGCAGCGCGCCGCGCTCGGGGCAGGTAGACGCCAGCGCCTCGCGCAGGTACTGGATCAGCTGCTGGCTGCGGCGCACCGTTTCGCGCCGGCGCGGCAGCACCGCCTTCATGATCTTTTGCGGCAGTCCGTAGCCGGGCAGCACTTCCACCAGCCGGCCCGAGGCCAGATCCTCGCGCGCCAGAAAGTACGGCAACAGGGTGATGCCCTCGCCGTCCAGCGCCGCATCGCGCATCACCGCGCCGCTGTTGGTCGACAGGCGCGGATGCACCAGCACCCGGAACGTCTCTTCGCCACGCATGAAGCGCCATTCCAGGCCGCTGTCGTTGTAGAGATACTGGATCACCTCGTGCTGGCGCAGATCGGCCGGTTCGGCCGGCGTGCCGTGTTCGGCCAGATAGCCGGGCGCGGCGCAGCAGACCAGGTCGAAGCGCAGCAGCGGCTCCTCCTGGAACTGGCCGGAAACCGCGCCGCGGTCGGTGATGACCACGTCGTAACCTTCTTCCGCCGGATTCACCGGCTGGTCGTTGAGCACCAGCTCGAAGGTCAGTTCGGGATGCTGGCGCAGGAAGCTGGCCAGCGCCGGGCGCAGGGCCTGGATGCCGAAGGCGGTGGGCGAGCTGATCCGCATCAGCCCGCGCAGATTGAGCGCGCTGCCGGAAATGCTGCTCTCCAGCGAATCCAGCTCTTCCACCAGCCCGGCGACGTGCTGGCGGTACAGCGCCCCGGCCTCGGTCAGCCGCACCCGCCGCGTGGTGCGCACCAGGAGCGGCGTGCCGAGCGCGTCTTCCAGCGCCTTGATGCGCCGGGTCACCAGCGATTTGGGCACGCCGAGCTGGCGCGCGGTCTCGGAAAAGTTCTCGAGCTCGGCGACGCGCAGGAAGGTGCGGATGCTGTCGAGGTGGGACATGGCGGCGTGGGCGGAAGCTGCGACGCGGTCGGTGGTCCAATCTATCAGGTCGGGCGCGCAAGCCGCGCGTGAAGCCGGCGGGCAGCGGCCGCTGGCGCAGGATGGCGGTGCCACGGCAACCTCTGATCGCCCATCCCGACTATGAATTGCCGTGCTTTTGTATCTGCCGAGCATCGAACACCGCGTCGGGGGGCGAGTCCATCCAATGACGAACCGCCTCGGTAGTGCCGCACTGTTGCATGTGAGTGAACACCGGATTCCGATGAATCCGTCTTATCGGAGGCGATCCGCGCCCATAAGATGATGGCCATGAACATGCAACTCATTCCATCGCAGGAACGCGGCCGCACCCGACTGGCCTGGCTCGACAGCCGCCACAGCTTCTCCTTCGGCCACTATTACGAACCGCGCCGCATGGGCTTTGGCTCGCTGCGGGTGATCAACGAGGACGTGGTGGCACCCAAGGGCGGGTTTTCCACCCATCCGCACGCCAACATGGAGATCGTCTCGATCGTGCTTTCGGGCGCGCTGGCGCACCGCGACAGCATCGGCACCGTGCAGACCATCGAGGCCGGCGAGGTGCAGCGCATGAGCGCCGGGACCGGCATCGAGCACAGCGAATTCAATCCTTCGTCCAGCGACCCCGTGCACTTCCTGCAGATCTGGCTGCACCCGGCGCACAGGGATCGGCCGCCAAGCTACGCCCAGCGCGCTTTCGACGAGGCCGAGCGGCGCGGGCGCTGGCAGACCGTGGTGTCGCCGGACGGGCGCGAGGGCGGCCTGACCATCGACCAGGACGCCAGCCTCCACCTGTCCACGCTGCCGGCCGGCAGTACGCTGGCGCGACCGCTGGTCACCGGGCGACGCGCCTTCGTCCAGGTCGTGTCAGGCTCGCTGGACGCCAACGGCCAGGCGCTGGACGCCGGCGATGGCCTGGCGATCAGCGGTGGCGATGAACTCGTTCTGCGCGCCAGGGTCGACAGCGCCGTTCTGCTGTTCGACCTGGCCTGACCCCACATCACTTTTTTCGCAAGGAATCCCGATGCCGCATTCCCCGCTGGATGATGCCGCGCTCGACCAGCTTTTCCGCGCCGCGCGCACCTTCGCCTCCACCCACGACACCTGGCTGGACCGGCCGGTATCGACCGACCAGATCGAACAGATCTGGGCGCTGGCGCGGCTGGGGCCGACGCAGACCAATACGGTGCCGGCGCGGGTGGCCTGGGTCGTTTCCGCCGAGGCCAAGGCGCGGCTCATTCCGCTGATGGACGAGGGCAATCGCGACAAGACCCTGACCGCACCGGTCACGGCCATCATCGGTGCCGACCTCGACTTCCACGAAAAGCTGCCCTACCTCTACCCGCACGCCGACGCGCGCGCGTGGTTCGAAGGCGCGCCGGAGCAGGCCGCCCTCCTGACCGCCTGGCGCAACAGTTCGCTGCAGGGCGCCTACCTCATCCTGGCTGCGCGTGCGCTCGGCCTGGACTGCGGGCCAATGTCGGGTTTCGATGCCGACAAGGTCACCGCGGAGTTTTTCCCGGGCACGCGGATTCGTGCCAATTTCATGTGCAACATCGGCTATGGAAACCGCGCGTCGCTGCGCCCCCGCAACCCGCGCCTGCCGTTCGACGAAGCCTGCCGTATCCTCTGATCCACCGCCATTTTCAGGAGAGTTCCGATGAAAACCCGCCTTCTTGCCCTTGCCCTGGTCGCCGCCGCTGCCGCCGCACCCGCCTTTGCCGAGCCGGTCACCTACACCATCGACCCGACCCACACCCAGATCCAGTTCACCTGGAGCCACATGGGTTTTTCCAACATCACCGGGCGCTTCGATGCGTCCGAGGGCACCCTGGTCTATGACCCTGCCAATCCGGCGGCATCCTCGATCCATGTGACCACGCAGATCGCCAGCGTCACCTCCGGCGTCGCCAAGCTCGACGAGGAGTTCCGGGCCGCCGAGTACTTCGATGCCGCCCGGTTCCCCACGGCCAGCTTCAAGAGCACCGCGGTCGAAGCCGCCGGTGAAGGCAAACTCAAGGTCACCGGCGACCTGAGCATCCACGGCGTCACCCAGTCGGCCACGTTCGATGTCACGGTCAACAAGGTCGGCGAGCACCCGATGCGCAAGGTCCAGGCCGCCGGCTTCGACGCGACGGGCACGATCGATCGCACCGCCTTTGGCGTGGACAGGTACACCATGGTGACCGGGCCGGAAATCCACCTGCGCATCACCACCGAGGCCTACGTCGAGGCGCAGTGACGGCGGACGTTCCCGCAGCGCTGCCGCCCGGCCGTCCGGGCCGGGATCGCGGCGATCCGCGCTAGAATGCGTGGATCGCCGTCTTTTTCGGGAATCTCCCATGAGCACCGCCCTGACGCCCGCCAACGCGCAGAAGCGCTACGAAGTCACCCGCGCCGACCTGACGCTGTCGTGCCCGATGCCGGGGATGGAGCTGTGGTGCTCGCATCCACGCGTGTACCTGCCGGTGGACGCGACCGGCGAGGTGCGCTGCCCGTACTGCAGCGCGGTCTACGTGCTCAAGGATTGATCGCCAGCAAGGGGCCGGCGTGCCCGCTCCGCTGACGGTGATGCAGCTCCTGCCGGCGCTGGAGTCGGGCGGCGTGGAGCGCTCGACGATCGAGATCGCGCAGGCGCTGTCGCGCGCCGGGCACCGCGCGCTGGTGGTGTCGGCCGGCGGACGGCTGGTGCCGGAGCTGGAAGCGGCCGGCGGCACCCACTTCACCTTGGCCATCGGCCGCAAGTCGCCGTTCGTGCTGCGCCAGGTGTTCGCGCTGCGGCGGCTGATCGAGCGGCAGCGACCCGACGTCGTGCATGCGCGCTCGCGCCTGCCGGCGTGGATCGCGCAGTTCGCCCTGCGCGGCCTGCGCGGGCCGAGGCCCGCCGTCGTCACCACCGTGCACGGACTCAATTCCGTCAGCGCCTACAGCGCCATCCTGACGCGCGGCGAGCGCGTGGTCTGCGTTTCGGAAACCGTGCGTCGCCACGTGCTGACGCACTATCCCAAAGTCGATCCGCAGGCGCTGCGGGTGATCGAGCGCGGCATCGATCCGGCCGCCTTTCCTCGCGGGCACCGCGCCAGCGAGGCCTGGCGCGCGGCGTTCTTCGCGCAGCACCCGGCGCTGGCGGGGCGGCCGTGGTTCGTGCTGCCGGGGCGCGGCACCCGGCTCAAGGGCCACGCCGAAGCGCTCGCGCTCATCGCGCGGCTGCGCGCGCGCGGCGGCGAGGCGGCGCTCCTGCTGCAGGGCGTGGTCGAGCCCGGCCGCGAACGCTATGTGGACGAACTGCGCGCCGAGGCCGCGCGTCTTGGCGTGGGCGACCGCGTCGCCTTTGCGCCGCCGCGTCCCGACATCCGCGAGGTGATGGCCGAATCGCTGGCCGTGCTGCAGCTGTCCTCCCGCCCCGAGGCCTTCGGCCGCACCGTGACCGAGGCGCTGTCGCTGGGCGTGCCGGTGCTGGGCTGGGACCACGGCGGGGTGGGCGAGCTGCTGGGGCGCGGTTTCCCCGAAGGCGCGGTGGCGCGGGATGACCTGGATGCGCTGTGCGGACGCGCCCTGGCGTGGCTGGCACGGCGCCCGCAGCCGGCACCCTTCGAGGCGTTCTCGCTCGATGCCATGCAGGCCGCGACGCTGGCGGTCTACGCCGAGGTGCGCGATGGCCGCTGAGCGCGCGCACCTGTCGCTGGCACACGGGCTGCTGCTGGCCACGGTGGCGGTGCTGCCCTTCGGCGTGGCGGCCGAGCTGCCGGTGCTGGCCGGTGCCATTGCCGGACTGATTGCCCTCGCGCGCGGGCGCATCGACTGGGCGCTGCCGACGACGCGCCTGGCGCTTGTGCTGGGGCTGGCCTACTGGCTGCCCCAGCTTGCGTCGGCCCCGGACAGCCTGGCTCCGGAAAAGAGCTGGGTGGAAGTCGCGCTCGACCTGCGCTTCCTGCCCTTCCTCCTGTTCGTGGCGCAGCCGGTGCGCGAGGGGCAGGACGCCGGCCGCACGCTGCTGACCGGCATCGCGGCGCTCACCCTGACCTGGTGCGCCGACGCGCTGCTGCAGGCCACGACCGGGCTGAGCCTGGGCGGTGCCGCCACCAGCGACCGCCTCAGCGGGATTTTTGGTGCCGGCAATCTCAAGCTCGGCGGCGTGATCGCGGTGCTGGCACCGTTCGCGCTCATCGCGGCCTGGCACAGGTTCCGCGCCTGGGGGCTGCTGGTCTGCTTCCTCGCGCTGCTGGTGGTGGTGCTCTTGGCCGGCGCGCGGGCAGCGTGGATCGGGCTGGCGCTGGGCAGCGGATTGGCGCTCTGGCACCTGCTCGGCGGCCGCCGAGCGCTGCTCGGGCTGGTTGCCGCAATGGTCCTGGTCGCGCTGGTTTCGGCGCTGGGCTACGTGTCGTCCGAACGTTTCGCGCAGCGCCTCGATCGCACCGCAGCGGCGCTCGGCGCTGACCACGACGGCATCGAGCACGCGCTGTCGGGCCGCCTGGCCATCTGGGACGTGGCCTGGCGCATGGGCGAGGACCATCCGGTCAACGGCGTGGGCGTGCGCGCCTTCCGCCATGCCTATCCCGATTACGCGGCACCGGATGATGTATTCGTCGATGCGCAGACCGGGCAGGGGGCCTTCCACGCCCACCAGATCATGCTGGAATTGTGGAGCGAAACCGGCGCGATCGGGCTGGCCTGCTGGCTGCTTGCCGTGCTGTTCGGCTGGCGCGGCTGGCGACGCCAGCCCGCGAACGCACGAGCGCGCGCGATGCCCGCGGCCATCGCGCTGGTGGTGGCGCTGTTTCCGGTCAACACGCACTACGCGGTCTATTCCGCCTTCTGGGGCCTGCTCCTGATCTGGCTGGTCGGCATCTGGCTGGCGCTCCTGGCCGGTGCCGCGGATCCGTCAGCAGACGCGGCGCACCCCGGCCGCTGATGGCTCCGCCGCGCCGCGACAGCGCGCCGCTGCATTCGCGCGCCGCTGCGGCTATGGTGACCGGCCGTCCACGCCGTGAGGTCATCCCCATGCGATCCCTGTCCACGTTTTGCCTGCTCGCCGCCTCCGGCGTCGCCTTCGCCTCGCCGGCCGATGACTTCTGGCGCGAGCTTTCGAGCCTCTGCGGCAAGTCCTACACCGGCCAGGTGGTGCAGGAACCGGCCGGCGACGACGGTTTCGCCGGCAAGCGCCTGGTGATGCACGTGCGCGACTGCGGTGCCGATCGCATCCGCGTCCCGTTCGTCGTGGGCGAGGATCTCTCGCGCACCTGGGTGCTGACCCGCAGGGGCGACCGGATCGAGCTCAAGCACGACCACCGCCACGCCGACGGCACGCCGGAGGAGGTCACGATGTACGGTGGCACCACCGCCAACGCCGGGCGCGCCGATGCGCAGTATTTTCCGGCCGACGAGGAAACCCGCCGGGTCATCGAATACGCCTTCTCCAACGTCTGGTCGATGCGGCTGGTGCCGGGCAAGACCTTCAGCTACGGCGTGCAGCGCCTCGGCACCGAGCGGGTGTTCCAGGTGGATTTCGATCTGCAGAACGCCGTGGACGCGCCGCCCGCGCCCTGGGGCTGGAGCGACTGAACACCGGCGCGCCTCAGTCGTAGACCGGTGCCGCGCCCTCGGGACGGCGCTTGAAGCGCTTGTGCAGCCACAGGTACTGCGCCGGTGCCTCGCGCGCCATCGCCTCGATCGCGGCCATCACCCGCGCGGTGTCGGCGGCGGCGTCGGTGCCGGGAAAATCCTCGAACGGCGGCTTGACCTCCAACCGGTAGCTGCCGTCGGCCTCGCGCCGGTGGAAGAAGGCCAGCACGGCGGCACCGGACAGGCGCGCGAGCTGGTGGGTGGAGGTGAGGCTGCGCGCCGGCTCGCCGAAGAACGGCACGAACACGTTGTCGCCGCGCAGCGTGTCCTGGT
This sequence comes from Denitratimonas tolerans, assembly GCF_037203605.1. Taxonomy (NCBI): domain Bacteria; kingdom Pseudomonadati; phylum Pseudomonadota; class Gammaproteobacteria; order Lysobacterales; family Lysobacteraceae; genus Denitratimonas; species Denitratimonas tolerans. The sequence continues at coordinate 53,197 of NZ_JBBDHC010000016.1, forward strand.
CGGGCGCGAACCACAGCACGCCGCCCTGCTTGAGGTGGCGCAGCGCCGGCCGCAGCTCGTCGCGCCCGAACATGGCGCTGGCGTAGCGCAGCCGGCCGCGCTTGACCGCCCACTCCATCGCGGCGGTGTCGTGCGGACGATACATGCCGGCAACGGGAACCACGTCGCACAGCAGGCGTCCGCAGATTTCCAGGGTCATGAAGTGCCCGGAGATCAGGATCACGCCGCGCCCGCCGGCGTGCGCCTTTTGCAGGTGCTCGACGCCGATCAGGCGGGCATCGCGGCGCATCGGCGCGATCGAGCCCCACCAGGCGCGCGCGAACTCGAACAGGCCGATGCCCAGCGCGCGGAAGTTTTCGCGCGCCAGCGCCGCACGCCAGCCCGCGTCACGCTCGGGAAAGCACAGCGCGAGGTTGGTTTCGACCACGCGCCGGCGCGATCGCAGCGTTCGGTGCAGGAACCCCCCAATCGCGCTTCCCAGCGCACGCTGCACGCCCCAGGGAAGCTGTGCGGCCAGCCACAGCGCGCCGATGCCGATCCACACCGGCCAGTGGCGCGGGGCCAGCGGCGGAGAGGGCAGCGGGAGCACGGGCGGCAGGGGACGGTCTGGGGCGGGCATGCGCGGCGTGAGGACAGCACGCGCCCATGGTAGCGGCTATCCTTTCGCCGATGGCTTATCTCCCGCGAACCGCACGGTTTGGCAGCGCGCTGCGGCGGCTTTCCTACACCGTGGTGCTGTACCTGCTGACGCCGGTGATTTTCTATCGCCTGGTGTTCCGGGGGCTGCGCGCGCGCGGCTATTTTTCGCGCTGGTTCGAGCGCTTCGGCTTCTTCCCGGACCCGGCCATCATCTCCTCGATCTGGGTGCACGCGGTCTCGGTGGGCGAGGTCAACGCCGCCGCGCCGCTGATCGACGCCCTGCGCCAGCGCTATCCCGACGAGCTGATGGTGGTCACGACGGTCACGCCGACCGGCTCGGACCGGGTGCGCCAGCTCTGGGGCGAGGAGGTGTTCCACGTCTACCTGCCCTACGACCTCCCGGGCGCGGTGCGGCGCTTCCTCATCCGGGTACGCCCGCGCATCGCGGTGATCATGGAAACCGAGATCTGGCCGAACCTGTTTCGCCAGTGCGAGCGGCGCGGGGTGCCGGTGGTGATCGCCAACGGGCGGCTGTCGCGCAAGTCGCTGGACGGCTACGGGCCGGTGCGGCCGCTGGTGCGCGCCGCGATCCGCAGCGCCACCTTCATCGCCGCCCAGTCGCAGCGCGACGCGCAGCGCTTCCTGGAGCTTGGCGCGCGGCCCGACCGGGTGCGGGTGGTCGGCAACCTCAAATACGACATGCAGGTGCCCGAGTCGCTCGTTCCGCAGGCGGCGCAGTGGCGCGAGCAGTGGGGAAAGCAGCGCCCGGTCTGGATCGCGGCCAGCACCCACGAGGGCGAGGAGCTGCCGGTGATCGAGGCGCACTCGCACCTGCTGCGGCGCTTTCCCGACGCCCTGCTGCTGGTCGCGCCGCGCCATCCGGAGCGCTTCCGGCCGATGGTGCAACTGTGCCGCAGCTACGGTTTCCTCACCGCCTGCCGCAGTGAAGACGGTCTGGCGCGACCGGAAACCCAGTGCTTCGTCATCGACACCCTCGGCGAGCTGGTTTCCTTCTGCGCCGCGGCCGACGTGGCCTTCGTGGCCGGCAGCCTGGATCCCATCGGCGGCCACAACGTGCTGGAACCGGCGGCGCTGGGCGTGCCGGTGATGGTGGGGCCAAACACCTTCAACTTTGCCGATGTGACCGAACTGCTGGTCGATCGCGGGGCCTGCCTGCGCATCACCGACGCCGAAAGCCTCGCAGGCGCACTGCAGCGCCTCCTGGGGCAGCCCGAGCTGCGCCGCGAGATGGGCGAGATCGCGATGGCGGTGGTGGAGTCGGAGCGCGGCGCGGCAGTCCGCACCCTGGAAATCGTTCACCGTACCCTGGCCGGCAAGACGCCCGTGACGATGCATTGAGGCTGGGAATCGGGAATCGGGAAAAGCGTCTGGCGCGAGAATGGCTTGTGCCACACTGCCCGACCCGCGTCGGCTGGCGCGACTCCGGTGTCCGTTGCCCATGAAACTTCACAAGGCCCTGCTGTGCGCCGCGTTCTGGTGGTTCTTTCCCGGCGCACAGGCCGCCGAGGTGGACCACGCCGTCGAGGCGGCGCTTGCCGCGCGCGGCGCGGCGGATGTCCTGATCCTGCTTGACGACCAGGCCCGACCGGCGCTGACACCGCTGTCGCCGACGGCCGCGCCGCGCCTGCGCCGGCGCGCTCTGGTGGAGGCGCTGCGCGACCGCGCGGCGCTGCAGCAGGCCGCGCTGGGTGACTGGCTGGCGTCGCGCGGCGTCGCACACCGCCGGTTCTGGCTGGTGAACGCGATCCAGGCGTCGATCGGCCCCGTCGAGCTGGCGGCGCTCTCCACGCGCGAGGGCGTTGCCCGGATTGCGGCGAACCCCTCCATCGCGCTGCGCCTTGCGCCTGCAAGCGTGCCTGGTCTTCGTCCTGCCGCGACGACGGGCGTGGAATGGGGCGTGGCGAAGATCCGCGCGCCCGAGGCCTGGGCCGCCGGCGTCACCGGGCAGGGCGTGGTAATCGGCGGTCAGGACACCGGCTACCAGTGGGACCACCCTGCGCTCAAGGCGCAGTACCGCGGCTGGAACGGTAGCAGCGCCAGCCATGCCCGCAGCTGGCATGACGCCATCCACCCCGGAGCCCCGGCCAACAACTGCGGCTACGACGCCCCCGCCCCCTGCGATGACCACGGTCACGGCACCCACACCGCCGGCACCTTCGCCGGCGACGACGGCGGGGCCAACCGGATCGGCGTGGCACCCGGCGCGCGCTGGATCGGCTGCCGCAACATGGCCGCCGGCAACGGCACTCCGGCCACCTACATCGAGTGCATGCAGTGGTTCCTGGCACCGACCGATCCGGCCGGCAACGATCCCGATCCCGACTACGCCCCCGACATCATTTCCAACTCCTGGGGCTGCCCGGCCTCGGAGGGCTGCACCGTGGGCAACGAGCTGGCCGGCGCGGTCCAGACCCTGGTGGAGGCGGGAATCTTCTTCGTCGCGGCGGCCGGAAACGACGGGTCGACCTGCGGCTCGATCCTCGATGCGCCGGCGACCTACGACGCCAGCTTCGTGGTCGGTGCCACCACGGCGACCGATGCCATCACCGGTTTCTCCAGCCGCGGCCCGGTGGCCGGTGCCGCGGCCGCGCGTCCGGACGTGATCGCGCCCGGCTCCGGCGTGCGCTCCGCCGTCCTCGGCAACGCCTACAGCTCCATGAGCGGCACCAGCATGGCGACCCCGCACGTCGCCGGAGTCGCGGCGCTGATGATGGACGCCAACCCGGCGCTCAAGGGCCATCCGCAGGAAGTCGCCGCGCTGCTGCGCGCCACCGCCGTGCGCGACGGCATCACCGATCCGTACCGAACCAGCTGCGGCGGCCTGAGCCTGGGCACCTGGCCCAACCACCAGGCCGGCTGGGGCCGCATCGACGCCTGGGCCGCGGTGCAGGCCGCAACCCCCGACGTGTTCTCGGATGGGTTCGAGGGCTGAGGCCCGCCCCCGCGCGGGCTTCCTGACGGAAGTCAAGTCCGGGCATGAACGCGGCGTGACGCACTTGTTATGAAATCGTTGCAGGATCAGAATCGGCTGGCCAGACCTTCTGCGGCCCGGCACAAGGGTGCATCTTTCCAATCATCAAGGGGTTTCAAACCATGGCATCTCGCTCTATCACCAGGGGCCTGAGGCGCAGTGCGCTGACGGTCGCGCTGGGTCTGTGCTTCGTCGGCGGCGTTCAGGCCCAGACGAACGTCGCGGGCGCAGTGACCGGTCGCGCCAGCGCCGGTGACACCATCACCATCACCAATCCGGCCACCGGCTTCAGCCGCACCATCACGGTCGATTCCAGCGGTTCCTACCGCTTCTCCCAGCTCCCGACCGGCCAGTACCAGGTCAGCCGCAACGGGGCGGATGCGCGCAACGTCGTGGTCAACGTCGGCGGTGCGACCAACGTGGACTTCTCCGCGGCCGCGCGCCTCGACACGGTGGAAGTGGTCGGCGGCGGCGTGATCAACCCGATCGACGTGTCCTCGGTCGAATCCAGCACCATCATGACCGCCGCGCAGATCGCCCGGCTCCCGGTCGCGCGCGACACCACCGCCGTGGCGCTGCTGGCACCGGGTACGGTGAAAGGCGATGCGGCGTTCGGCAACCTGGCGTCCTTCGGCGGCGCGTCGGTGGCCGAGAACCAGTACTTCTTCAACGGTTTCAACATCACCAACACCTTCAACAACCTCGATTTCGCCGCGATCCCGTTCGAGGCGATCGCCGAGCAGCAGACCAAGACCGGCGGCTACGGCGCCGAGTTCGGCCGCTCCACCGGCGGCGTGGTGAACCAGGTGTCCAAGCGTGGTTCCAACGAGTTCCACGCCGGCGGCAACCTGTTCTGGTCGCCCGAAAGCCTGGTCGAAACCCGCCGCAGCTACTACCTCAACGACGGTACGCTCTCGGCCGACCGCAGCAACAACACGACCGGCACGGCGCTGACCGGCGCGGTCTGGGCCAGCGGCGCGCTGGTGCAGGATCGCCTCTTTGCCTACGGCCTGCTGCAGTACAGCGACCAGGGCGGCAGCGAGGCTTTTTCGTCTTCGCGCGGCTTCAGCACCTCGCAGACCAGCACCCAGCCCAAGTGGCTGGTGAAGCTCGACTGGAACATCAACGACAGCAACATCCTCGAGTTCACCGGCATCTCCGACCGCCGCAAGTACGAGACCGACTATTTCTCGACCAAGTACGACGACCCGGTCAGCCCGATCAACCCGCAGTTCGACCAGTTCAAGGGCACCGAATACAACCGTGCCGGCGGCGAAACCTACATCGCCAAGTACACCGGCTACCTCACCGATGCCATCACCCTGTCGGCGCTGGCCGGCACCAGCACCTCGGCGCGTGAAAACTACTCGGTCACCGCCGACGGCACTCGCAACTCCTATCAGGGCACGGTGGGCCAGCCCGCCAACGGCTGCCCGGTGATCACCGACGCGCGTCCTTCCGCGGTCAACCGGCAGGTGCCGTCGATCTCCGGCTGCGCGCTGGCCAACTTCCTCGGCCGTCCCGATGCGGAAGACACCCGCGACCAGTTCCGCGTCGATCTCGAATGGCTGTTCGGCGACCACATGCTGCGCGGCGGCGTGGACATCGACAACTTCGAGTCCGTCGCCGGCGAGTCCTATTCGGGCGGCGCGGTGTGGCGCTACGGCCGCTATGCGTCGACCGGCTACACCGGCGAGAACGAGGTGGTGCGCAAGCGCGTGTTCCAGTCCGGTTCGACCGTGGCGGTCGACCAGACCGCGTTCTACATCGAAGACAGCTGGAACATCACCCCCAACTTCATGGCCTACCTCGGCCTGCGCTGGGACACCTTCGACAACATGAACGGCGACGGCGAGACCTTCGCCAAGATCAAGAACCAGTTCGCCCCGCGCCTGGGCTTCTCCTGGGACGTGAAGGGTGACTCCAGCCTCAAGGTGTTCGGCAACGCCGGCCGCTACGCCCTGCCGCTGACTGCCACCGTGGCGGTGCGCGGTGCCTCCAAGTCGCTCTACAGCGAGGAGTTCTTCACCTACACCGGCGTCGATCCGGCCACCGGCGCGCCGATCGGCCTGGTGCGCATCGACAACCCGGCCAACGGTCGCCCGATCCGCTACCTCAACAACGAGTTCGGCGTCGGCAAGAATCCCGAGACCATTGCCGACCAGGGCCTCAAGCCGATGTACCAGGACGAGTACATCTTCGGCTTCCAGAAGCAGCTCGCCGACAACCTGTCGCTGGGCACCCGCGTGGTGCGCCGCGACCTGAAGGCCGCGATCGACGACCAGTGCGACTACCGCCCGATCATCGAGTGGGCGCTGGCCAACGGCTTCACCGACGACGGCGGCATCTTCATCGAGCCGGAAGACAAGACCCAGGACAGCGACATCGCGGTCTACAACCCGGGCTTCGCCTTCTGCCACCTCTACAACCCGGGCCGCGATTCCACCTTCAAGATGGACATCAACGGCGACGGTACCCTGGAAGAGGTGAAGCTCACCGCCGACCAGCTCGGGCCGGACGCCAAGCGCACCTACACGGCGGTCGAAGTGTTCTTCGAGACCAGCTGGGACCGCGCCTTCCTGCAGGGCTCGTACACCTGGTCCAAGAGCCGCGGCAACACCGAGGGCGGCGTGAAGTCCGACATCGGCCAGGACGACACCGGCACCACCCAGGACTTCGACTACCCCGAGCTGATGGAGGGTGCCGACGGCTACCTGCCCAACGACCGCCGCCACAGCTTCAAGCTGTTCGGTGCCTACGACGTGACCGACACGGTGACGGTGGGCGCGGCGCTGATCATGCAGTCGGGCCGGCCGATCAACTGCTTCGGCTTCCACCCGACCGACTCGGGCTACGGCAACAGCTACTTCTACTGCGAGGGCGAGCTCAAGCCGCGCGGCACCTCCGGCCGTACGCCGTGGACCCGCACCCTGGACCTGAACGTGCAGTGGCGTCCGGCCTTCGCCGAGGATCGCCTGACCCTCAAGATGGACGTGTTCAACGTCTTCGACAGCCAGCGCGAGACCTCGGTCAACGAGTTCGGCGAAGACTCCGCCGGCAACTGGCAGCCGAACGTGTGGCAGTCGGCCACCGGTTACCAGGCACCGCGCTCGGTGCGCTTCATGGTGCAGTACGACTTCTGATCCACCCGTGCCGCAATCCCTTCGACGGCCGCCTCGCGCGGCCGTCTTTTTTGTTGCCGCCGTCCGTGGCGGCAACCCGTCGGGCCATCGCTGCGCGATGTCGAAAACGTGCTCCAGGCAGTTTTTTGGGTGACCCGGCAAATCATCCGGGCTAGAGTCATCGTCCCGGACCCACAGGATTCCCGCGCGATGCAGGCAGACGCCGACGCACGCTGGCAGGAGGCCGAACGCTTCAGTGCCGCAGGCCAGGATGCGCGCGCCGACCCCATCTACCGCAGCCTGCTTGGCGTGCGCGAACACGCGCCCTGGGCGCACCTGCGGCTGGCGGTTGCGGCGCTGCGTGCGGGCGATGCGCAGGCGAGCGAGGCGCACGCGCTGGGCGCGTTCGGCGGGGCCTGGGCCGATCCGGAGCTGCTCGAACTGGTTGCAAAGCTGCTGCTGCGCACCGGCTGCGTGCGCGAGGCGCTGGCCTGCGCCGAGGCCCTGCTGCGGCTCGATGCGCCGACGAGCGCGCTGGCCGAAGTGGGCAAGATGCTGTCCGACCACATGCTTCCCGAGGCCGCTCTGCCGCTGCTGCAGCGGGCGATGGCGAAGGGCCTGTCGCGCGCTCCGATGGTGCAGTATCTGGTCGGCCTCAACCTCCTGTACGCCGGCCGCCACGCCGAGGCGCTGGAGGCGCTGGAAGCGAGCCTGCGCGGCAATCCGGATCTCGCGCCGGCGCACTGGGCGCTGGCCAAGCTGGCCGATGCGCCAACCCGCGCAGCGCGCATCGACCGCCTGCGCGCCGCGCTGGATCGCATACCGCCGGACGCACAGGATGCACCGCTCCTGGGCTACGCGCTCTTCCATGAGCTGGACCGCGCCGGCGATACCGCCGCCGCCTGGCCGCTGCTCGAACAGGCGATGCGCCGGCGGCGCGCCCAGGTCCGCTACGACGAGTCGGCGCAGGACGCGCTGTTCGACGCGGCCGCGCGCGCGCTGGAGCTGCCGGAGGCGAGCGCGAACGAGCCGCTGCACGATGGCGGCGCGCAGCCGCTCTTCGTGGTCGGAATGCCGCGCACCGGCACCACGGTGATCGAGCAGCACCTGTGCGCGCGCACCGATGCGGCCAGCGCGGGGGAGCTGCGCGACCTGGCGCTGCAGCTGCGCCGCGTCACCGGCCGCGCCGGCCCGCCGCACTTCGATGCGCAGCAGCTGGCCATCGACGCCGGGCAGGCGCGCGAACTGGGCGCGCGCTACCTGGAGCGCAGCCGCTGGCGCGCGCAGGGCCACGCGCTCTACCTCGACAAGTGGCCGGAGAACTACCTGGCCATCGGCCTGATCCTGGCGGCGCTGCCGGCGGCGCGCGTGGTCTGGGTGCGGCGCGATCCGATGGACGCGTGCTTCTCCAACCTCAAGGAGTGGTTCGCCGCCTCCTATTTCTACAGCTATGACATGGGCGAGGTGGCGCGCCACTGCGCCCGCTTCGAACGCCTGCACGCCCTGGCCCGGAGCCGCGCCGGTGCGCGGGTGGCCTGCATCGGCTACGAGGACTTCGCGCGCGCGCCCGAGGCGACCATCGAGCGCGCCATCGACGCGCTCGGGATTCCCCGCCGCGCCGCCGCGCCGTCCGCGCCGCAGGGGACCATCGCCACCGCCAGCGCCGCCCAGGCGCGCGAAGCCGTCAGCACGCGCCACATCGGTGCCTGGCGGCGCTATGCGCAGCCGCTTGCGCCGCTGCGCGCCGAGCTGGAGCGCCTGGGTCTTGCTGCCGGCGAGAGCCGCGCGTGAGCGCTGGCACGGACCCGACCCGCGCGCTGCTCGACCACGCCCTGCCGCTGGTCGAACGCGGCGATCTGGCGAGTCTGCGGCACGTGCTCGACGGCATCCCCGCGGTGCCGGAGCGCCTTGCGCGCCATCTGGTCGAGACCTCCTATGCCGAGGCCCTCGCCGGCCGCTATCGTGCCTCGCGCGCCGCCGCGCTGCTGGCCTTCGCCCTGAGCCCGAAGGATGCCGACACGCGCCGCCAGCTCGCGGCGCGGTTGCGCACCACCAACGACGTGCCGCAGCTGCTCGATCTCATCCGCGCTTCCGGCCCGCCCGCGCGCATTCCGATCCCGCTGCTGCTGGGCTACGCCGCCCAGCTCTCCTACCTCAACCTGCAGGAGCGGGCGCTGGCGTATCTGGACGAGGCGCGCCGCGGCGATCCCGACTATCCGCCCACCCTGCTGTCGCGCGGGCAGGTGCTGACCTACCTCGGGCGCGCCGAGGCGGCGCGCGCCGAGTTCGAACGCTGCATCGCGATCGCCCCGCGGATCGGCCAGGCGCACTGGTTCCTCTCGCACGTCCGCCGCGCCACGCCGGCGGACAACCGCGTCGCGCGCCTGCGTGAGGCGCTTGCGCAGGCGCGCCTGCCGGCGCAGGAGGAGGCGTCGTTTGCCTTTGCCCTGCACAAGGAGCTTGATGATCTGGGCGAAATCGACGGCGCGTGGCAGGCGCTGGTGCGGGCCTGCGCGGCCAAGCGCGGCACCCTGAAGTACGCGATCGGGGACACCCGACGGCGGGTGGACGCGCTGCTGGCGATGCCGCCGCTGGCCAGCGCCGCCGCCGCGGACGGTCCCGTGCCGATCTTCATCGTCGGGATGCACCGCTCCGGCACCACGCTGTTGGAGCAGCTACTCGACGCCAGCGCGCAGGTGCAGGGCATCGGCGAGATGTACGACTTCACCTGCGCCATGCGCCACGCCACCGACCATCCCTGCCGCGGCGTGATCGACGCGACCCTGATCGAACGCGCCGCCGGGGCCGACCTCGCCGCCGCCGGGCGGCGCTATCTGGCCGGCCTCGCCTGGCGGCTCGATGCGCGTCCCTTCTTCACCGACAAGCTGCCGACCAACTTCTTCAATCTCGGTTTCATCTGCGCGGCCCTGCCGCAGGCGAGGATCCTGCACCTGCGGCGCGATCCGATGGAGACCTGTTTCTCCAACCTGCGCGAGCTGTTTTCCGACGTCAACGCCCATTCCTACGACCAGGCGGAGCTGGCCGACTACTGCCTGCAGTACCAGCGCCTGATGGCGCACTGGCACGCGCGCCATCCGGGCCGGATCCTCGATGTCGACTATGCGCAGCTCACCGCCGATCCCGCTGGAACGATGCGCCGGGTCGCGGCGTTCTGCGGGATCGCGTACCAGGATGCCATGAGCGATCCACGCAGCAGCACGCGCGCGGTGGCGACCGCGAGCGCGCTGCAGGTGCGCAGCGGCGTAGTGCGGCGCGACACGCCCAAGTGGCTGCCGTATGCGGCGCATCTGCGGCCGCTGGCGGAGGCTCTGGCGCGCGGCGCGGGCGCGGCCTGACCGCCGCGCCCCGCGGCAGCCGGGGGAACGGTCGCGCGCTCAGAGCGTCAGGATCAGTTTGTCGTTGCGGGTGTGGCGCAGGCGGTATTCGCGGTCGCCGTGGCGGATGAGGATCTCGCGCTGCCCGCGCAGGAGATCGCGGCTGTCGATGACCGGGTGGTCGGACGGCGGTGCGCCGGTGGACGGTCGGCGCACCGCAACGGCGCGCGAGGCGATGACCTCGAAGGTCTGGTGCATGGAAGGGATTTCGACCGGGATGCGCCGGGATGGGCGTTGTTCAAATGCTAGTCATTCCCATTCGCATGTCAATCGTCGGCAAGCGCATCCAGCCGCGCGAGCGTGCCCGGATCCAGCCGTTGCGCGAGCGCCAGGGCCGCCAGGTTGGCGTCCAGCTGCGCGGTCGACGAGCAGCCCAGGATGACGCTGGAGACCTTGGGATTGCGCAGGCACCAGGCGATGGCCAGCGCGGCCGGCGTGGCGTCCAGCGCGTCCGCCAGGTCCGCAAGCCGCGCCACCGCCGCATCGCGCGCGGCCTCGGAGGCGCCCGGCAGGACGCCGTCGTGCCAGCCGTGGTCGCGGCGCGCCCGGCGCGAACCCTCGGGAATCCGGCCCTGCGCATACTTGCCGCTCAACAGGCCCGAGGCCAGCGGCGACCAGGTGGTCAGGCCGAGGCCGGGATCGTCGTACAGCGGCGCGTATTCGAACTCCACCCGCTTGCGGTGCAGCAGGTTGTACTGCGCCTGTTCGGCCGTGGGCGGGGTCAGCCCGTTCGTCCGCGCGCAGCGCAGCGCGGACCGGATCAGTTCGGCGGGCCATTCGGAGGTGCCCCAGTAGAGCACCTTGCCGGTGCGCACCAGCAGGTCCATCGCCGCGACCGTTTCCTCCACCGGCGTCTCCGGATCGGGCCGGTGGCAGAAGAAGAGGTCGAGGTAATCGGTACGAAGGCGTGCGAGCGCCGCGTCGCAGGCATCGCGCAGATGCTTGCGCGAAAGACCGCGCTGGGTCGGACGCGGATCGGGGGCCGCGCCGAAGAAGGCCTTGCTGCTCAGGCAGATCGCGTCGCGCGGCAGGCGCAGGTCGGCGATCACGTCGCCCAGCCATTCTTCGGCCAGGCCGCCGGCGTAGTTCTCGGCGCTGTCGAACAGGCTGATGCCGGCATCGTAGGCGTGCGCCACCAGGCGACGCGCGCCGCCGCGATCCAGCGCACCGCCGAAGGTGATCCAGGAACCCAGCGCGAGTGCGGAAACCTTCAGCCCGCTGTGCCCGAGACGGCGGTAATCCATGGCGAATCCTCCCTGGCAGTGATCGCTGCGGCGAACAGTGTACGGTGCCGGACCGTGCTTGCCAGCGCGCCGTCCGGCGACTGCGGCGCGCGCGCCCGGACGCCGGTTGCGCCGGTGCGCGCGCTTGCCCTAGGCTCCGTCCGTTGCGCCTCGCGCGCACCGGCACGATTGCCGCAACTTCGCACGGGGAAACATCGATGAGCCTGAAACTTCGCCTGGTGGTGATGATCTTCCTGCAGTTCTTCGTATGGGGAGCGTGGCTGATCACCATCGGGGCGTACTGGTTCCAGAGCCGGCAGTGGTCGGCAGGCGAGTTCGGCATCATCTTCTCGACCATGGGCATCGCCTCGCTGTTCATGCCCCCGCTGATGGGCATCGTGGCGGACAAGTGGATCCGCGCCGAGCGGCTCTACGGCATCCTGCACCTGCTCGGTGCCGTGATGCTCTTCACCCTGCCGCTGGTCGACACGCCCAAGGCGTTCTTCTGGGTGATGCTGGTCAACATGTGCTTCTACATGCCGACCATCGCGCTGGCGATCACGGTGGCCTACAACGCGCTCAAGCAGGACGGCCACAATATCGTGAAGGCTTACCCGCCGATCCGGGTCTGGGGCACGGTGGGCTTCATCGCGGCGATGTGGATGGTGAGCCTCTCGGGCTTCGAGGTGACCGCCGGGCAGTTCCAGATCGCCGGCGTCGCCGCGGTGCTGCTGGGGCTGTACGCCTTCACGCTGCCGCCCTGCCCGCCGCGCTACACCGCCCACACCTCGCTGATCGACTCGCTCGGGCTGCGCTCCTTCGCGCTGATGAAGGACTACAAGATGGCGGTGTTCTTCATCTTCGCCATGTTCCTGGGCGGCGCGCTGCAGCTCACCAACGCCTACGGCGACACCTTCCTGCACGATTTCGCCAAGCTGCCCGAGTTCAAGGATGCGCTCGCGATCCGCTACCCGGCGATCACCATGTCGATCTCGCAGATTTCCGAGACCCTGCTGATCCTGGCCATTCCCTTCTTCCTTACCCGCTACGGCATCAAGACCGTGATGCTGATGAGCATGGTGGCCTGGGTGCTGCGCTTCGGCCTGTTCGCCTACGCCGATCCGGGCCCGCTGCTGTGGATGATCCTCCTGTCCAACATCATCTACGGGCTGGCCTTCGACTTCTTCAACGTCTCCGGCTCGCTGTTCGTGGAAAGCGAGGCCGACCCGCAGATCCGCGCCAGCGCCCAGGGCCTGTTCATGCTGATGACCAACGGCATCGGCGCGGTGCTGGGCAACCTGATCGCCGGCTGGGCCATCGACACCTTCTTCACCATTCCGGGCTGCGACCCGGGCAGCCAGATCTGTTTCGAATGGCGCGGCATCTGGCTCAGCTTCGCCGGCTACGCGGCGGTGGTCACGGTACTGTTCGCGATCCTGTTCCGGCACAGGCACACGCCGGCTGACGCCGCCCGGATCGGCGCGGCGCATGCCTGAGAGCCGCGCCGTGGCCTGCGACGTCGCCGTGGTCGGCTCCTACAACCAGGACTTCGTCTGGCGCACCGACCACTTTCCGGTGCCGGGTGAAACCCGTCTCGGCAGGTTTTCCACCGGCCCCGGCGGCAAGGGCTTCAACCAGGCGGTGGCCGCGGCGCGTCAGGGTGCGAAGGTGATCTTCATTGGCGCGCTGGGGCGCGACGCGATCGGGCAGGGCGCGGCGGCGCTGGCCCACGCCGAAGGCATCGACGCGCGCTGGCAGTGGTGCGAGGACCAGCCCAGCGGCAACGCCGCCATCGTGCTCGATGCCGCCGGCCAGAACCTGATCGTGGTCGGATCCGGGGCCAACCTCGCGCTGTCGCCCGCGCACGTCGAGGCGCAGCGTGCCGCCATCGACGCAGCGCGCGTGGTGCTGACCCAGCACGAGGTCGCGCCCGACGCCACGGGCCGCGCGCTCGCGCTCGCGCGCGAGGCCGGGCGCATCACCGTCCACAATCCCGCGCCGCCGCTGGCCGACGAGGACGGTAGCCTGCTGCCGCTGGTGGATGTGCTCACCCCCAACGAAACCGAGTTCACGCACCTGCTGGCGCGCTGCGCCGGCGTGGCGATGGACGCCGGTGCACTGGGTGTCATGGCCGACGACGCCCTGCACGCGCTGGCGCGGCGGCTGGGCGTGCCCACCGTGGTGATCACCCTCGGCGCGGCAGGTGCCTTCGTCTCGCACGCCGACCCGGCGCGCTGGGGCGATGCCCGCGCCGCCTACCGCGTACCGGCCGCGCGCGTGCAGCCGCGCGACACCACCGGCGCGGGCGATGCCTTCAGCGGCAGCCTCGCCGCCGCGCTGGCGCAGCGCGGCGAGGCACCCTTCGCCACCGCCATCACCCATGCCACCCGGGTGGCGGGGCTGGCGACCGAATCGCCCGGCGCGGCAGATGCCATGCCCACGCGCGAGGCGCTGCGCGAGCGCTTTGGCTGAGCGCTGCGCGCCGAACCGGCGTCGATGGGATAATCCGCCCATGCAGATCGGCCCGTATTCCTTTCACACGCCGCTGGTGCTGGCTCCGATGGCCGGCGTCACCGACAAGCCCTTTCGCCTGCTGTGCAAGCGGTTGGGAGCGGACCTGGCGGTGTCGGAAATGACCACCTCCGATCCGCGCCTGTGGGCCACGCGCAAAAGCCGCTGGCGCATGGATCACGACGGCGAACCCGCGCCAGTCAGCGTGCAGATCGCCGGCGCGGACCCGGTGGCGCTGGCCGAGGCGGCGCGTTTCAACGTCGATCACGGCGCGCAGATCATCGACATCAACATGGGCTGCCCGGCCAAGAAGGTGTGCAACGTCTGGGCCGGCTCGGCGCTGATGCAGGACGAGGCGCTGGTGGCGCGCATCCTCGATGCCGTGGTGGGCGCGGTCGAGGTGCCGGTGACGCTCAAGATCCGCACCGGCTGGAATCCGGAAAACCGCAACGGCGCGGCGATCGCGCGCATCGCGCAGGAGGCCGGCATCGCCGCGCTGGCGGTGCACGGGCGCACCCGCGCCGAGCAGTACCAGGGCCGGGCCGAGTACGACACCATCGCGCGGATCAAGGCGGCGGTTTCGATCCCGGTGCTGGCCAACGGCGACATCGACTCGCCGCAAAAGGCCGCTGCGGTGCTGAAGCACACCGGTGCCGATGGCCTCCTGATCGGCCGCGCGGCGCAGGGCCGGCCCTGGATATTCCGCGAGATCGCCCATTACCTGCGCCGCGGCGAACTCCTTGCGCCACCGTCGCCGACGGAGGTGCGCGCGATCCTGCTCGGGCACCTCGACGCGCTGCATGCGTTCTATGGCGAAGAGCACGGCGTGCGCATCGCGCGCAAGCACCTGGGCTGGTACGCCAAGGACCAGCCCGACGCCGCCGACTTTCGCCGCGCGGTCAATCAGGCGAACTGCGCGAAGGCGCAGCGCCGCCTCACCGCCGACTGGTTCGGCGCGCTGGCCGAAGGTCTCGATCCGGCGCGGGCGCTGGCGGCGTGAGCATGCGGCGCGTCAGCCGCGATACTTCCGATGCGCGGCCAGCGACATTACGATGCCGAAGCTGGCCAGGAGCGTCACCGCCGAGGTGCCGCCGTAGCTGATCAGCGGCATCGGCACGCCCACCACCGGCAGCAGCCCGGAGATCATGCCGCCGTTGGCGAGCACGTACACGAACAGGGTCAGCGCGAGCGAGCCGCCGAGCATGCGCCCGAAGCCGTCGCGCGCCTCGGCCGCGATCCACAGGCTGCGGCCGATGATGATGAGGTAGAGCGCCAGCACCAGGCACACCCCGATGAACCCGAAATCCTCGGCCAGCACGGCGAAGATGAAGTCGGTGGTGTGCTCGGGCAGGAACTCCAGCCGCGACTGGGTGCCCTCGCCCCAGCCCTTGCCCCAGAGCCCGCCCGAGCCCACCGCGATCTTGGACTGGATGATGTTCCAGCCATCGCCGAGCGGATCGGCCTCCGGGTTCATGAAGGTCAGGAGGCGGCGCTTCTGGTAGTCGTGCAGAAAGTTCCAGCCCAGCGGCGCGGCGAGGATGCCCAGCGCGGCGATCAGGCCGATGCGCCACCACGCCATGCCGGCGAAGAACACCACGAAGACGCCGCTGGCAGCGACCAGCATGGCCGTGCCCAGGTCCGGCTGCAGCGCGATCAGGGCGGTTGGCGCGCCGATGATCAAGGCGCAGACCGCAAGCGCGCCCCAGCGCGGCGGCAGCACCCGTTCGCCGAGGAACGCGGCGGTCATCAGCGGCACGGACAGTTTCATCAGCTCGGCCGGCTGGATGTAGAAGGCACCCAGGTACAGCCAGTGCCGGCCGCTGCGGCCGGTGCCGAAGACCGGCACCAGCAGCAGGAGCAGCAGGGTGACCGCGTAGATCCACGGGGCCCAGAGGCGAAGGCGGGCCGGCGGAACGCGCGCCAGGGCGAGCAGGGCCAGCAGGCCGGCTCCGTCGCGGACCGCCTGCGAGCGCACCACGGTCATGTTGCCGGAGGATGCGCTGTGCAGCACGGCCAGGCCGATCAGCACCAGCGCCAGGAGCGCGCCGAACAGCCAGGGATCCACGCGCGGCAGGCCGACCAGATGCCGCCAGCGGTGCGGAATCAAGCTCACGCCGGGTTCCTGCGCAGCCAGGCATCGACGATGCGCAGCGCCACCGGCGTGGCCACGGCGGAACCCGAGCCGCCGTGCTCGACAACCACCATCACCGCGACCCGCGGTGCCTCGACCGGAGCGAACGCGATGAACAGCGCGTTGTGGCGCTGGGCAACGGGCAGCTGGTTGACGTCGAGCGCCTGCTCGCCGCGTCGGCTCACCCGCTGCGCGGTGCCGGTCTTGCCGGCGACGGTGTAGTCCAGCTCGAACTGGGCCAGGGTGGCGCGCGCGGTTCCGGTGGGGCCGTGCAGCACCTGCACCATGGCCTGCGTGACCGCCTGCAGGTTGGCGGGATTCTTCACCATCGAAGGTCCGGGCGCGGGCCAGCCTTCGGGCACGGGCGGCGCATCGAAACGCGCCTGGGTGGCACGCAGCAGGTGCGGCGGATACCTGATCCCGCCGTTGGCGAGCATCTGGGTCGCCTGCGCCAGCTGCAGCGGCGTCACCACCCAGAAGCCCTGGCCGATGCCGGCGATGACGGTTTCACCGGGATACCAGGGCAGGCTGCGGTTGGCGCGTTTCCACTGCGGAGAGGGAAGTACGCCCGAGGCTTCGCCCAGCAGGTCGATGCCGGTCGCCTCGCCGAATCCGAACTGGCCCAGATACGCCCCCAGCCGCTCGATCCCCATGTCCACCGCGAGCTGGAAGAAATAGGTGTTGACCGACTGCGCCATCGCTTCGTTGAGGTTGACCGCACCGTGACCGCCGCGCCGCCAGTCGCGGTACTCGCGCTCCTGGCCGGGCAGGCGGAAGGCACCAGTGGACAGGGTGGTGTCGCGCGGCGTGCGCAGGCCGTATTCGAGCCCGGCCAGCGCGACGAAGGGCTTGAGCGTGGAGCCGGGTTCGTAGCCGCCTTGCAGCACGCGGTTGAACAGCGGCCGCGAGGGCGAATCGAGCAGGGCCGCATAGGCCGCCTGCCCGATGCCGCTGACGAAGGGATTGGGGTCATAGCTCGGCAGGCTGGCCAGGGCCAGCACTTCGCCATTGCGCGGATCGAGCACGACCGCGGCACCGGGCTGGCCCTCGAAAGCGTCGACCACGGCCTGCTGCAGCTCCGCGTCGATGCTCAAATACAAATCCTGGCCGGCGTGCGCCGGTTCGCGCCCGACCACGCGCAGGGCGCGGCCCTCGGCGTTGATTTCGACCTGTTCGATGCCGACCTGGCCATGCAGCCGCGATTCGTAATAGCGCTCGATGCCGGTCTTGCCGATGTGGGTGGCACCGCTGTAGCGCGCCGGGTCGACGCGCGCGAGGTCGGCGGTGTCGATGCGTCCGACGTAGCCGACCACATGGGCGAACAGCTCGCCGTGGGGATAGTGGCGGTTGAGGTAGGGCACCACCTCGACGCCGGGGAAGCGGTGGCGGTTGACCGCAAAGCGCGCCACCTCGATATCCGAGAGCCGCAGCTTCACCGTCACCGGCTGGAAGCTGCGGCGCGCGCGCGCGGCGGCGATGAAGGCGCGCGCGTCATCCTCATCCAGGTCGATCACCTCGCGCAGGCGCGCGACCATCTCGTCCAGATCGCCGGCGTCCTCGCGCACCACGTCGAGGCGGTAGGCCGGCACGTTGTCGGCCAGGATGCGGCCGGCGCGGTCGTAGATCAGGCCGCGCGCCGGCACGATCGGCCGGGCCTTGATGCGGTTGGCCTCCGAGCGGGTGTGGAACTCCTCGTAGCTGAATACCTGCAGCCAGGCGAAGCGCCCCGCCAGCACCGCCAGCAGCGCGAACACGGCCAGGAACGCGACCAGGGCACGGCGGCGCTGGACGGCGGCCTCGGCCAGCGGATTGCGCATCGGCCGCCCGGGCGTGCGCATCAGGAGCCCTCGCGCGCGCGCAGGCGCAGCCGCACGTCATCGAGCAGCAGGAAGATCCACGGCCACAGCACCGCCCCGACCGCAGGCGCGATCCAGAACGAGGCCGGCGGCCAGCCTTCGCCCGCGAGCGCGCGGATCATCAGCACCACGACGCGGTCGTTGAGCAGCAGGGCCAGTACCGCTGCCGCCTGCTGCAGCAGGGTGAAGTAGCGAAGCTGGGCGCGGAAGCGCAGCAGGATGAAGGCGATCACGCACAGGCGCAGCGCCTGTTCGCCGATCAGGCTGCCGAACATCAGGTCGGCCGCCAGCCCGAGCACGAAGGCGGTGCCCAGCCCGACGCGCTGCGGCGCTTCGAGCACCCAGTAGCACAGCACCAGCGCCAGCCAGTTGGGGCGGAACGCGGCGAGGTACTCGGGCAGCGGCCACAGCGCCAGGGCGAAGGCCACCAGGAACGAGGCCCACAGCACGCCGGTGCCGCCGCGCTGCCGGCTCACGGGCGGTTCTCCCCGGAAGCGGCCGGTTCGCGCATCCGCCCGGCGGGTGCCGGCGGGCCGACCGGATCGGCGCTGCTTTCCGGCGCGCTCCAGACCAGCAGCACTTCGCCACCGCGATCCAGGCGCGCGGCCGGGCGCGCCTCGGCCACCGCGAACAGGCGGGTGTCATCGGGATGCAGCTGCTCGATCGTGCCGACCTTGAAACCGGCCGGGAAGCGCCCGCCCATGCCCGAGGTTTCCAGCACGTCGCCCACCCGCAGATCCGCGCTCAGGGGGATGCTTGGCACTTCAAGCCGGTCGGTGCGGCCGGTGCCGTAGGCGATGGCGCGAAGCCCGGTGCGAACCACCTGCACCGGCACCGCGTGGCTCGGATCGGAGACCAGGATCACGGTGGCGTTCATCGGCGTCACGCTCAGCACCTGCCCGACCAGGCCTTCGCCGTCGATCACGGCCAGCCCTTCGGCCACGCCGCGGCGGCTGCCGGCATCGATCACCAGGCGGTGCCGGAACGGATCGAGGTCGATGTCGATCAGCCCGGCGAGCTGCACGTTGAGCTGCAGCCCGCGCGTGCCGCCGAGGAGTTCGCGCAGGCGCTGGTTCTCCACCTGCACGCCCGCCAGGCGATCCATGCGGGCGTTGGCCAGGAGCAGCTGTTCGCGCAGCACGTCGTTTTCGGCCAGCAGCGTGCGCTGGGTGGTGAAGTGATCGGACAGCGTGTGCGCGAGCTGCGCGGGCGCTCCGGCGAGGCGATAGAGCGGGCCGGTGAGGAGGCCGGCGGACGTGCGCACCGTGTCCAGATAGCCGCCGCGATGGTCGGCGACCATCAACACCACCGCCAGCGCCAGATAGGCCAGCAGCTTGAGCGTTCCCGCGCCGCCCTCGACGAACAGGTTGCCGCTGCTGCTGCCGGACTGGGCCACGTCGAACCGCTCCTTACGCTGCGCGGCAGGGCGCGCGCCCGGTCAAATGGGTGCGACGAAATCGTTGCCGTGCATGTCGATCAGCTCCAGCGCGCGCCCGCCGCCGCGCGCCACGCAGGTCAGCGGATCGTCGGCCACCTGCACATAAAGCCCGGTTTCGTCGGACAGGAGCTTGTCCAGATCGCGCAGCATGGCGCTTCCGCCGGTCAGCACGATGCCGCGCTCGTAGACGTCGGCGCTCAGCTCGGGCGGGGTCTGCTCCAGCGCCGCGCGCACCGCGCTGACGATGCCCGAGAGCGGCTCGTGCAGGGCTTCGAGCACTTCGTTGGAGTTGATCGTGAAGTTGCGCGGCACGCCTTCGGCCAGGTTGCGCCCGGAGACCTGGATCTCCTTCACGTCCTCCTGCGGGAAGGCGCAGCCGACCTCGAGCTTGATCCGCTCGGCCGTGGTCTCGCCGATCAGGGTGCCGTGGTTGCGCCGCACGTAGCTGATGATGGCCTCGTCGAAGCGGTCGCCGCCGATGCGCACCGACTGCGAATAGACGATGCCGTTGAGCGAGATCACCGCCACTTCCGAGGTGCCGCCGCCGATGTCGAGCACCATCGCGCCGCGCGCCTCGTGGATCGGGATGCCGGCACCGATCGCGGCCGACATCGGCTCCTCGATCAGGAACACCTCGCGCGCGCCGGCCTCCTCGGCCGATTCCTTGATCGCGCGGCGCTCGACCTGGGTCGAACCGCAGGGCACGCAGATCAGCACGCGCGGGCTGGGGCGCAGGAAGCGCGACTTGTGCACCCGGCGGATGAAGTGCTTGAGCATTTCCTCGGTGTGCGCGAAGTCGGCGATGACGCCGTCCTTCAGCGGCCGCACCGTGGTGATGTTGCCGGGGGTGCGGCCGAGCATGCGCTTGGCCTCCAGGCCCACCGCCGCAACCTGCTTGGGCGAACCGGGGGTGCGGTCCTGGCGGATGGCGACCACCGAGGGCTCGTTCAGCACGATGCCCTGGCCGCGCACGTAGATCAGGGTGTTGGCGGTCCCCAGGTCGATCGAAAGGTCGTTGGAAAACAGACCACGCAGCATCTTGAACATCAAAGTCGGCCCGGCAGTCGGAAGCAGGAAAAGCACGCTAGCCTAGCAACCCGGCAAAACCGCGGCAACACGCGGTTTTCAAGGTGTTAGCCGCCTGTTAACGGCGGCTTCGGCGGGCGATGCCGCGTGCGGGTGGTTCAGCCCGACGCCGGCTGCGCGTAGAATCGACGGCTTTGCCGGCGCGGACCGGCCCTGCACCGAGGATTTTCGATGTCGGCTCTGATCTGCGGCTCGCTCGCCTACGACACCATCATGGTCTTTCCGGACCAGTTCAAGAACCACATCCTGCCCGACAAGGTGCACGTCCTGAACGTCTCCTTCCTCGTGCCCCGGATGCGCCGCGAGTTCGGCGGCTGCGCCGGAAACATCGCCTACAACCTGAAGCTCCTGGGCGGCGACCCGATCCCGATGGCCACCGTGGGGCAGGATTTCGCACCCTATCGCGAGCACTTCGAGGCCTGCGGCATCACCCTGGACAAGGTCAAGGAAATCGACGGCCTGTTCACCGCGCAGGCGTTCATCACCACGGATCTCGACGACAACCAGATCACCGCCTTCCACCCCGGCGCGATGATGCGCAGCTACGAGAACCACGTGAAGGATGTGCCCGACGTGCGCTTCGGCATCGTCGGGCCGGACGGCTACGAGGCGATGCTGCAGAACTCGCGCGAGTTCGCCGAATGCGGCATCCCCTTCATCTTCGATCCCGGCCAGGCGATGCCGCTGTTCAACGGTGCCGAGCTGACGCAGATGATCGAGGAGGCTACCTACGTCACCGTCAACGACTATGAATCGAGCCTCCTGGAAGAGCGCACCGGGCTGTCGGCGCGGGCCATCGCCGAGCGCGTCGAAGCCTACATCGTCACCCGCGGCAGCAAGGGCTCGGAGGTCCACACCCGCAAGGGCGAGCTGACCATTCCGGCCGCCAGCGCGATCCGCGTGGTCGATCCCACCGGCTGCGGCGACGCCTATCGCGCCGGCCTCATCTATGGCCTCATGAACGGCATGGACATGCCCACCGCCGGGCGCATCGCCTCGCTGATGGGCGCAATCAAGATCGAGCACCTCGGCCCGCAGAACCAGCGCTTCGATTTCGACGGCTTCACCGAGCAGTTCCGCCAGCAGTTCGGCTATGCGCTGGGCTGAGTTGCCTAGCGGCGCGAGATGAAGGGGCTGCCCGCGACGTAAAACCGCAGCGGCTTGAGCGCCCATTCGCCGGCGTAGTCGACGCCGATGCGCGGGCGCACCACGATGTCGGCCGCGTCCACCGCCGGTGCCGCCGCGATGAAGAGGTCCGCGCTGCACAGGTCGTGGCCGTAGTGGCGGCGGTCGATGCCCATGGCCTTGCACAGCCGGCCCGGCCCGTTGCTGGCGAAGGGCAGTTCGCCGACGGGTTCGAGCGCGCGCAGCAGCACCGCGGTGCCCGAACCTTCCGCCCCGGTCACCACGTTCATGCAGTGGTGCATGCCGTAGATGAGATAGACGTAGGCGTGGCCCGGCGGGCCGAACATGGCCTCGGTGCGCGCGGTGCGCCCTTTCGATGTGTGCGCGGCCAGGTCCGTCGGGCCCAGGTACGCCTCCACTTCCACGATGCGGCCCACGCGCGTCGTCCCGTCCCCCCGATGCACCAGCCATTGGCCCAGCAGGGCGCGGGCCACCGCTACCGTGTCGCGGTCGTAGAACGCACGCGGCAGCGGCGTGAGGCGGGCGGGCGCAGGCACGGCGATCAGACGCCGCGTGCTTCCAGCGCCGCGACCGCCGGCAGGGTCTTGCCCTCGCAGAATTCCAGGAACGCGCCGCCGCCGGTGGAAATGTAGGAAATGCCGTCGGTCACGCCGTACTTGTCCACCGCCGCCAGCGTGTCGCCGCCGCCGGCGATGGAGAACGCGGAAGATTCCGCGATGGCCTGCGCCAGCGCCTGGGTGCCGCCGCCGAAGGCGTCGAACTCGAACACGCCGACCGGGCCGTTCCACAGCACCGTGCCGGCATCCGTCACGATCTGCGCATAGCGCGCCGCGGTGGCGGGGCCGATGTCGAGGATCATTTCATCGCCGCGCACCTCGTCCAGCCCGCGCACGATGGGCGTGGCATCGGCCGAAAACGCCGTCGCCACCACCGCGTCCAGCGGCAGCACCAGGCGCTCGCCGGCCTCGGCAAGAATGGCGCGCGCGCTGTCCAGGAGGTCGGCCTCCATCAGCGAGGTGCCCACGCCGTGGCCCTGCGCCGCCAGGAAGGTGTTGGCGATGCCGCCGCCCACGATCAGCCGGTCCACCTTTTCCAGCAGGCTGGAAAGCAGGGTGAGCTTGGTCGAGACCTTGGAGCCGGCGACGATGGCCAGCAGCGGGCGCGCCGGATTCAGCAGCGCGCGCGTCAGCGCATCGAGCTCGGCCATCAGCAGCGGGCCGCCACAGGCGATCTTGGCCTCGCGGATCACGCCGTGGGTCGAGGCCTGGGCGCGGTGCGCGGTACCGAAGGCGTCCATCACGAACACGTCGCACAGCGCGGCGTACTTCTTCGCCAGTGCGGGATCGTCCTTGCCTTCGCCCACGTTCATCCGGCAGTTTTCCAGCAGCACGATTTCGCCGGGAGCCACGTCCACGCCGTCCACCCAGTCGCGCATCAGCGGTACCGGGCGGCCGAGGAGTTCCGACAGGCGTCGGGCCACGGGCGCGAGCGAATCGGCCTCGGAGAACACGCCCTCCTTCGGGCGGCCCAAGTGCGAGGTCACCATCACCGCCGCGCCCTTTTCCAGCGCCAGGCGCAGGGTCGGAAGCGCCGCGCGCAGGCGCTGCTCGGAGGTGACCTTGCCCGCGGCGACGGGTACGTTCAGGTCTTCACGGATCAGCACCCGCTGGCCGGAAAGATCGAGGTCGGTCATGCGCAGGATCGCCATGGGGCAGGCTCCGTGAAGGAAACCCGCATTGTCGCCGATCCCGCGCCGAAGCGTCAGGCCGGGCCACCTGAATGAAGCCGCCATCTTTGATCCGCATCAAGTGCGCGCCCCGCCGCCGCTGGCAGACTGCGCCCCATGGCCACTCCTCTTTTCTTCAGCGACGAACTGCTGCAGCGCTACGACCGCCCCGGTCCGCGCTACACCTCCTATCCCGCCGCCCCGCGTTTCCACGAGGGCTTCGGCGACCGCGAGCTGCGCGAGCACATCGCGTTGAGCAACGAGGATCCGGTGCCGCACCGGCTCTCGCTCTACGTCCACATTCCGTTTTGCGAAAGCCCGTGCTTCTACTGCGGCTGCAACCGCATCATCACCCGCGACCACCGCAAGGGTGCCGCGTACCTCGCCGCGCTGGATCAGGAGATCGAGCGCGTCGGGCCGCTGTTCGACCGCGATCGCGAAGTCATTCAGCTGCACCTGGGCGGCGGCACGCCCAACTTCATGACCCCGGCCCAGCTCGGCGCGCTGCTCGACAGCCTCGGCCGGCACTTCAGCTTCAGCGCGACCGCCGACCGCGACTACTCGATCGAACTCGACCCGCGCCACGTCACCCCGGACGAGATCGGCGAGCTGGCGCGGCTGGGCTTCAACCGCGCCAGCCTCGGCGTGCAGGACTTCGATCCGGTGGTGCAGGAGGCGGTCAACCGCATCCAGGGCGTGGAAATGACCCTGGACCTGATCCGCGCCTGCCGCACCCACGGCCTGCGTTCGGTCAACGTGGATCTCATCTACGGCCTGCCCAAGCAGACCGTCGAAGGCTTCGGCCGCACCCTGGATACCGTGCTCGAAGCCCGGCCGGACCGCCTGGCGATCTACGGCTACGCCCACCTGCCCGAAGTCTTCCGCGCCCAGACCCAGCTCAAGGCCGAGGATCTCCCCAGCGCCGCCACGCGCCTGGCGCTGCTGCGCCTGGCGATCGAGAAGCTCACCGCCGCCGGCTACGAGCACATCGGCATGGACCACTTCGCCCTGCCCGAGGACGAGCTGGCCAAGGCGCGGCGCAGCGGCAGCCTGCACCGCAACTTCATGGGCTACACCACCCACGCTGAAACCGATCTGATCGGTCTGGGCGTGAGCGCGATCAGCCATATCGGTGCCAGCTTCAGCCAGAACCCGCGCGACCTGGGCACCTGGGAAGCGCGCCTGGCGCACCAGCCCGACGCGCTGCCGGTGTGGCGCGGGCTGTCGCTGGATGCCGACGACCGCCTGCGTGCGGACGTGATCGGCCAGATCATGTGCCTGGGCGAAATCGATATCCGCGAGGTGGAAGCAGGCCACGGTATCGACTTCCGCGAGTATTTCCGGGCGGCGCTGGCGCGCCTCGAGCCGATGGTGGCCGACGGCCTGGTCGAGATCACCCGCGAGCGCGTCCGCGCCACCCCGCGCGGCCAGCTCCTGCTGCGCCACGTCGCCATGGCCTTCGACGCCTACCTGCACGAACGCGCCGAAGCGATGGCGCCGGCGCGGTTTTCCAAGGCGATTTGAGTTACGGAGCGCACGGGTACGGCGCGGGTCAACAAGGCTTCGAGAAAGCCTGTGTTCCGCATTCGGCAGATCTTTCTCGCGCTTTGTCAAAGGGCCCGGGGCGGTGGGAAACGTCCTGCTGACGCTCGTAATGCTCTGATTTCGCTGCTGGACAATGACCTGAGCAACGGTCTGTATGGCTTCTCAAGCCATGTCTCTGGCGGGCACGGCGCGCCTCTCTTCATTGTCCCAACCGGGCAGTTGACAAGCGAGGCGTTTTGATGTACTGGTCAAAAGTGGCGGGCTGATCAACCATTGGATCACTGATTGTGAGATCGGGCTTCAACGGCTTGCCATGACAGCGCGGTCTCCAGGGAGCGAAGACGCAAACATCTTGCAGCGGCACGAGGCGGCTTCCAGGCGGCCTCTTTCAGTGATTCGGGCAATCTACCGGGGGCGAATTGTCTTGTGCCATTCGCTACGCTTTACAGCAAAAGGAGGTGTTTCGATGAAAACCATCATTTCTCTCTTGGCACTGCTGATGGCCGCCCTCATTCCTGCAGGCCAGGCTGGCGCTCAATATTGCGAATACACCAATGCGCCAGATATTGATGGAGAGTATAAGTGCGGCAAATGCGCATACAATCCCGTTGGCTACCCAAAATATGAGCCGTTTCTTTTTATAAATTGTTTCTACGGCTGCCTGAGGTGCCAGGTTATCGCCCCCCGTCCGGGAGAGGATTCATCGTATTGCGATGAGGGTAGGCGGGATAGTTTTGCCATTGAAGATCCAGCGAACTCCGTATTGCTTCGTCTCACCGATGCGTTGGAAGGTGCCGACTGGGACGCACTCGTGAATAAATCACCGGCACATGCCATGTTTTTTGTTGGTGCCAAGGCGAAAGGTGATGCTGGAGAGCGCGTCGATGTGCGCGATTGGCACATAGCGATTCCGTTCATTCCGACGGAAGCCGTCGTCCGGATGTTCCAGGACGGCAGCGCCTCTCCCGCAAGTGTCGAGCGGGCGTCGGGAGCATTGAATCCCAATCAGAGCGTCAAGGTGGAAGCGCGCGGCAGGTCGCTCGACGGTGCAACGATCGAGCTGAATCTTGCTACCGTGATGGAGGTTGCTTCCGGCCTGGATGAAAAAATCCAGCGCGTGCTTGAGTCGGAAACATATTATTTGACGAGAAATGAGTCGCTGGATTATTTGAACAATTCTGCTGTCGGAAGCTATTCCATTGACTTCAGCATTGCCAAAAGCGCGGCTCACCCCGAAAAATAAGCCGCGCACTTCCGGTGCCCTGCGCCCCTGAAAACCGCGCCACGCTTGTAGCGTTCGCACGATTTTCCAAGTGGCCCGCGTCGCGGCGCGAGTACGATGACGCCCGCCGCTGCGAACAGCATGCGCAGCCGCGGGTGAACGCAGCAGTCGGCAGTCAATCCAGGAACAGATCCGGCAGCAGCGGCCGGCCCGGATCCACCGCGTAGCCGGAGAAGTCCGTCACTCCGGCCTCGCCCAGCACCTCTTCGTCGATCAGGAAGCGCCCGGTGAAGCCACTCGCCGGGCGCACCAGCACGGCGTGGGCGGCGTCGGCGACGATTTCGGGGGTGCGGCAGCCGCGCGTGTCCACGCCGGGAATCATGTTGAGCGCGTCGGTGGCGATGATGGTGCGCGGCCACAGCGCGTTGATCGCGATGCCGCGCCCGGCCAGCTCCGCGGCCAGGCCCAGGGTGACGAAGCTCATCCCCATCTTGGCGAGCGTGTAGCCGGTGTGCGGGGCCCACCATTTGGGATCGAGCGAGGGCGGCGGCGCGAGCGTGAGCACGTGCGGGTTGGCGGCCTTCAGCAGGTGCGGCAGGCACTTCTGCGTGACCAGGAAGGTGCCGCGCGCGTTGACCTGCTGCATCAGGTCGAAGCGCTTCATCGGGGTTTCGGCGATGCCCTTGAGCCAGATCGCGCTGGCGTTGTTGACGAGGATGTCGATGCCGCCGAAGCGCTCCGCCGCGGCGGCGACCGCGGCCTCCACGCCGGCTTCATCGCGGATGTCGCACTGGATCGCCAGCGCCTGGCCGCCGGCTGCTTCCACCTCGGCCGCGGCGGTGTGGATGGTGCCCGGCAGCCTGGGATTGGGCACGGCCGACTTGGCCGCGATGACGATGTTGGCACCGTCGCGCGCGGCGCGCCGCGCGATCGCCAGGCCGATGCCGCGCGAGGCACCGGTGATGAAGAGGGTCTTGCCGTCGAGGGAGTTCATGGGGATGCCGTGAATGAAGCAGGAACACGCCGGCACTCTAGCCCAGAAGCCCGTACGCGGGTGCCTTCTATACTTCGCCGATGAATTCGCAGACGCTCGACGCGCTGATCGCCTGGGTCGGCCACCATCCCACCGCAGCAGGCGTTGCGATCTTCCTGATTGCGTTCTTCGACGCCGTGGTGATCCTGGGGTTCGTCGTTCCGGCCATTCCGCTGCTGTTCGCCATCGGCGCGTTCATCGGCTTGGGTACCCTGGATGGCCCGTACGCAATCGCCTGTGCCAGCGCCGGCGCGTTCGCCGGCGACGGACTGAGCTACCTGTTCGGCCGCCACTACGGCGATCGCCTGCGGCGGATGTGGCCGTTTTCGCGCTATCCGGGCTGGCTGCCGCAGGGCGAGGCGATGTTTCGTCGCCACGGGCTCAAGAGCATCCTGATCGCACGCTACGTGGGTGCGGTGCGGCCGCTGGTGCCGGCCATCGCCGGGATGCTGGAAATGCCGGCGCGACGCTATGTCCCGGCCAGCGCGGTGGCCTCGCTCAGCTGGGGTGCGGCGTTCCTGCTCGCCGGCTGGGCCTTTGGTGCCTCGATCGACCTGCTTGCCGCCGTCGCGGGGCGGCTGGCGATCGTGGTGGGCGCGCTGCTGGCGCTGCTGGCGCTGATTTATTTCACCGTTTACCAGACTTACAAGGTGCTGGCACCGCGCACCTCGCTGATCCTGTCGCGGCTGCTGCGCTGGTCGGTGCGGCATCCGGTGCTGGGGCGTTTTGCCAGCGCCCTGATCGATCCGCGCCGGCGCGAATCGTCTTCGCTGCTGGCGATGGCGATCCTTCTCATCGCCGGAAGCTGGGCCTTCTTCTCGGTGCTGCTGCTGGCCGCCGGCCACGACGACCCCACGGCGCTGGATCTGACGGTTCACCACCTGATGTTCGGCCTGCGCACCCCGCTGGCCGATGTGCCGATGGCGGTGCTGGCCAGCCTGGGCGACTGGCAGGTGCTCGTGCCCGGCGTCACCGTAGTGGCGCTGTGGCTGGGCTGGCGCCGGCGCTGGGTGGCGCTGGGGCACTGGATCGCCGCGTTCGTGTTTGCCCTGGCGGCGGTCTGGGTGCTGGATCGCCTGATCCAGGTGCCGCGCCCGCCGGCGGCCATGGCGGTGGCCGGCTTCGATTTCCCCTCGGCGCAGGTCACCATGGCGACCGTCGTGTTCGGCTTTTTCGCCGTGCTGATCGCGCGCGAGCTGCCCGGTCGCCGCCGGGCGTGGCCCTACGGCATCGCGGCCATCGCGGTGGCCACGATCGCCTTCGCGCGCCTGTACCTGGGCGCGCACTGGCTGACCGACGTGCTGGGCGGCATTTTCCTGGGCGTGGCCTGGATCGCGGTGCTGGGGCTGGCCTACCGCCGCCGCGCGCTGCGCTCGTTCTGGATGCGTCCGCTGGCGCTCGGGTTCTATCTGTGCGTGATCGGCGTCGGACTCTGGCACGGCCACCGCAGCGCGTCCGACATCCTGGGCCAGTTCGCACCCCCCGAGCTGCGCACCGGAATACGCGCCGATGCCTGGCGCGACGGCGCCTGGGCGGAGCTGCCGGCGCGGCGCAACGATTTCCTGAGCAAGCGCGCCTGGCCGATGAACCTGCAGTACGCCGGCCCGATCGGTCCGCTGCGCGATCGTCTGCAGGCCGCCGGCTGGGAACCCGGCCCGCCGGCGAACATCGAAACCCTGCTTGCCATCCTCGACAAGACCGCGACCCCGGACAGCCTGCCGGTGCTGCCGGCCTCCCACAGCGGGCATGGCGATGCCTTGCTGATGACCCGCCCCGGCCCGGAGCCTGACACCCGCTTCGTGCTGCACCTGTGGTTCGCGCCGCTGTCGCTGGCACCGGACGAAACGCCCGTCTGGCAGGGCGCGGTCGCACTGCTGCGCGTTGGTACCGAGCTTTCGATCTTCCGCCTCTGGCGCGTGCAGGGTGACGATGGCGCGGCGCTGGAGGCCGTGTCCGGCGATCTGCCGGATCTGCCGCAGCATCGCGTCGCGCGCGGCGAGGACGGCACCCGGGTGCTGCTGCTGGGGCCGGATCAGGCGCGCTGAGCGCGCGGAGCCAGGGCCGTTGCGGTCCTAGGGATCGTCCAGCACGCGCAGGCGGCGTTCGCCATCGCTCAGCCGCACCGCGACCTCCTGTCCGCGCGACAGCGAGGCGGCCGATCGCACGCTGCGCCCGTCGGCATCCAGCACGATCGCATAGCCGCGCTGCAGCGTCGCCAGCGGATTGACCGCGTTGAGCGCGCGCGCGAGCGCGGCCAGGCGCGTGGCCTCGCGCGCAAGGCGCAGGGTGATGCCGCGATGGTGCGTGTCGATGAGCCGCGCGCTGGCTGCCGCCAGCGCCTCCACGCGCGGCCGGGGGTGGACCGCGGAGAGACGCCGCACGAGCGGGCCGAACCGCGCCCGGCGCGCGGCCTGCGCCTGGCCGATGCCCAGCCCGAGACGGTGCCACAGCATGGCGAGGCGTTCCGCGCCGCGCTGCAGCCGGGCCAGCGGCTGCTGCGCACCCAGGCGGTGCTGCAGTGGATCCAGACGCAGCCAGCCGCGCTCGATCCCGCGCCGCACGGCGATGTCGATCTGCTCACGCAGGCGGTGCAGCCGCCGCCGCAGGTCGCGACCGTCGGGGCTGAGCAATTCCGCGGCGGCAGAAGGGGTGGCGGCGCGCAGGTCGGCGACGAAGTCGCTGATGGAGACATCGATTTCGTGCCCGATCGCACTGACCACGACGGTGCGCGCCGCCGCGATGGCGCGCGCCAGCGCTTCGTCGTTGAAGGCGGCCAGATCTTCCAGCGAACCGCCGCCGCGGGTGAGCAGGAGCACGTCGTAGCGCGCGCTGGCGTCCGCGCGCGACAGCATCCGCACGATCTCGGCCGCAGCCTGTGGACCCTGCACCGGCACCGGAAGCAGGTCCACTTCCAGCAGGCCGAAGCGCCGCCGCAGCACGGTCAGCACATCGTGTACCGCCGCGCCGCCGGGCGAGCTGAGCACGCCGATGCGGGCGATGCGCGCCGGCAGCGGCCGCTTGCGCGTCGCGTCGAACAGGCCTTCCGCGGCCAGCTGTGCCTTCAGTGCCTCGAACGCGCGCCGCAGCGCACCTTCGCCCGCTTCCTCCAGGTGGTCGACGATGAGCTGGTACTCGCCGCGCGGTTCGTACAGCGTGACCCGCCCGTGCGCGAGCACTTGCAGCCCGTCGACCGGGCGGAAGCCGAGCCGCTGGCTCTTGGGCTTGAACAGCGCGCAGCGCACCTGGGCGCGCGCGTCCTTGAGGGCGAAGTAGAGGTGGCCCGACGCCGGGCGGGAGACGCCACCCAGCTCGCCTTCGATCCAGACCTGGCCGAGCGCGTCCTCCAGCAGGCCGCGCGCCAGCGCATTGAGCTGCGCGGGTGCAAGGACCTGGCGCGGCGGGGCGGGAAGAGGCGGTGTCACTGTGGCGTACGGTGCGGCGTGGGCATGGCATGATTTTCACACGGAATCGAGAAAGTGTCCGCAAATACACTGATTCACAATGCCTTGTGCCGAGTCGCGACGCGCCCGGACTTGCGATCCGGCGCGCGTCGCGGGAAGCTGCGTCCTGTCCGTCGGCCTCGCCTGGAGCGCGCATGATCAATCCCTACCGCAGCCTGAGCGCGAACCTGCCGGAGCGCCTGCCCGCCGGTCGCGACGCGCTGCCGGCCGATGCCAAGCGGCTGCATGCCTGGGTCGATGCCCTGCCGCGTGCCAACCAGCAGGCCTATCTGCTCCAGCTGTCCGGCGCGCTGGACGCCTTCCACGCGCGCCAGCTCGAGGGCTTCACCCGGCTGGAGGTGATGGAGGTGCTGCGTACGCCGCTACTGGAGGCGATCACCCTGCTGACCAGCCGCCTGCAGGGCAGCAGCTTTCCGCTGGCCGGGAGCAAGGCCGAGACGGCCGCGCAGCTGATCCACCTGCATCGCCAGCTTGCGCTCGGCTATCGCATGGCGCTGGTGGAAGCCTGCGCCCCGGCCGGCAAGGTGCCGTTCCTGCGCGGCAGCACGGTGGCCGTGGCCCTGGTGCGTGCGGTCTACCACCACGTCCGCTGGCTGGCCACGAGCTACTTCCTGTATCGCTCGCCGGAACCGGACGTGTGGGCGCAGCTTTACGCGCTGGCTGCGTTCGCCAGCGCACGCGGCCTGGACGACAAGGCCGTCGAGGACGCCTCCGAGCGTCGCTCGCTGACGGTGGCACTGCTGCAGAACCAGGCGGTGCTGATGGCGCTGGCCAATCCCTACCGCTTCAGCCAGCGCGAGCTGGTGGAGCTGTGGTCGCTGTGCCGCGACGTGGCGGCGACGGTGGAGATGACCCCGCAGCGCTTTGCCGCGGCCGGCGTGCTGGCGATGATCGACACCGACCTGCCGCCGACCTTCGTTTCGCGCGCGCCCGATCCGGATGAAGGGGACATGCTGTGGATCGACCTGCGCAAGCTCGAGGCGCTGGTGCGCGGCACCCTCTCGCGCAGCGGCGAGGGCGGCGAGGCCGTGCTGCGGCTGTCGCGCGACTACCGCCTGACGGTACCGACCAGCCTGCTCGAACGCGCGCTGGAAGGCTGGAGCCAGGATGTGACCCGCGCCAGCCCGCGCCTGGAAGGAGGCTACGCGCTCGACACGATCGTGGGCCTGAGCGGCCTGCACTACCAGCTCGCCGGGGGCCAGGATTTCGACTCCTTCATGCGCGAAGTGCGCGGCGTCTCGGCGGTTTCCCTGAATCGGGCGTCCTGGGCCCAGGCCAGTGCCGATGCCGTGCACGCGACGCTGGCGAGCGCACGCATCCAGGACCAGAGCCTGGGCGGCTACCGGCTGCGCTGGGAGGCCGCGCAGGGCGTGCGTGCCCGCATCGGCGAACTGGTCGGGCTGGGCCTTCCGGCCGAGGGCGGTCCCTACGACTGGATGGTCGGCCTGGTGCGCTGGCTGCGCTACGACGAAGGCGGCATGGAGGCCGGCGTCGACCTGGTTTCCCGGCGCGCCCACGCGGTCGGCCTGCGCTCCCTGGACGAAGCCGGGGGCTCCGAGGCCCCGATCCGGGCGATCGGGCTGGCACCGCTGTCGGGCGAGGCGAGCGGCCCCGAGCTGTTCCTGCTGCCTGCGGTCAACGATGTCGACGCGCCCCGGCTGGAAGTGACGCGCAGCAGCGATCGCTGGGATGGGCCGGGCGCGAAAGGCTCCAACGTCTATGCCTGCGGCGCGCTGCGCACGCTGCGTCGCACCGGCGACTATCTGTTGGCGGAGGCCGACCGCGCCTGAGTCGTGCGTGCGACGGCGCGCTTGCGCGATAATGCGAGGCTGCGTGGCACCGTACCGGTGCCCCGTTCCTGCAGGTGAGGCATGAGCCGCGTATCCACTCCGATCCGTCATCGCACCCTCGCCGCCCGCGTGGGTGGTGTCGCGCTGGGCGGGGATGCACCCATCGTGGTGCAGTCGATGACCAACACCGACACCGCCGACGTCAACGCCACCACGCGCCAGGTGGCCGAACTCTGGCGCGCCGGCTCCGAGCTGGTCCGCATCACCGTCAACAACGCCGAGGCCGCCGCCGCCGTGCCGCGCATCCGCGACCGGTTGGCGATGATGGGCGTATCGGTGCCGCTGATCGGCGATTTCCACTACAACGGCCACCAGCTCCTCACGGATGAACCCGCCGCCGCCGAGGCGCTGGCGAAATACCGCATCAACCCGGGCAACGTCGGCTTCGGGCGCAAGCGCGACACCCAGTTCGCCACCCTGATCGAACTGGCCCTGCGCCACGGCAAGCCGGTGCGCATCGGTGCCAACTGGGGCTCGCTCGACCAGGACCTGGCGGCGCGCCTGATGGACGAAAACGCCGGGCGCGCCGAACCCTGGGACGCCGCCGCAGTGCTGCGCGAAGCGCTGATCCGCTCGGCGCTGGATTCGGCCGCGCGTGCGGTCGAGCTGGGCATGGCGCGAGAGGACATCATCCTGTCCTGCAAAGTTTCCGGCGTGCAGGATCTCATCGCCGTCTACCGCGACCTGGCGTCGCGCAGCGACTACCCGCTGCACCTTGGCCTGACCGAGGCCGGCATGGGCAGCAAGGGCATCGTGGCCTCGTCCGCGGCGCTCGCGGTGCTGCTGCAGGAAGGCATCGGCGACACCATCCGCATTTCGCTCACGCCCGAGCCGGAGCAGTCGCGCACCGCCGAGGTGATCGTGGCCCAGGAGCTGCTGCAGACCATGGGACTGCGCGCCTTCACCCCGATGGTGACCGCCTGCCCGGGCTGCGGGCGCACCACCTCCACCTTCTTCCAGCACCTGGCCAAGGTGGTGCAGGACCATGTGCGCGAAAAGATGCCGGTATGGAAACTGGCCCATCCCGGCGTGGAGAACCTGACCCTGGCGGTGATGGGCTGCATCGTCAACGGCCCCGGCGAATCGCGCCACGCCAACATCGGCATCTCGCTGCCCGGCACCGGCGAAGCGCCCGCCGCGCCGGTCTTCATCGACGGCAAGAAGGCCATGACCCTGCGCGGGGAAAACATCGCCGAGGAGTTCGTCGGCATCATCGACGGCTACGTGCGCGAGCACTACCGGATCGCGGGCGACTGATTCCGCGCAGTCTGCCTTGCGATAAAAAACAAAGGGCCGCATTTGCGGCCCTTTGCCTGTACTTGCGGGAAATGGCCGGAATCAGCCCTTCATCAGCTTCGCCAGGGTGCTGCCCAGGTCGCCGGGCGACTTGACCGTGGTGACGCCGGCTTTTTCCAGCGCCGCGAACTTGCCTTCGGCCGTGCCCGAGCCGCCCGAGGCGATCGCGCCGGCGTGGCCCATGCGCTTGCCCTTGGGGGCCGAGGCACCGGCGATGAAGCCGACCACCGGCTTGGTGACGTATTCGGCGATGAACTCGGCCGCTTCTTCCTCGGCGCTGCCGCCGAT
Organism: Denitratimonas tolerans; assembly: GCF_037203605.1. NCBI lineage: Bacteria > Pseudomonadati > Pseudomonadota > Gammaproteobacteria > Lysobacterales > Lysobacteraceae > Denitratimonas > Denitratimonas tolerans. Next base: position 87,157 of record NZ_JBBDHC010000016.1, read on the forward strand.
TTCGCCGACCATGATGATGCCCTCGGTCTGCGGATCGTCCTGGAACAGGCGCAGGGCGTCGATGAAGTTCATGCCCTGGATCGGATCGCCGCCGATGCCGATCACGGTGGACTGGCCGAGGCCGGCGCTGGTGGTCTGCTTGACCGCTTCATAGGTCAGCGTGCCCGAACGCGACACGATGCCGACCTTGCCCACGCTGTGGATGTGGCCGGGCATGATGCCGATCTTGCATTCGCCCGGGGTGATGACGCCGGGGCAGTTGGGGCCGATCAGCACCACGTCGTCGTAGCCGGCGAGCACGTGCTTGACCCGCAGCATGTCCAGCACCGGGATGCCCTCGGTGATGCAGACGATGACCTGGATGCCGGCGTCGGCCGCTTCCAGGATGGCGTCGGCGGCGAACGGGGGCGGCACGTAGATGACCGAGGCGTTGGCACCGGTTTCCTCGACCGCTTCGAGCACCGTGTTGAACAC
>NZ_JBBDHC010000017.1:0-79228 GCF_037203605.1 Denitratimonas tolerans
CACATCTCGGTAGGTCGGCCCTACGTGGCCGACGCTGCCGGGCATCGAACACTGCGTCGGGGACGTAGCCCCGACCTGCGAATCTATCGCAGGGTGGAATCGCCGAAGGCGACTCCACCATCACCCCGTCCCACGGCACCGCACCCTCGGCGGAATCCGCTATGCGGCTCCCGCCCTGCCAGCGCAACGCAGACAGGGACGGCTCAGGTCAGCAGCCGATAGCAGGGCTTGTAGTCGCCCGACATCTTCATCCGGTTCTGCGCCACGAAGCTCTGCAGGAGTTCGTCCAGGGCGCGCATGATTTCCGGCTCGCCGTCGATGATGAAGGGACCGTGCTGCTCGATCGCCTGCATGCCCTCCTCCTTCACGTTGCCCGCCACGATGCCCGAGAACGCCCGCCGCAGGTCGGCGGCGAGCACGTGCGCCGGCCGGTCGCGGTAGAGGTGCAGCTTGCGCATGTTCTCGTGGGTCGGGCCGAACGGATGCTGGTATTCCGGCTCGATCTTGAGCGACCAGTTGAAGAAGAACGCATCCTTGCTGTCGAGCCGATGCGACTTCACCTTCTCGAAGCCGCGCTGCATGTGGGTCGCCACCTCGCGCGGATCGTCCACCACGATGTGGTAGCGCTCGGCTACGCTCTCGCCCAGCGTCAGGCGCAGGAAGCGGTCGATCTGGTCGAAATAGGCCGCCGACTCGCGCGGGCCGGTGAACACCAGCGGGAAGGGCACGTCGGCGTTCTGCGGATGCAGCAGGATGCCCAGGAGGTACAGGATTTCCTCGGCCGTGCCGACGCCGCCGGGGAACACGATGATGCCGTGCCCGAGGCGCACGAAGGCTTCGAGGCGCTTCTCGATGTCCGGCATGATCACCAGTTCGTTGACGATCGGATTGGGCGACTCGGCCGCGATGATGCCCGGTTCGGTGATGCCGATGTAGCGGTTTGCACGGCGGCGCTGCTTGGCGTGCGCGATGGTCGCGCCCTTCATCGGCCCCTTCATCGCCCCCGGCCCGCAGCCGGTGCAGATGTCCAGCGCGCGCAGGCCCAGCTGGTAGCCGACATCCTTGGTGTAGATGTACTCGGCGCGACCGATCGAATGGCCGCCCCAGCACACCACCAGGTTCGGGTCCACGTGCGAGCGCAGCACGCGCGCGTTGCGCAGGATCTCGAACACCGCGTTGGTGATGTCCTCCGGGTTGCTCAGATCGAAGTCGCCGTTGTTCTGAATCTCCGAAGAGACGTAGGCGATGTCGCGCACCACCGCGAACAGCAGCTCGGCCACGCCCACGATGATCCTGCCATCGACGAACGCCTCGGCCGGCGCGTTGGACAGCTCCAGCTTCACCCCGCGATCCTGCTGCTGTACCTGCACGTCGAAATCCGGATAGCGGATCAGCGCCGCACGCGGGTCATCCGTGGCGCTGCCGGACGTCAGCACCGCCAGGGTGCAGCGGCGCAGGAGGTCATGCAGCCCGCCCCTGGAGGCATCGCGCAGGCGACTCACCTCCTGGCGGGAAAGGATATCCAGCCCGGCGCGCGGGAACACGCGGGCATTGACGGTCGCGGGGGTGCTGCTCATCGGAGGCATTCGTCTCGTTCAGCCAAATCGGCCGGCAAGGATGCCACAAGCATTCGTCGGGGACGTAGCCCCGACCTACGCCCCCTCGTAGGTCGGCCCTACGCGGCCGACGCCACACCCCACACCCCTCGTAGGTCGGCCCTACGCGGCCGACGCTGCGCCACGCCACACCGCACACACACCACCCACACCCCGTCGGGGACGTAGCCCCGACCTACGCCCCCTCGTAGGTCGGCCCTACGCGGCCGACGCCACACCCCCCCGTAGGTCGGCCCTACGCGGCCGACGCCACACCCCACACCCCCCGTAGGTCGGCCCTACGCGGCCGACGCTGCGCCACACATCCCACGTCACCGAACGGCCATCGGGTCGGGCCAACCGATCATCGGGCAAGACTGGCCTCACGCCCAAGTGCCACACTAGCCTGTACCAGTGAAAACAGGAGCCTGAGATGCATTCCCGCCTCGGACAACCCCAACGAACGCTCGGCTTCACCCTCGTGGAACTGATCGTGACGATTGCAATCGTCGCCATCCTCGCGGCCATTGCGCTCCCCAGCTTCCGGGAGTTCAGCCTGCGGATGACCGCCACCACCAACACCAACGAACTGGTCGGCGCGCTCAACACCGCCCGCGCCGAAGCCGTACGCCGTGGTCGCAGCGTCGCCGTCGTGGCCAACGGCGGAAACTGGAACGATGGCTGGCAGGTCGTGGCTGCCAAGGTAACCGGCGGCGTCCTCGAAGACCCTCCCACCTCGCCGGGTGCCACGGCGGCGGCATGCGCGGCCTCGATCGAGAATGGCGTTTCCATGTGCGTCCAGCACCGCGGCGCCATGGAAAACGGATTCACCCTGCTGGCGTTCGCCACCGGCTCAGGTGGAGACGACGGCATCGTGGTCTTTTCCCCGACCGGCGCCCTGCGCGGCGCGACCGAATTCGACTTCAGCATCTGCCGCCCCACGGACATGAAAGATCCAGCCCAGTCCCGGCGCGTCCACGTGGCTCCCAGCGGAATCATCGATGCGCGGCGCGACACGACCGGCGCCCCCGCGGGTGAATGCAACTAAATGGAGAGCGGCCCAATGCGAATCTTTCCCCGCCAGCGCGGCTTTACCCTGCTCGAAGTGCTGATCTCCATCCTCGTGTTCAGCATAGGGCTGCTGGGAGTCGCCGGCCTGATGGTGCTTTCCGTTCGCACCAACCACAGCGCGTTCCTGCGCACCCAGGCCTCCTTCCTGGGCGAATCCATGGCCGACCGCATGCGCACCAACCTCGGCTGGATCGACCAGTACAACGGCACCTACAACGCCAGCACCGCAACGGGCACCGCCGACTGCCGAACCGCCAGCTGCACGCCCACCCAGCTCGCCGCCTATGACCGGCTGATGTGGAGTCAACAACTTGTCGAACACCTCCCGGCGCCCACCGCCGTCATCAATTGCGACAACCTGCCGCCCAATCCGGGCTACGCCGGCTCCCAGCCTTATGGGGGGCTCTGCAGAATGACCATCACCTGGACCGAGGCCGACCTGTCCAGAACCGGCGGCACGCCCGCCACCCAGACCTTCGCATGGGTGTTCCAGCCATGAGCATCTCATTCTCCGCCATGCGCGCGCATCGCCCGCAGCACTCCGGCTTCACCCTGGTGGAAGTGCTCGTCGCGGTGGCACTCGGCCTGTTGCTGATGGCCGGCATCATCACCCTGTTCAGCGGCATCAGCGGCACCAACAAGGTGCAGAGCGGCCTGGCCCGCCTGCAGGAAAACGGCCGTTTTGCCCTGATGCGCATGGAAACCGACATGCGCATGGCGGCCGGCCAGTACTGCAGCTCCACCACCGGCGCCAGCGTGAAAGGCACCACGGTCCCGGTCCTGCCGAGCCGCGCGCCCATGGTGTACGCCAGGGATCTGAATCTGCCCGACAGCAACATCAACAGCATCGACGCGACCGGCAATCCCACCACGGCATCGGCCGCGGCCGCTTACGTGCTCAGCCCGCGCTGGTTCATCCAGGGCTACACCTGCACCACAACGGCCTGCACGCCGGCTCTCACTGCCGCAAATACCGGAATCCCCGACATGGGCCTTGCGGTCGGCAGCCGCGTACCGGGTTCGGACGTACTCACCGTGCGCTACCTGCGCGGCTCGGGCTGGACGGTTCCGCTGAACACTTGTTCCACGCCCACGGGAGGCACGATCGCCGGAGGCACCGTGATCACCGTCGCCCCGCAGACCGGCGACGACCCGTTCAACATGACGGCCGGCCTTGCGCTGGTGTCCGACTGCATTGCGCCCGCGATCCTGCCGATCAGCGCGGTCAACGTGGGCAGCAAGACACTGACGGTAGACGGCAACGTCCTCGCCGGCGCCCCCGGCCAGCTCTGCAACGGCAGCTCGCTGCGCGACGCGCGTCTGTTCGATTTCACCAACGATTTCGTCACCGTCAGCTACTACCTGGTATTCCGCGGCGACGATAGCCCGGATGCCCGCCCCAACAGCGCCGCATCCCAGCGCCTGATCCCGGTACTGGTACGGAGCGAGAACGGCGTGGCCCAGGAGCTGGTGCGCGGCGTGGATCTATTGGCCTTCCGCTTCGGGGTGCTGCAGGGCGACGGCAATACACGCCTCATGACCGCGGCGGAAATCACCACCACCAGCCCGGTCGGATGCGCCGTGGCACCGCCTGGCACCACCATGGAGCCGGGCTGCCTGTGGCGCTCTGTCCGCACCATCGAGCCGCATCTTCTGGTCAATTCGGTGGACGAAGTGAACACGATCGACGCAATCGGCCGCAGCTACCGTTTCGATGGAACCGATTACCCCATCCCGGCAGCCTCGGACACGCTTCCCTCCGGCCTTCAGGTCGGAAACATGAACCGCCGCGAATTCATCGGCTATTTCTCCGTACGCAACGGCAACCTGTAGGTCGCATATGGCTATTCACAACTTCTCCAAGCTCGGCCTCATCCCGGCCCGCCAGCGCGGCGCCGTGCTGTTCATCGCGCTCATCATGCTGGTACTCATCACCCTGATCGCCCTGGCGGCCAGCAGCTCCTCCATGCTGCAGGAAAAAATGGTCGGCGGCATGCGCAACCAGCAGCTCAGCGCCATGGGCGCCGACAGCGGATTGCGCGGAGCCGAATCCTGGCTGTGGAACCTGGACTTCAACGCCGCAACAGGCCAGCCCCTGCCGCCCTGCATCGGCAGCAGCACCGGGACCTGCGTGCAGCGTCCGCAGGTGGACGGAACGCTGAAGGCCGGAGTGCAGTCATTCCGCACCGCGCGAAACTGGGTCACGCCGCCAGCGGGTGCTTTCACCTACAACCACACGCTCACGGGCCTGACCGGCAACCTGCAAACGGCCTCACTGGCCCAGCAGCCGGCCATCATGATCGAAGACATGGGTGCCAACGTGCCCCCCGGCTCTGGCAACCAGGCCGGTGCCATCGACAGCGAACTGCGCAGCCAGGCCGGCAAGTCCAACTTCTACCGCATCACCGCGCGCAGCCAGGGCGGCAACAACGCATCCATCCGCGTGCTGGAAAGCGTGTTCTCCTCCAGCGACCTCACCAATACCGGCACCCAGTCCAATGCGTCGCCCTGATCCGCGCACCCTCCAAGGAGCCTCGTCATGAACAGGATGCACCTCAAGACTTCCCTGATGGCCGCGGCCATCACCTTTGCCAGCGCGCTGTCGGGCCTGTCGCAGGCCGCACCGGCAGCCGGCACCGTGGATCTGCTGACCACGCCGCCCGAGCTCACCGCCAAAGTGGCGCCGAACGTGGTGCTGACCTTCGATGATTCGGGTTCGATGGCCTGGGATTACATGCCTGACAGGCGACCTTACGACCCGAACAATACCTCCTGGGGAAGCAACCGATGGAAGTGTGCCGGCGTCATCGACCCGCAGGCTGCGGCCGGAACGCTGAAGGCGCTGCCGATGAACGGTGTCTATTACAACCCCAACACCATCTACCGACCACCGCTGTACGAGAACGGCACCAGCTTTCCCGCCGCATCTTTTACCGCCGCATGGCGTGAGGGCATTCAACACAATCGTCCCGGAGGAACTGCTTCGTCAACGAGCAATCTGTCGACGCTGAGCTTTTGCGGGGCGACGGGTGCCGGCTATTACCGCTACACCGGCCCGGCATTGACTGCCGATGCCAACGGAAAGATATCCAACACGGGAACGCTTTACACCACCAACAACTGGACCTGGGTGCCCCTTCCCGCGGCGGAACGACAGAACTTCGCCAACTGGTACTCCTATTACCGCTACCGCAAGATCGCAGCCATCAGCGGCACCTCGCACGCTTTCGCCGATTTCGACCACGGGATCCGGGTCGCCTGGCAGAACATCAACTCCAACACCACAGCCAACCCCTTCGTTGCAGGCGGCACCACGATTCTTTCTCCTTTCCAGGGTGCCACCCGGACAAAATTCTACAACTGGCTGTTCAACAACCCGGCAAGCGGTGGTACTCCAAATCAGGCCGCTGCCAACCGCGTGGGAACCCTGTTCACCTACGGCAACAACAGCAATCGCCTTACAACCAAGAACCCTTACTACGACCCCGATTCCGGGCGCGAGCTGGCCTGCCGCAAGAACTTCCACATCCAGATGACCGACGGCATGTGGAACGGCGGCTCCGTTACCACCACCAGCAACGACAACTCCCCCCTACCCCGCACCCTTCCGGACGGCAGGACATACGGAAAGGGCACCTTAGGCGGTCCGACCACCCTCTACTGGAATGAGGGCACGCCAAACACCCGCGGCATGGCCGACATCGGTTTCCACTTCTGGGCCACAGACCTGCGTCCGGACTTCCAGACCAATGCCCAGACCAAGCTCAAGGTGCGCCCTTATCTGGCCGATCGCACCACCGGCGTCACCGGCAGCACGCCGCTGAATCCGGGCGACAACTGGCTGGACAATCCCGAGGTCTACTGGAATCCCGCCAACAACCCAGCGACCTGGCCGCACCTGGTTCAATACATAATCGGCTTCGGCGTGGATGGCACCATTCCCGCAACCGATGCCAACCTTTTGCGCCTGCGCAAGGGGCAGGCCGCATGGCCCAACATCCCGAGCAGTGACATAGCTGAAAAAATCGACGACATGTGGCACGCGGCCGTCAACAGTCGCGGCCAGTTCTTCGCCGCCGCCAACCCCGACGAGCTGATCGACGCCATGCGCAAGATCATCGCCAGCGTGGTGGCGCAGAGCACCTCCTCCACACCGGCGGCCGTATCCCTTCCCATCCTTACCGGTGGGAACTCGATCTACCAGGGCGGCTACGACAGCAGCGGATGGGCCGGCAGCCTGATTCGTCGCAAGATCGACGCCACCGGCCAGCCCGGCGAGTCGGAATGGAATGCGGCCTGCATCCTGACGGGTGGCCAGTGCCCGGACCCGACCGGCTCCAGCACCGCGCGCGATCCGAACTCGCGCGTGATCATCACCTCCGATGGCCAGGGCACCGGCATTCCGTTCCGCCTCACCTCGCTGACCACCGCGCAAAGAGCCGGGCTTGATTCGGACGGGCACGGCGCCAAGCGGGTGGACTATATTCGCGGCGACCGTACCCAGGAGTCACTCCCCGCAACGCCGCTGATGCGCCTGCGCACCTCGGTGCTGGGTGCGATCATCAACGGCGAGCCGGCGTACGTCTCCGCGCCGCGCTCGGGCTTCCACGACGTATTTCCGCCCAGCTCGCCGGAGGCCATTGCGGCGGCCGCGAACGAGGATGACAGCTACGCCGGCTACCAGAACGCCGAGCGCGCGCGCGCGCCCACCGTTTACGCGGGTGCCAACGACGGCATGCTGCACGCCTTCGATGCGGCGTCAGGCAAGGAGCTGTGGGCCTACATCCCCAACTTCCTGATCGAAAATGGCCGCCTCTCTGCCATTACCGACCGCAACTCGGATCTCGTCCCCGGCGTCGACTCCCCGGCACGCGAAGCCGACGTGTTCATCAACGGCAAGTGGCGCACCATCCTGCTGGGCTCGGCCCGCCTGGGCGGGCGCGGCATCTATGCGCTGGATGTCACCGATCCCAACCCTGGCAGCGAAAGCGCCGCCAGCGGTACCGGCAAGATCGCGCTGTGGGAGTTCACCAGCGGCACCACCGCCAGCGCGGCGGGCGATCCGCCCTGCGCGGCGGGCTCGCGCACCTGCGCGTCCCTGGGCTACACCTATGATTCCGCCAACGTGGCGCGCATCAAGTACCAGGACAAATGGGTTGCGGTGGTTTCCAGCGGCTACTTCCCCAACAAGGCCGAATCAGCGGCAAATGCCAACGACATCAACGAAGCCGCCGCCTCGCGCACCTCGCTTCTGGTGATCGACATCGCCACCGGCAAGCTGATCCGGGAAATCCGCACCAGCGCCGCGCCGCAGACTCTTCCCCCCGGCTTCAAGACCTTCGGCCTTTCCACCCCGATGGTGTACGACGAAGGCTCGAACGAAGTGGACGACATCGTGTACGCCGGCGACCTGGCCGGCAACCTGTGGCGCTTCGATCTTTCCGACGGAACCGATCCCGCCAACTGGAAGGTGGACCTGATGTTCACCAGCTACGGCAACGGTGGCGCCGCCAATGCGGGCGAGCAGCCGATTGCCTACAACCCGACCGCGCTGCGCGATCCGTCCACCCGCCGCGCGATGATCGTGGTGGGCACCGGCAAGTACCTGGGAGAAGAGGATCGCACCAGCACCATCAAGGAGCAGGCGTGGTACGGCATTCGCGACTATGGCACGGCATCCAGCCATTACCCGATCCGCGTCAACCAGCTGATTACCCAGACGCTGACGCAGTCCGGCAGCGATCGCACCGTCTCCGGCTACACGGGTCCGACCGGCACCGTGCCATCCAGCGCGCCATTCATGCGCGTCGGGAGGAAAAGCGGCAGTGTCGCGGTAACGGACAGCGTACGCGCGCAGGGCTGGCGCGTGCGGCTGAACATCGCCACTGAAAAGGGCGAGCGTGCGCAGCGCCGCGCCGTTCCCATGGTCACCGCCAACGTGGCCCTGGTCTACGGGCTCATCCCCAAGAGCGACGATCCCTGCGATCCGGGCAACCGCTATTCGGTCATGGCCATCGACGGCGGCACCGGCGCGGCGCTGGCCATGAGCTCGGGCGAAGTGGCCGGCAGCGGCGTGGGCATCGTCGGCGGCGTTGCGCAGGCCGAATCGCCTCCGGCCGATCCCGCTGTGGTTCGCGGCGGCGGCGGCGGAACCTACACGGATCCCGATGGAAACGTCGTGCAGCAGCCGGCCATCGTCATCCCCGGCCTCAGCGACGAACTCAGCGATGCAGTCAACCAGGCCCTGAGCGTCGTCCCGCCCTGGCACCGCGGCGCCTGGCGCAACCTGCTGGAATGGTAATCTGACGGCATCCACCCTTCGGGCACCTCGCGTGCCCGAAGGCGCACCAGACAGAGGGAACCCACCATGCGTCACCCCATCCAACGCGGCTTCACCCTGATCGAAGTGATGGTCGTGGTTGCGATCGTCGCGATCCTCGCCGCCATCGCCTACCCGAGCTACTCCGACTACGCCTTCCGCGCCCGCCGCGTCGACGGCAAGGAAATGATGATGCGCGTGGCCGCCGCGCAGGAGCGCTATTACACCAACCTCAACAGCTACGCGACCGTCGCGCAACTGGGCCTGGGTGATCCACTGGTATCGGAGAAGGGCTACTACACCATCGGCATCGCACTGGCCAACAGCAACCAGACCTACACCCTCACCGCCACGCCCGCTTCTTCGCAGGTCGGCGACAAGTGCGGCAATCTCACCCTCACCAATAGCGGCAACAAGGGCTTCGCCGGCACCGAATCCAACGGCAAATGCTGGTAGCACCTCCAGCACCACAGTAAATCCCCCCATCGGGCCGCCTCGCGCGGCCCGATTTTTTGCCCCGCGCGCCACATCCCCCGTAGGTCGGCCCTACGTGGCCGACGCGCCTCATGCCGATCGCGTGCCGCACCTTGGAAATCCATCTGTCATGACTTTGTGCCATGCAATGCGCCTTGCGCCCAGGCCTCGGCCATCTGCGTGCGCACCGTTGCCGGGATGCGTTCGTCCTGGCGGGCCTCGTCCATCGTTTCGCGCAGGGCGGCGGCAATGCGGTTCAGTACGGCCTGCGGATGGCTCACTCCACACACCTTGCTGCCGAAACGCAGCAGTTCCTCGGTGGTGGGGTAGGCCTTGCTGCCGTGTTTGCCGGCAAACAGCCTGAGCGCCAGTGTGCGGTCTTCCAGTTCGGGGCCGCCGTCATAGCGGGTGTAGCGGTAGATGGTGGTGGTCACCACGTCGAACATCGGGGCCAGCCAGGCATCAGCAGATGAGCGGTACAGCACGCCGAAATTCTTCAAATGCGCATCGCCGTTGCGCACCATCACGGAAAACGCCACGTGTTCGAAGAAACGATGCAGGTTTTCGCGCGGCAGTTGCAGCATGCGCAACAACTCCGCCACGCGCTGGTAACTGCCCTGGTACTTGCGGTCTGAGAGCACGTCGCGCACGCGCAGCCCGGCCAGTGCGGCGATATCTTCGAAACCCAGGCGTTCCAACGAACCATCCGGCTGCCGTACCAGGTCGAAGCGATCAAGCACCAGCATGTGGCCGTCGTTGGAGAGTTCGAATGTCGGTGTAAGGATGCCCGCCCGACGTGCTGCCTTCAGGCAGAGGTATTCGTTGGCGGCCAGCCCGGGATAGGCGGCACTGGCAGCCTTGACGATCAGTGAGGGGATGGGAATGGTGGTGCGCTCGGTTTCCAGCGCCGGCAGCATGATCTTGGGCTGCATGCCGGCAATGCCCGCGCCGGTGGCAAGGTAGGCATGAACCAGCTCGTCGAAAACGCGCGGGCTGTAGGCGGTTTCCAGCAGCGTGGCGCGGTCAATGGGGGGTGCTGGTGGCGGGGCAGGCCAATCCGGCAGGGCGTATCCAAGGCGTCCGATGCCGTTGTCTCCGATCAGGGCCAGCAGGTGCATGGGGCTGAGCGCCTGCTTGGGGAACAGCGCCCGCAGGCGCATGAACAGGTCGCCTTCCGGCAGGTTCTGATCCATCACCGGGAACAGGTCGCCATCCTGCCACGTCAGCTGGCGGCTGGCGGGCATGAGCAGTGCGACTTCAGGCTGGTCCGGATGGGCGTGCAGATAGCGGAACTCGTACACCGACTGCTTGAGCAACTGCCCGGCCATCGCGCCATGGATGGCAACCTGCAACAGCGGAATCTTTTCCGGCAGCATGGGCCTCAATCCTCGTCCCGCGCAAAGCGGGCGGCCATTTCCTGCGGGCTGGGCAAGCCTGCCGGTTCAGTGTGCAATGCCAGCCCCAGCGCGGCCAGTACCGCCAGCAGGGATGACACCGTCACATCCTCGCCAGCTTCCAGCCGGTAAATCACTTCGCGCACCTTGCCGGCCTGCCTGGCAAGGGCGGTTTTGCTCAATCCGGCGGCCTTGCGCCGGGCCTTGATCAACTCGGCCAGGTCGGATGGCGTATAGATAGTGTCAGCCATAACTTGCATTTATGCGCAAATTCTTCACTTTTGCAAGTAATGGCTTACGTTTTTCATCTGAACCCCGGTTGTGTCGCTGTCAGGGAGCGGATACCTGCTCGCGTAATTCCGCTCTACGAGGCCGACGCCGCCCGATGCCGACGTGCCCCGCTCCCGTAGGTCGGCCCTACGTGGCCGACGCCGCCCCATGCCGATCGCGCATCCACCCGACGCAACCACATACCACCGCACCGTGCGCACCGAAGCCGTCGGGGACGTAGCCCCGACCTACGAACCGCCGTTACACACCCACCACCGCAACACCCCGTAGGTCGGCCCTACGTGGCCGACGCCGCCCCTCGCACGATCGCGCGCGCCATGCCCGATTGCACATCCACCCCATGCCACCGCGCACCGCCACACGCCATGCACACCAACCCGTCGGGGACGTAGCCCCGACCTACGAACCACCGTTACACACCCACCACCGCAACGCTCCGTAGGTCGGCCCTACGCGGCCGACGCCGCCCCTCGCACGATCGCGCGCGCCATGTCCGATTGCACATCCACCCCATGCCGCCGCGCACCACCCCGCGCCATGCGCATCAACTATTCACATCAATCATCTCAAACCTCAAAAAACCCAAAGAAGCGATAAAAACCCAGCATCAACAAGAATCACGTTTGCTCAAATCCAATCCCGAAGGACAAGCATGATGTGGGATCATTATTTTGCGACCCCGGATCAGTACCTGCAGTTAGCTGGTATATATCGGAATGCGGCAGCCACAGCGCCAGCAGTGCAACCCCAGACCACTGGTGAGCCAATCACCATCGGTGCGCCAGGCAAGCCCGTGGTCGTGTTGATGCTGCCGCTGCCCGGGGTAAGGAAAATCGGTGTATTGAGCACCGTGGCCAGGCTGCCGGCATAGGTGACGGTGATGCGCCCCTCGTTCGCGGCGATGCTTTGCACATTTCCGATGGCGGCGATTGCTATTGATGAAACATTAGATCCGGGCGTGAACTCGTAGCCATACGAGCCGGCAAGCGCGGCACCGCTGCCCGAGTAGCCGACAATGGGTCCGGAGTTACGAGTGGCAATGGTTTCCGTCACGGCAAGCTTGGCAGGACTGGCCAAAACCAACCCCTCGGAGACGCGGGTGCGGACAATGTAGTCCTGATAGGCGGGTAGCGCGATAGCAGCCAATATGCCGATGATCGCGATTACGATCATCAATTCGATCAGGGTAAATCCTTGCTCCACACGACCCTTGTGCATGACTCGCCCCCAGCGCAGATGCAGTAGGAATGTCAGCCAGCGATGCTGGACTGTCCGCCAAACCAACATGCATTAAACATGCCAATGTGTCGGATCGTGCTGTTGAGTTCATCGCTGCCGCACGCGGCGCCGCGGAAAACCCAGATCATCGGCTTGGCAATCTGCCCACGCGAAAACATCGGGGCCAGTGATTCAGCGCTGGATGCCTGCCGACAGGATCAATCCCAAGGGCGAAGATCAACGATCGCGACCGGGCTGGCGACTTTACGCTCAATCAACACCACCATCGGCTGCGAACGGCTCATCAGTGGCAGCCAGGCATCGGCCTGCGGCCACTTTCCAGCAGCGTCGGCAACCGCCTCGAGGGTGTTGAACTGCTCCAGATCACTCAATGGCTTCGCGCGCGCGAGCATGTTGTCAGCCTCCTGCACCAGCGGGCGGTACAAATCCACGCGCTGCGGCAAATCCGAGCCGCCGAGCGCAGACTCCATTACTAGCTGGTTGCGTTTCTCCACATCCTCCGGATTGACCGAAGCCACCCAGGCTGGCCCGCTCCAAGGCGGATGGCGGAACTCGGGCAGTGCATCGGCCAGATACCGGGTATCCAGATCACTGGCCTGTGCCACATCAAACCGATCCTCATTGAACACCAGCCAGGCCGGGCGGCCCTGGGCGATGGTGGCCATGCCGTAGGCAAAGGCGGCGAGTTGGATGAACACGATCACCGCCAGATCAAAGCGCAGGGACTTCTTGCCGGGTTGATACACCGCAAAGGTGAGCATCGGCCCCAGCACCACATCCACCGCCAGCATCAGCAGCACGATGCTGCTCACCCCCACGGCAGTGGCCAGCGGGGCCGGATACCACAGTCCGTAAATCAGCCCCAGGGCCAGCGCGGCCAGGACGATGGAGCCTGCCAAGTGAACCAGCAATGCCTTGAGCCGAATCAGAAAATTGAAATCTGCCATCAACGCTATTCCACACAGATTCAAGACAACAAAAAGCCGCCTTGCATGATACAAGGCGGCTCGGTGGATCGTTGCAGGCTGGCGGGCATAAACCCGACAGCCTGCACGTAACCGATCAGAAGCGGCAGTTGGCCGGGAGGTACTTGAACGCGGCGGCGGTACCGTGCGTGCAGCCCCACACCACCGGAGCACCCACGGCCATCGCGGCGGCAGGCAATCCCGTAGTCGCGCTCACGGCACCGCTGCCCGGGGTGAGCAGGATCGGTCCGCCCAGCGCGGTGGCCAACTGGCCGGCGTAGGTCACGGTGATCACTCCGTCTCCAGCTACCGGGGTCTGGACATTGGCAATGGCCGCAATGGCGATGGAGGCCACCTTCTCGCCCGCGGTGTACTCGTAGCCGTAGGAGCCAGCAGCGGCAGCGCCGGTGCCGGTATAGGCCGCGACCGCACCCGAGTTGCGGGTGGCAAAGGTTTCGGCTACGGCGGTCTTGGCGGCGCTGGCCAGCACCAGACCTTCCGAAACCTTGGTGCGGATCACATAGTCCTGATAGGCCGGCAGCGCGATGGCGGCGAGGATGCCGATGATCGCGATGACGATCATCAGTTCGATCAGGGTGAAGCCTTTCTGGATGGTCTTCATGGGAAATTTCCTTTGTGTGTTCAACAGGTTGTGGTTAGCTAACTGCCTGGGTGCTCGGACTGGCTCGTGCGCCGTGTCCTTGGCCGGGAGGCCAGACGTTGCACCGGCAAGTGGAACAGTGCAAGGGGCGTGCCAAGTGTTGCGGACAGCCGTTTTGCGCGGGAAGTGTGACACGGGTCAGGATGGGTTGGGGGAGGTTTTCGGAGTCAGGCGCGACAGTGTGATGGGGATCGCGTATGTGGCGTGTGACAAGGCCATGAAGGTGATTGTTTGCGTCAGATTGTGACGTGGTGGGGCGGAATTTCGGGGTGCGGTGGCGTGGGGTGAGGCAAACCGTAGGTCGGGGTTACGTGCGCGACGTTTCAATGCACGGTCCAATGCACGGTTATGCCCCGGGGCTCGGTGGGCGGCATGGGGTGGTGTTGGGGGCATGGTGGTGTTGGGTGCGCGGCGGCGTCGGCCGCGTAGGGCCGACCTACGGTGGGTGGCGGGATGGTGGATTCGGCGCGGTTCGTAGGTCGGGGCTACGTCCCCGACGGTCCCGTGACATTCAACGCCCGGCGGCGTCGGCCGCGTAGGGCCGACCTACGGTGGGTGGCGGTGGTCGGATGCGATGGCAACGGTGGATCCGGCGCGGTTCGTAGGTCGGGGCTACGTCCCCGACGTTCCCGTGACATTCAACGCCCGGCGGCGTCGGCCACGTAGGGCCGACCTACGGTGGGTGGCGGAAGCGGTGGATTCGACGCGGCGGTTCGTAGGTCGGGGCTACGGCCCCGACGGTCCCGTGACATTCAACGCCCGGCAACGTCGGCCACGTAGGGCCGACCTACGGTGGGATTGGCCGATATGCGGCGGTGGTGGTTCAACGCCCGACGCTCACGATTCGCTCATGCCGCGGATGCGCTCCGGTGCTGTCTCGCCCCATGTCGGCGGATAAACCCCTCGCGCCTGCCATGCCGCAAGGCTCGACCACGGCCAGGAGGCGGCGTGGGCGATCAAGCCGTGTTTGACGGGGTTGAAATGTACGTAATCCAGGTGGCGGGAAAAATCCTCGCGGTCGCGCACGACATGGTCGTAGTAGCGTCCCTGCCAAAGCCCGGAGGATGCGAGGCCGGCCCGGTGCAACCCGGCCTGGGCGGCCCGCTTGAAGCATCCGACCAGATCCGGAACGCGTATTCCGGGGTGTGGGCTCAGCACGAGGTGAAGATGGTCGGGCAGGAGCACGTGGGCGTGGTGAGAGAACGGGTGCAGTCCGCGCGTCGCGCGCAGCGCCGCAAGGACTTCCCGGCATGCGGCGGGATCGCTCATCCACGGGCGCCGGCCCTGGGTGACCAGGGTAAGGAAGACGGTTTGCCCGTCACGGTAGTAGCGTCGGTAGCGAGGCATGGCGGAAGGATCGATGCGGCGCGCAAGCGGCGGCATCGGCGTTCGCCCCGGAACCGTATCCGTTTTTTCGCAATCGCTCGGTACGCGGGCATGGGGTGGTGTTGGGTGCGCGGCGGTGTTCAATGCACGGCGGTGTTCAACGCCCGGCAACGTCGGCCACGTAGGGCCGACCTACGGTGGGTGGCGGAAGCGGTGGATTCGACGCGGCGGTTCGTAGGTCGGGGCTACGGCCCCGACGGTCCAACGCCCGGTTGTGCCCCGGGCATCGGTGGGCGGGCATGGGGTGGTGTTGGGTGCGCGGCGGTGTTCAATGCACGGCGGTGTCCAACGCCCGGCGGCGTCGGCCGCGTAGGGCCGACCTACGGTGGGTGGCGGAAACGGTGGATTCGACGCGGCGGTTCGTAGGTCGGGGCTACGTCCCCGACGGTCCCGTGACATTCAACGCCCGGCAGCGTCGGCCGCGTAGGGCCGACCTACGGTGGGTGGCGGCGACGGTGGATTCGACGCGGCGGTTCGTAGGTCGGGGCTACGGCCCCGACGGATTCGGTGATCGGTTACGACCGGGTTCGGTGACCGGGCATGGGGTGGTGTTGGGTGCGCGGCGGTGTTCAATGCACGGCGGTGTTCAACGCCGGGCAGCGTCGGCCACGTAGGATGTATCAGTCCGGGGGCGGTGTCGATGGCGCTGAAGTAATATGGACTCCCCGCCCTCCGGCTGCACCATCATGACCACCATGCCAGCGAGTCTGCGCCACGTTCTGGAACGCCAGCCCGGCATCCGCCAGGCGCTGGTGTTCGGATCCGTGGCTGCCGGCACGGCGCGGGCCGACAGCGATCTGGATGTCGCGTTGGAGGCGGAGCATCCCTTGAGCGCAGTCGAAAAGGCGCAGTTGATGGCTGAACTGGCCGCCGCCACAGGCAGGCCGATCGACCTGATCGACTTGAAAACCGTCGGCGAGCCGCTGCTGGGCCAGATTCTCCGATTCGGCCAACGCGTGCTGGGCAGCCCTGCCGATCACGCGGCCCTCATGCGCCGCCACCTCTTCGACAATACGGATTTCCAACCCTACGTCAGTCGCATGCTGGGTGAAAGGCGGCGAGCATGGAAAGGCTGATCGTCGAGCGCAAGCTCGATTCGCTGCAGCGCTGCCTGGCGCGCATTGCGGCCAAGTGCCCGGAAACGGCCGATGCACTGAAGGCCGACGTCGACCTGCAAGACGTGCTGGTGTTGAACATCAGCCGCGCCGTGCAGATGTGCGTGGATCTGGCCACCCACCTCATCGCCGATCTCCCGCTGGCACCTCCTGGCACCATGGGCGAAGCCTTCGATCGCCTGGTGGAAGGCAGCCTGATGGATGCGGCGCTGGCGCTGCGGATGAAGAAGGCCGTGGGCTTCCGCAACATCGCCGTACACGCCTATGACGCCATCGACTGGGACATCGTATTCGCAATTGCGTCACGGCACCTGGGAGATTTCAGGGCGTTCGCGCATGTAGTTGCATTGCGGCTGGACGGGGAGGCCGCGTAAGGCAAACCTCCGGAAGCGGCGCGTCACGCCCGGCACGGTGCACGGCGATGCCCACCGCCCGGCGGCGTCGGCCACGTAGGGCCGACCTACGGTGGGTGGCGGGATGGTGGATCCGACGCGGCGGTTCGTAGGTCGGGGCTACGCCCCCGACGGTCCCGTGACATTCAACGCCCGGCAACGTCGGCCGCGTAGGGCCGACCTACGGTGGGTGGCGGAAGCGGTGGATTCGGTGCGGCGGTTCGTAGGTCGGGGCTACGTCCCCGACGTTCCCGTGACATTCAACGCCCGGCGGCGTCGGCCGCGTAGGGCCGACCTACGGTGGGTGGCGGTGGTCGGATGCGGTGGCAACGGTGGATCCGGCGCGGTTCGTAGGTCGGGGCTACGTCCCCGACGGATTCGGTGATCGGTTACGACCGGGTTCGGTGACCGGGCATGGGGTGGTGTTGGGTGCGCGGCGGTGTTCAATGCACGGCGGTGTCCAACGCCCGGCGGCGTCGGCCGCGTAGGGCCGACCTACGGTGGGTGGCGATCCGGGTCGATCAGGGTTTCTTCGGGAGTGGCACCACGGCGGGCAGGTTCTGGAAATGTGCGTCGCAGGTCAGAAGCTCGGCACCGTGCTGTTGTGCAGTGGCGTAGACGATTGCATCGGCGGTGGCCAATTTGTGCTCGCGGTGCATTTCGGCGGCGCGCAAGGCAATGGGGGTATCCAGTGGCACCACGATGCACGTTTGCGTGTAGGCCAGCATCTTGTCGGCCTGTTCCTCGCCCGCCTCGCGGGTGAGCCATTTCGCAAGCTCCAGTTGCACGATGGTCGGCACGATGCAGCGGTGATGCTCGGGGAGGTGTTCTTTCAGCGCCTCGCCAAGCGCGCTGCCGATGAGCCACTCGATCCAGGCCGAGGTGTCCACCACGCGCAAGCGGTCAGTCATCAGAATCGATCCTTGCGATCACGGTAGCCGTCTTTGCGTGCGCCCTTGGCGATGCCGGCCAGCTGCCCCAGCCGCGGCACCGGCATCACAAGCACACCTTCACCCTTGGGGATGAACACCAGCTCTTGCCCTGCCTGCCACGCCTGCCTCTCGCGCACGGCCTTGGGGATACATATCTGGAACTTGCTCGACAACGTCGCTGTGGCAGTCATTTCGTACTCCGGATTGATCGATGCAGATTTGGTAAGAATACTTCGTTGCTGGCTGGCAGGTCGAGGCGATGCCCCCGACGGTCCAACGCCCAGTTGTGCCTCAACGCCACGATGCGATGTTCAACGCCCGGCGGCGTCGGCCGCGTAGGGCCGACCTACGGTGGGTGGCGGAAACGGTGGATTCGACGCGGCGGTTCGTAGGTCGGGGCTACGTCCCCGACGGTCCCGTGACATTCAACGCCCGGCGGCGTCGGCCACGTAGGGCCGACCTACGGTGGGTGGCGGCAACGGTGGATTCGACGCGGCGGTTCGTAGGTCGGGGCTACGACCCCGACGGTCCCGTGACATTCAACGCCCGGCGGCGTCGGCCACGTAGGGCCGACCTACGGTGGGTGGCGGCAACGGTGGATTCGACGCGGCGGTTCGTAGGTCGGGGCTACGGCCCCGACGGGTTCGGTACCTCGGCAACATCACAGTACCGTCAAGTGTTTGGATTCGGCATGGACCACCGCACCCAGCGCGATGCCCTGATCGAAGGTGGCCAGGCTGCCGCCATGTTTGACGGCCAACGC
Organism: Denitratimonas tolerans; assembly: GCF_037203605.1. Lineage (NCBI taxonomy): Bacteria > Pseudomonadati > Pseudomonadota > Gammaproteobacteria > Lysobacterales > Lysobacteraceae > Denitratimonas > Denitratimonas tolerans. The sequence continues at coordinate 18,598 of NZ_JBBDHC010000017.1, forward strand.
CAGAAGGTACAGATCCATGATCTGGTTGTGGCCGTGTACGCGGGTAAAGTTCACCAGATTGTGATCGCGCAGGCTGATGTCATCGGCCCAGAAGGCGTGATCGAAGTCGGCGCACACGCGCGCCATCTGATCCCGAACGCGCGCAAAACCGAATGGGCCGATGCGGGCATAGGCCGGTAGATTCAGGATGCGGATGACGGCATTTTCCACCAGAGGGCAGGTGGCAATGCGCAGGCCAGGTTGTTCCAGCAAGGCATTGGCCAGTGCCGAATGAACATGTGCATCGTCGAGCAAGGCGATCCAGACATTGGCATCCAGCAGCAGGCGCATCAGATGCCTTCTCGCACCATCAGCTCGCGGACATGCTCGGTGGTGATGACTTCATCCCGCACGGGCGCGAGTGCGTAGCGGCCACGCAAGGGCGTGGCAAGGGCGGGCGATGGTGTGGCCTGGGCGGCAGCCCGGATCAGGCTGGAGACGGCACTGCCCAAGGAAATCCTCTGGCGACGTGCCAACGCCTGGGCCGCCAACAGAGCGTCTTCTTCCAGATTGAGTGTGGTACGCATGATTAGGCCTCCTTTGCAGGAAGCGAATTTAGCATCAAACCATCAAAATCGCATCATGATGACATCTGATGCGTGTGTACGCGTTGCATATGTGCCCCTTCCGTTTACCAACCCGGGAGACTCATCGGTGCGTTGGGGTGGCGGCGGTTCGTAGGTCGGGGCCACGCCCTCGACGTTCCAACGCCCGGTTATGCCCCAGCAACTCGTAGGTCGGGGCTACGTCCCCGACGGGCTCGGTGACCGAACATGAGGCGGTTTTCAGCGTCCGGCGGTATTCGATGTCCGGCAACGTCGGCCGCGTAGGGCCGACCTACGGTGGGCGGCGGGTTGGCCGAATGCGGCGGCAATGGTGGATTCGGTGCGGCAGTCCGTAGGTCGGGGCTACGCCCCCGACGGGTTCTATTGCTTGCGGATTGTGAGGGAGATGCTCCAAATGCCTGAACGGCGTGGTAATGTTGCCACCGTGAAGCCGGCGGCGGGTGCCGCCGCCCGTTTGGGGCCGGGCCGAAGCTTCGGAAGATGCAAACCTTTTGAGGTCGGAGGGGATTCCCGCCATGTCAGCCACACGAGCCGCCGCCAAGGCCGCGCCGCGCAACCCCAACCCGCTCCAGCCCTTTGTCTGGTCGGGCACGGACAAGCGCGGCACCCGGATGAAGGGCGAGACACTCGCCAAGAACGCCAACCTGCTCAAGGCCGAGCTGCGCAAGCAGGGCATCACCCCCACGGTGGTGAAGCCCAAGGCCAAGCCGCTGTTCGGTGCCGCAGGAAAAACGATCACCGCGCGCGACATCGCCGTCTTCAGCCGCCAGATCGCCACCATGATGCAGTCCGGCGTGCCGCTCGTCGGCTCGTTCGAAATCATCGGCGGCGGGCAGAAGAACCCCCGCATGAAGAACATGCTGGACGACATCCGCGCCAGCATCGAGGGCGGCAGCACCCTGCACGAGGCGCTGGGCAGGCACCCGATGCAGTTCGACTCGCTCTACCTCAACCTGGTGAAGGCCGGCGAAGGCGCGGGCGTGCTCGACACCGTGCTCGACACCATCGCCAACTACAAGGAAGCCACCGAGGCGCTCAAGGGCAAGATCAAGAAGGCGCTGTTCTATCCAACGATCGTAATCGCAGTGGCCATCCTCGTCAGCGCCATCCTGCTGATCTTCGTGATCCCGCAGTTCAAGGAAGTATTTAAGAACTTTGGCGCCGAACTGCCATCCTTTACCCAGATGCTGGTCAATGCATCGGAATTCATGGTGAGTTGGTGGCCGGCAATGCTTCTGGTCACCGTCGGCACAATCATCGGACTGGTACAGGCCAAGAAGCGCTCAAAGAGCTTCGCGCGGCTTCTCGACCGCCTGATCCTCAAGGTGCCGGTGATCGGCGAGATCATGAAAAACTCCGCCATCGCGCGCTTTGCCCGCACCCTGGCCATCACCTTCAAGGCCGGTGTGCCGCTGGTGGAAGCGCTGGACACGGTGGCCGGCGCCACCGGCAACATCGTGTACGAGCAGGCCGTTCATCGCATCAAGGATGATGTCTCGGTGGGCTATCAGCTCAACACCGCCATGCGCCAGGTGGACGTGTTCCCGCACATGGTGATCCAGATGGCCGCCATCGGCGAAGAGGCCGGCGCGCTCGATACCATGCTGCTCAAGGTGGCCGAGTTCTACGAGCAGGAGGTCAACAACGCGGTCGACGCGCTCTCTTCCATGCTGGAGCCGATGATCATGGTGTTCATCGGCACCGTGGTCGGCGGCATCGTGGTCGGCATGTACCTGCCCATCTTCAAGCTGGGCATGGCCATCTGAGGTGCTGACCCTCCTGCTGGACTTCCCGGCGCTGGCGATCACCTGCGCCGCGGTGTTCGGGCTGCTGGTCGGCAGCTTCCTCAACGTGGTGATCCTGCGTCTGCCCGCGCGCCTGGAGTGGCAGTGGCTGCGCGATGCGCGCGAGGTGCTGGCGGATGCGGAGCGCTCTCCCGCCCCACCCGACTCCGCCGATGGGCGCGAGAACGAGGAGGCGGTGCGCGCGTCGCTCCATCTCGCTTCGCCAGAACCCGGCGTCGCCCTTCCTGCCCCCACGGATGAAGGCGGATCGCAGCCGCCCGGCATCGTGGTGGAAGGATCGCACTGCCTGAAGTGCGGCCACCGCCTCGCGGCGTGGGAAAACATTCCGCTGGTGAGCTTCCTCCTGCTGGGCGGGCGCTGCCGCGGCTGCAAGGCGCGCATTTCGTGGCAGTATCCGGCGGTGGAGGCGCTCACCGGGCTGCTGTTCGCCCTGGTGGTGTGGCGTTACGGGATCAGCTGGCAGGGCGGCACGATGCTGGTGGCCACCGGGTTCTTCGTCGCCATGAGCGGCATCGACGCGCGCACCACGCTGCTGCCCGACGTGCTCACCCTGCCCTTGCTGTGGTTCGCGCTGCTGGCGAGCCTGGTGCCGGTGTTCGTGACGCCGGGCGAGGCCATCCTCGGCGCGGCGGTGGGCTATCTCTCGCTGTGGAGCGTGTACTGGGGCTTCAAGCTCCTTACCGGCAAGGAAGGCATGGGCTTTGGCGACTTCAAGCTGCTGGCCGCGATCGGCGCGCTCTGCGGCTGGAAGGCGATCCTTCCGGTGGTGCTGATGAGCTCGGTGATCGGCGCGGTGGTGGGGCTCGCACTCATCATCATCCAGGGCCGCGACCGCGCCACGCCGATCCCGTTCGGCCCTTATCTTGCGGCCGCCGGATGGGTGCAGATGATGTACGGCGGCGACCTGCTCGGTGCCTATCTGCGCTGGATGGGCGGCTGATTCGCGCGCAGCGTCGGCCACGTAGGGCCGACCTACGGAACCACGCTGCCGATTCGTAGGTCGGGGCTACGTCCCCGACGGAACGCGCCGCCCCCATCTGCGGCATCATTGCCCGATGAGCTCGCCACTCGACCTGCGCCACCTGCCGCCGCCCGAACCGATGGAGCGCATCGTCGCGGCGCTGGACGCGCTGCCGCCCGGCGCGGCGCTGGTGGCGCTGACGCCGTTCCGGCCGCTGCCGCTGCTGCCGATGCTGGAGGCGTGGGGCTTTTGCTGGAGGATCGAGGATACGCCGGACGGCCACGCGCGCATCGCGATCTGCCGGCGCGAGGACGAGGCGCGGCTGGACGATCTGGAATGAGCGCGCTCGATTTCGCGCAGGCACCGCCGCTGGCGCGCCCGCTGCGCTGGCTGCTGCTGTCGCCGCTCTGGGGCATCGCCGCCGGCGCGTGGCTGGCGTGGCGCGGCGAGGCGGCGCTGATGGGCCGCTGGGTGCCGGAAACCGCGGCCCTGGCGCATGTTTTCGCCCTGGGCGTGCTGGGCAATGCGATGTTCGGCGCGCTGCTGCAATTCCTGCCGGTGGCGGCGGGCTGCCCGCTGCGGCTCGGGCGCGCGGCCGACGCGCTGCACGTCGCCTTCAACCTCGGCATCCTTGCGCTGGCCGTGGGCCTGTGTGCGCCGAGCGCCGGTGCGCTGGCGCTCGCGCCGCTGCTGCTGGCGCTGACACCGCTCGGTTTCGCCTGGGCCGCACTGCCGTCGCTGCTCGCGCGCGGCGCGCGGCGCGCGCTGCGCGGCGGCATCGGCTTTGCCCTTATCGCGCTGCTGCTCACCGTCGCCGCCGGCGCGCTGGCGGCATTCGCGCTGCGCGGTGACGCCGCACTCGCGCTCGAACCCCTCGTCGATGTGCACGCGGGCCTTGGCCTGCTCGGCTGGGTGCTGGGGCTGATGGCCGCCGTGGGCAGCCTCACGCAGCCGATGTTCCAGGGCGCACGGCGCGTCCCCGAGCGGGCGCTGGCCGGCTGGTTCATGCTCGCGGGCGCGGCGCTGGTGACCGGCGCGGCGCTGCGGTTTCTGGTCGATTCGCAAACCGGCCTGGCGCTGGCGCTCGCCCTGCCCGGTGCGCTCTGGGTGCTGGCATCGCTGCTCCTGCCGATGGCCACCGCGCGCCGGCGCGACGCGGCGCTGGTGCAGTTCTGGCGCGCGGGCAGCATCGCGCTCGGGGCCGCCTGCGCGCTGGCGCCGCTGGCGGCGGCCGGATGGCTTTCCGAACGCGGCGGACTTGCCGCCGGCGCGCTCGCGCTCGGCGTCGGCTTGCCGCTGATCGTGACCGGCATGCTGCTGGAAATCAGCGCCTTTCTGGCCTGGATCGCGCTGCGCCGCGACTGCCCGCGCGGGCTGCGCATTCCCGGCGTCGGCCTGCTCGTGCCCGAGCCCGACAAGCGCGCGGTGCTCGCCCTGCATCTCGTCGCCGCCGTCGCGCTCGCCGCCGCAGTACTCTGGCCCGCCGCTCTCGCGCGCATCGGCGGCGGCGCGCTGGCGCTCGCGCATGCGGCCACGCTCGCGGCGCTTGCGCGCGCGCTGCGTCGCGCGAGGAGCTTCCGGGACACGCTGCCGCCCGCGAACCGACCCCACACCCACGAGGAACCGCAATGAACACCGACCTTCCCATGGCACCCGAGTGGCAGGTGGAGCGCTGGTTCAACGCCGCAGAACCGCCCACCCTCGCCGCGCTGCGCGGCAGGGTCGTGGTGCTGGAAGCCTTCCAGATGCTCTGCCCCGGCTGCGTCTCCCACGGCCTGCCGCAGGCCAGGCGCATCCGCGAGACCTTTCCGCCCGAGCATGTGGCGGTGATCGGCCTGCACACCGTGTTCGAGCACCACGCCGCGATGACGCCGGTGTCGCTGGAAGCCTTCCTGCACGAGTACCGCATCGACTTCCCCGTGGGCGTGGACCGCGCCGGCGACGGCGATCCGATCCCCAGGACCATGCGCGCCTACGGCATGCAGGGCACGCCCACGCTGTGCCTGATCGACCCGCAGGGCCGCCTGCGGCACCGGCATTTCGGGCAGGTCGGCGATCTGGCCATCGGTGCGCAGATCGCCTGGATGCTGGAATCGGCCGCGCGCGGCTGACCCAGGTCAGCACGCGTCGCGTCGCCCCGTGGCATCGTGCCGCCATCGCGCAGGAGGATGACTGTCCATGAGCAACCCGGCCATCGACATCGACGGCGAACTCGTCGCCCGCACCCTGGAAATGGATGTGGAGGCGTTTCGCAAGCTCATGAACGACGGAAAGATTTCCGTCCTGTGCGAGCGCGGCACCGGCGAAGACGCCGGCCGCTACCGCGCCAGCTTCTACTACGCCGGCAAGCGCGCCCGCTTCGTGGTGGACGAAGCCGGACGGGTGCTGGATGAGTGAGGCGCATCGCTTCCTTGCCGCGGAGCGCGACGCTGCCGGATGACGTCGCGGCGGAATCGCCTGCGGCGGTTCCGCCCTGCGAAAGCCCATCCGGTAGGGCGGAACCCGCACAGCGGTTTCCGCCGTGTGCCGGCCGCCACGTCGGGACGATGCGCACGGCGGTCCCGTGACAATTTTTTTACCCGTGCGGGGCGGATGCGCTAGGCTTTGCGCCTTCGCGCGCCCGATCGTTGCCCATGAAACTGCCGGCCTTCCACGTCCTCCACCGCCTGCTCGCGCTGGCCGGCGGCCTTGCCATGACGGCGCTCGCGCAGGCCGCCGAACCGCCGGTGTTCGCGCTCACCTCGGCCGATACCTTCCTTGCCAGTCCGCTGCGCCATTTGCCTGCCGAAGACGCCAGCGACAGCCTCGGCACGCGCCTCAAGCTGGTCGAGCTCGATGCCACGCAGCGCGCCTGGCTGAGCGATTTCGTGCACGAGGAGGAATCGCGCTGCGGCGGCTACTTCGCCTTCCCGAGCCGCGGCGAGGCGCTCGATTTCCTCGCGCGGGACCGCTCGCTCGAAGGCGTGCTGCAGCCAGCCGCCGCAAGCTATGTGATCGACAGCCAGCCTACCGTCGCGCCCTGGCTGCCGCAGGTGAGCGAAGCCAACATCCGCGCCACCATCGCCCACCTCTCCAGCTACCAGAACCGCTACTACCAAAGCGCGTACGGTCTGTCTGCGGCGCACTGGATACGCGATACCTGGCTGGCGCTGGGCCATGGCCGCCGCGATGTGCGCGTCGAACTGGTCGGGTGCACCGGCTGCTCCACCCAGCCCTCGGTGATCCTGACCATCGACGGTGCCGAGCTGCCCGAGGAAGTCGTCGTGCTGGGCGGGCATCTGGATTCCATCCGCTCGGGGGCCGGCTCCAATACCGAGCAGTTCGCCCCCGGTGCCGATGACGACGCCTCGGGCATCGCCACCCTGACCGAGGTCCTGCGCATCGCCCTGGCCGACGGCTGGAGGCCGCGACGCACGGTGAAGTTCATCGGCTACGCCGCCGAGGAAGTCGGGCTGCGCGGCTCGGCCGCCCTCGCCGGCCAGTTCCAGTCCGCCGGCATCAACGTGGTCGGCGTGCTGCAGTTCGACATGACCAACTACCGCGTCGGCGTGCCGTACCACCTGCAGTTCATCACCGACTACGTCAACGGTCCGCTGCTGAGCTTTTCCTACACGCTTTTCGATGCCTATCTCGCGCCGCTGGGGCTGATTCGCCGGAGCATCACCTGCAACTACGCCTGTTCCGACCACGCCTCGTGGACCAGCAAGGGATTCCCCGCCGTCATGGCCAGCGAGTCGGGCGATACGGACTACGAGTTCTTCCCGTACCTGCACTCCGCCAACGACACCCTCGCCTTTATCGGCGGCAGCGCCAACAGCAGCGTTCCCTTCGCGCAGTTCGGTCTGGCCTTCCTCGGCGAGCTGGCCAAGACCAGCACCCGGCCGCAGGCGCTTCTGAACGACAGCTTCGAAAGCGACGCAGCGCTGCCGCAGGGCGAATCCGTGCGCGTCGCGTTGCCTGCCCGATGAGCGCACGGAGCGTTTGACGCCCGGCAACGTCGGCCACGCAGGGCCGACCTACGGGTGGCGGTTCGCAGGTCGAGGCTACGCCCCCGACGCGGTGTTCTACGCGGGCGCGGCCTACAGCACGACCAGGTCGTCGCGGTGGACGACGGCGTCGTCGTAGGTGTAGCCGAGCAGGGCCTGGATTTCGCGGCTGTGGCGGCGGGCGATGCGGCGGATGTCGCGGGCCGAATACTGCACGATGCCGCGCGCGACCGGGCGCGCGCCTGCGCCCTCGGCGGCGCGGACATCCACGATGTCGCCGCGCGCGAAGTCGCCTTCCACCTCGACCACGCCGCCGGGCAGCAGGGAGGCGCCCTTCTCCGACAGCGCGCGCGCCGCGCCGGCATCGACGAGGACCGCGCCGGGCGCGGACGGCGCATGGCGCAGCCAGTGCTTGCGCGCCGCCGTGCGCGAGAGGCTGGCGCGCACGAGGGTGCCGCGCATCGCGCCGTGCGCCATGAGGCGCAGCGCGTCGGCGTCGGTGCCGTCGAACAGCACGGTCTGGATGCCCGCGCCGGCGGCCTTGGCCGCGGCCTGCAGCTTGGTCGCCATGCCGCCGGTGCCGATCACGCTGCCGGCACCGCCGGCCATCGCCAGTATCGATTCGCCCACTTCGGCCACCTCGTCCACCGGCCGCGCGGACGGATCGTCGCGCGGGTTGGCGGTGTAGAGGCCGGGCACGTCGCTGGCGATCAGCAGCAGGTCGGCATCGACGAGGGCCGCGACGAAGGCGGCGAGGTTGTCGTTGTCGCCGAGCTTGAGCTCATCCACCGAAACCGTGTCGTTCTCGTTGACCACGGGAATGGCATCGAGGCGCAGCAGCTCCAGCAGCGTCGCACGCGCGTTGAGATAGCGGCGGCGGTTGCGCAGGTCGTCGTGGGTCAGGAGCACCTGCGCCACGGGGCGCTCGAAGAAGCGCTGCCACAGCCCGATGAGCTGCGCCTGTCCGAGCGCCGCCAGCGCCTGGCGCGCCGCCATCACGGCACCGGATTCGAGCGCGCCGGGCACGATCGCGCGCCCGGCGGCGACCGCGCCGGAGGAGACGATCACCACCTCGCGCCCGGCCTGCCGGCTGCTCGACACGAACTGCGCCAGCGCCAGCGCATAGCGCGGCGTCAGCCCGCCGCCGGGCGCGGCCACCAGGCTGCTGCCGACCTTGAGCACGGCGCGCTTCCAGCGCGGCAGGGGGCGTTCGGTGAAGGACGATGCGGATGCGGTCATGGCATTGGTATCGGCGGGACAGGCTTCACGCGATGGATGGAGCGGGAATCACGGCGGAAACCGCTGCGCGGGTTCCGCCCTGCGCGGCGGATCTGTCGCTGGCGGTGCGCGGATTGCATCAAGAAGCGCGCGCCAGGCGTTCGCGCAGCACATCGAGGCGCAGATCCACGGCGGCACCGGGTGAGGTGCGTGCGGCGAGGCTGCCTTCGGGCGTGCGCCCCTGCCCGGCGCTGTCGCTGCTCGCCGCCGCGGCCCTGTAGGCGTCGCGGAACGGCACGCCGGCAATGGCAGCATCCACCGCGACATCGGTGGCATACATGCCCGAATCGATCGCCGCGCGCAGGCGCTCTTCGCGCCATTCCAGGTTCGCCAGCAGCGCGGGCAAAAGCTCCAGCGCCGCCAGGCCGCGCCCGAAACCGTGGAAGATCGCGCCCTTGCTGGCCTGCAGGTCGCGGTGATAGCCCGAAGGCAGCGACAGCAGCTGCTCGATCTCGGTGCGCGCCGCGGCGACGCTGGCGTGGGTGGCGCGCATCAGCTCGATCACGTCGGGATTGCGCTTATTGGGCATGATCGACGAGCCGGTGGTGTACTGCGCCGGCAAGGCGACGAAGCCGAATTCGGCGCTGGTGAAGAGCGAGAGATCCCAGGCGAGGCGGCGCAGATCCAGCGTGGCGCTGCCGAGCGCTTCGAGCGCGGCCAGCTCGAACTTGCCGCGCGAAAGCTGGGCGTAGACCGGCGACACCTGCAGGCGCGAAAAGCCGAGCGCGGCGGTGGTGTGGTCGCGGTCGAGCCTGAGATTCACGCCGTAGCCGGCGGCGGTGCCGAGCGGATTGCAGTCGATCAGGGCGAACGTGTCGGCGGCGCGCACGGCGTCGTCGATGAAGGCCTCCGCCCAGCCCGCCCACCACATCCCGGCGCTGGACACCACGGCGCGCTGGATATGGGTGTAGCCGGGCATCGGCAGGTGCCGCTCGGCCTGCGCGCGATCCAGCGCGACGCCCGCGATCTCGCGCGACAGCGACGCCACGCGGGCCAGCTTCTCTTTCAGCCACAGCCGCGTGGCGACGAGGACCTGGTCGTTGCGGCTGCGCCCGGTGTGGATCTTGCGGCCGGCGTCGCCGAGGCGCTCGGTCAGGCGGGCTTCGATGGCGGAGTGGCCGTCCTCGTAGCGCCCGTCGAGGACGAATGTGCCGCTGCGGAAATCCTCGGCGAGGTGGGCCAGCTCGCGCCTCAGCCCTTCAAGCTCATCGGCACCGAGCATGCCGATTCGCTGCAGGCCCTCGGCGTGCGCGCGGCTGGCGGCGATGTCGTGCAGGAAGAACTCGCGATCGAGGATCACGTCGTCGCCGGCAAGGAAACGCTGGATTTGTGCATCCACCGCCACGCCGGGCTTTTGCCACAGCAGTCCGCTCATGCCTCGATCCCCGTCAGTTCGTCGAAACCCAGCGCGCGGTTGAGGTTCTGCATCGCCTGCGTGGCCGCGCCCTTGAGCAGGTTGTCGAGCGTGGCCACGACCACCACGCGGCGGCGGTCCGGCGACACCGTGAAGCCGCCGATGGCCGCGCCGTGCCGCCCGGCGATGCGCGAGACCCAGGGCGCATCGTCCTGGATCGCCACCAGCGGCTCGCTGCCGTAGAAGTCCAGGTACTTCGCGCGCACCGCCTCGCGGCTCATCGGCTGGCGCAGCCACAGGTTGACCGTCATGGTGATGCCGCGAAAGTGCGGTGCGACGTGCGGCATGAATTCCACCGGCATGCCGAGATGGGCGGTGACTTCGCGCTCATGGATGTGGTCGGTGAGCGCGTAGGGCATCAGGTTGTCGCGCAGTTTTTCGGTGTCGTTCTTGTCCGAAGGCGTGGTGCCCGCCCCTGAATAGCCGGACACGCCGAAGCACTGCGGCGGCCCGGCCAGCTCGCCCGCGAGCGGCGCGATCGCCAGCTGCATGGCGGTGGCGTAGCAGCCCGGATTGCTGATCCGGCGCTGGCCCGCGTAGCGCTGCCGGGTGAGCTCGGGCAGGCCGTAGTACCAGGCGGCATCGAAGCGGTGGTCGGCGGAGAGGTCGATGATGACCGGGCCGGAGTTTTCCCCGCCATTGACAGCAGCGGACCGGATCGCCTCGACAAACGGCTCGCCCTTGCCATTGGGCAGGGCCAGGATCACCGCGTCGGCACCGCGCGAAGCGGTGGCTTCGGGATCAAGATTCTCGTAGCGCAATTCCCCGGGAAAATCCGGGTTGTGGTCGGCTACGCGCTCGCCGGCCAGCTCGCGCGAGGACACGAAGACCAGCTCCAGCCCCGGATGCCCCGCGATCAGGCGGATCAGCTCGGCACCGGTATGGCCGCGCGCGCCGATGATGCCCACGGTCTTCTTCATGCCGACTCCTCCAGCGTGGCGGGGCGCTGCGCGCACAGGGCGACGTAGCGTTCGATCAGGGGGAATTCGGCCGGGCCATACCAGAACACCTTCCACTTTTCGCGCTTGATGCAGCCATCGGACTCGGCGTAGTAGAACGGGTTGACCGGATTGCCGTGGCGCGAGCGCCAGAACAGGCGCGGGTTCTCGTCGCGCATCACCTGCCATACCGCGCGCCCCAGCCCTTCGCCCTGGGCCTCGTCGAGCACGGCGAACTTGTCGAGATAGGTGCCCGCCGATTCCCGGGTGAGGAGCACCGCGGCGCGGTAGTTCTCGCTGACGTAGGCCCGATGCAGTGCGGTGCGCTCGAAGTAGTCGGCCACCAGACGTCGCCCGAAGGCCGATTCGATCAGCTCGCGCAGGCGCACCAGATCGAGCTCGTCCCAGCGGTCTGCCGTCAGCACCCGTTCGCCGCGACGCACCAGCGTGCCCGAGCCTTTGTGGGTGAACAGCTCCTTGGCCAGCTCCGCCGGCTGGGTGATCGACACCGAGGACGCCTGCGGCAGGCCGTCGAGGAGATCCTTGATCTGCTGGATCTTCACCCGCATCCCGCCATCGATCCACGGCTCGGACATGAGCTGGTTGTACTGGGTGGAGAGGTTGATCGAATCGATGATCCTGCCGCTCGCATCCAGCAGCCCGCCGGTGCCGGTGAGGAACACGATCTTGTAGGGCTGCAGTTCGCGCACCAGCGCGTTGGCGGCGAAATCCGCGTTGACGTTGAGGATCTGCCCGCCTGCGGTTTCGCCCAGCGAGGCGATGACCGGGATCGAACCCGACTGCAGGCTGGCTTCGATCAGCGCGCGCTCCACCCGCCGGACCTCGCCCACCAGGCCATAGCGCGCCTGATCCTTGTAGTCGGCCTCGAACACGCCCGAGACGATGCTGGTGGCGCGCGCATCGGCGCGCTGCAGGGCTTCGACCAGCATGAGGTTCTGGGCGTGGAAGACGCGCCGCACGATCGCCAGCGCCTGCGACGAGGTGACGCGCAGGCCGTCGATGGTCTGCTTCTCGATGCCGGCGGCGGACAGCTCGGCGTCGAGCTGCGGGCCGGCACCGTGGATGACGATGGGCGTCAGGCCGACGTCCTGCAGGAAGGCGAGCGAGGACACCAGCGCATCGAGGTCGTCGCGCAGCACCGCGCCGCCCACCTTCACCACCGCGAAGCGCGCCGCGTCGAGCTGCGAGAAGCGTTTGAGGTACTGGCTGATTTCCTTGGGGCTGGCCATGCTGGAAAGCAGCCGCACGATGGTCTGGCGGGTCTGCGGGTCGTGCACGGCGTCCGGCTTGAGGATCGGGGTCACGGATCAGTTTCCGAGGATGCGGAGAAGGGAATCGGCATAGCGCCGGAGCTGGTCCAGCGCCACCCACTCGTCGGCGGCGTGCGCCTGGGCGATGTCGCCGGGGCCGTAAACGAAGGTGGTGTAACCGGCGGCGGAAAAGAGCGAGGCTTCGGTCCAGAAGTCCACCGCCTCGCCAATTTCGAGATCCAGCCCGCGCGCGATGGATTCGGCACGCAGACGCTGCGCCTCGGCCTGCGCCGGATCGCCCGACGGCAGGCTCGGGCCGCGGAAGGTTTCGTCGAACAGCACCGGCGCAGGCTCGGCCAGCGCGCGGAACCGCGCGAGCAGATCGTCCATGTCCATCGAGGGCAGCGGGCGAAAGCCGAAACGCAGATCCGCCTGCGGCGCGATCACGTTGGCCTTGATGCCGCCCTCGATGCGGCCGATGTTGAAGCGCAGGCCCGAAAGCCCGCCGAAGGTTTCGTTTTCCATCTGCGCCACCAGCGCCAGCGCGCGATGGCCCCATTCGACCGCCTGGTGCAGCGCGCTGTCGCTGGGCGCGAGGCGCGCCGAGGCGTGGCCGGCGCGGCCGGCAAAGCGCATCGACACCGCGCTGATGCCGCGATGGGCGAGCACCGCGCGCGCCCGCGTCGGCTCGGCCACCAGCACGGCGGCGTACGGAATCTTCCGCGCGAGGAAAGCGTCGATGCAGCGCGGATCGTTGGCCTCCTCGTCGCTGGAAAAAAGAAACGCCGCGTCGCCCTGCGTGGCGCTGGCCGCCGCCAGCAGCGCCGCCGCCGCGCCCTTGATGTCGCACACCCCGAGCCCGACCACGCGGTCGTCGAGCCGGCGCATCACCAGCGGATCGGCGCTCCAGGCGGGCGAATCGGGGACGGTATCCAGGTGCACGTTGAACAGCAGCTTCGGCGCACCGCGCACCGCGTACAGGCTCACCGCGCCGGCACCGTGGTCGACCACCTCGACCGTGAAGCCGGGCAGGTGCGCGCGCAGGTAGTCGAAGATCCCGCCCCGTGCAGAAATCGCGCGCGGCGGATTGCGGGTGTCGAAGGACACCAGCTTCCCGAGGTGATCGAGCGTCGCTTCCAACAATGTGGTCATGTGCAATTTCGCGCGTGTGGTTCAACGTCAGCCGCGCAGGGCCGACCTGCGCAAACGGCACGGCGGATGCGCCGTAGGTCGGGGCTACGTCCCCGACGGAATGCACCATCATCCCGATCACCCACGTCGGCCGCGTAGCCAACGTCGGCCGCGCAGGGCCGACCTGCGCAAACGGCGCGGCGGATGCGCCGTAGGTCGGGGCTACGTCCCCGACGGAAAGCTGTTCCCGCGCTCACCGGTTCACCTCGGCCCACAGCGTGGAGCTCATGCCGAACAGTTTGATGAAGCCCTCGGCCTCCTCCACGCCCCAGTCGGCGCTCTGGGCATAGGTCGCACCCTTGGACTGCAGGATATGCGGCGAGCGCAACGCGACCGCGTTCACCACGCCGCCGTGGGTTTCCAGCACCACCTCGCCATTCACCTTGGCCTGCGAGGACTTGAGGAAGGCTTCCAGATCGGCCTTCAGCGGGTCGTGGAAGAAGCCCTCGTACACCAGCTCCACCCAGCGCCGCGCCACGTCCGGCTTGAAGCGGTTCTGCTGCTTGCTCAGCACCGCTTCTTCCAGCGCGCGGTGCGCGGCCAGCAGCGCGGTGAGGCCGGGAGCCTCGTACACGATGCGGCCCTTGAGGCCGATGGTGGTGTCGCCGGTGTACATGCCGCGCCCGACGCCGTAGCGCGCGAACTGCGCGTTGAGCCGCGCCAGAATCTCCGCACCCGGCAGGATTTCACCATCCAGCGCCACGGCCTCGCCTTCGACAAAGCGCAGCGCGACGCGCAGCGGTTCCGCGGGCCACGCCTCGCGCGGCGCGCACCAGCCGCGCGCGCCGTCGCCGGGCGCTTCCCAGCGGTCGATCTCGCCGCCCGAGAGCGTCACGCCCAGGAGGTTTTCGTTGATCGTGTACTGCTGCTGCTTGGCGCGCACGCCAAAGCCGCGTTCTTCCAGGTAGGCCTGCTCGTAGGCGCGGGTCTGGGTGTGCTCCTTCTGGATTTCGCGGATCGGCGCGACGATCCGGTAGCTGCCCTGCGCCTTCACCGCCAGATCGAAGCGCACCTGGTCGTTGCCCATGCCGGTGCAGCCGTGCGCGATGGCGTTGGTGCCCAGCTCGGCGGCGCGCCTGAGCGCGGCATCGACGATCAGGTAGCGATCCGATACCAGCAGCGGATACTGGCCCTGATACCCCTGCCCGGCCCACACGAAGGGCCTGACGAAATCTTCCCAGAGCGCCGCCCCGCCATCGACGCTGAGATGGCTCGCCACGCCCAGCTCGGCGGCGCGCTGCTCGATGAAGGCGCGCTCGGCGGCATCCACCCCGCCGGTGTCGGCAAACACCGTATGCACCCGCCAGCCGCGCTCCTTGAGCCAGGGCACGCAGAAGCTGGTGTCCAGGCCTCCGCTGAAAGCAAGAACGATGTCCTGGCCTTCAGCGGAGGCGGGATTCGGGATTCGGGATTCGGGATTCGTTGAAGCGGGCTGTGGCGACATGAGGGTTCTCTGGAAATGGCTAAGTCAAAAGCTGGCGAGGTCGTGGATCGAAGCGCTCTTGCAAATCCCGAATCCCCAATCACAAATCCCGGCCGTGATGGCGGCCCACCAGGGCCGCCATCACGGCCTTCTGCACATGCAGCCGGTTCTCGGCTTCCTCGATGGCGATGCAGCGCGGGGAGTCCATCACCGCGTCGGTGGCTTTGACGTTGCGGCGCAGCGGCAGGCAGTGGCTGAAGACGGCGCTGTTGGTGAGGGCCATCTTGGCCTCGTCCACGATGAAGTGCCGGTACTGGTCGCGGATGGGTTTTTCCGGGCCCCAGTTGCCGAAGTAAGGCAGCGCGCCCCAGCTCTTGGCATAGACCACGTCGGCACCGGCATAGGCCGATTCGATATCGTGGCTGACGGTGAGCGAGCCGCCGGACTCGGCCACGTTGTCGCGCGCCCAGCCCATGTAGCGCTCGTCCAGCACGTACTCGGGCGTCGGGCACAGCAGGGTCACGTTCATCCCGAGGCGCGTGGCGATGGTGAGCGCGGAGTTCGCCACCGCAGTGTTGAGCGGTTTCGGATGGTAGGTCCAGGTCAGCACGTACTTTTTGCCGCGAAGATCCTCCGTGCCGAAGTGCTCGCGCAGCGCCAGCGCGTGCGCCAGCTCCTGGCAGGGGTGGGTGATGGTTTCCATGTTGATGACCGGCACCGTCGAATACTTCGCGAACGCCTTGAGCACGCGGTCCTGCCGATCGATCTGCCAGTCGACGAACTTCGGGAAGGCGCGCACGCCGATCAGGTCCACGTAGCGCGCCAGAACCCGCGCCACTTCCGCGATGTGCTCCTCGGTGTCGCCGTCCATCACCGTGCCGAGGTCGAACTCGATCGGCCAGGCGTCCTTGCCCGGCTGCAGCACGACGGCATGGCCGCCGAGCTGGAAGGCACCGAGCTCGAAGCTGGTGCGGGTACGCATCGAAGGATTGAAGAACACCAGCGCGATGGATTTGCCCTTGAGCGCGTCGCCCGGCTTTTCGCGCTTGCAGCGCGCGGCCTCGGCCAGCAGCACGTCGAGGTCGGCGCGCGACCAGTCCTGGGTGTTGAGGAAGTGGCGGATCGGGGAGGCGGTCGGGCTCATGCGGGGGAAATCCTGTGCGGGACGCGGTACGGACGGCGGCGGAAAACGAAAAAAGCCCGGCGGGAGGCCAGGCTTTCCTTTGCGAATCGGAATGGCGGAACCCCGCCGCTGCCCAGCCCTACGGTGGCGGCAACGGTCGGCGCGCGCGCGAGGTCATGCCCGCCGCCATGCGGGCGGTGGTGACGACGTCGGCGGAGGAAATCGCGCGGTTCATGGCGGCGGAGTGTCGCACGACGGCACTCATGCTGCAAGGCAGCAAAACATCAGTCCGCCGGCGCGACGGTGACGCGGATGCGCAGCTTGTTGCCCGGGTCCACGTCCATGCGCGACAGGTACAGCTCGCCCTTGTAGCGGTATTCCACGTCGTAGCCGCTGATGCGGCGCTCCTCGCGCTCGACCATCACGGTGCGGCAGGGCGGTGCCGCGGCCTCGGTGCCGGTGCCTTTGCCCGGGCCGGACGCATCGGCCGCGGCCTTCTGCGCGGGGCCGTTCGGTGCCAGGCCATCACCCGCATTGGTCCGGGCGGAGGCGTCCAGCGTTTCCTCGCCGCACTGCACTACCGGCTCGACGATCCGGTTGATCTCGTAGGTCGGGATGGCGCGCAGCACGTCGGCATAGGCATAGCTGACGTTTTCGCGCCCCTGCACCGGTACATCGACATAGGCCACGCCCTGCGCGCACGCGGCACCTGCGGGGGCAAGCGCGGCCGCAAGTACGAGAGCAGGATTCCACTTCATCGCATCCTCCATGACCCGATACCGCCGCAGCGCGACGGCCTTCCTCCATTCCGCGCCACGCGCGCTCCGGCAGCAGGCTCGGAATGAATGGCATGATTCAAGCACCGGACGGCTGAATCCCGCCTTTAACAATTCCCTGACGGCGCGAACCGCGCCTTGCCAGCCTGCGCGTGCCGCGTCGGCAGCATCGCGTCGTCGCGATTAGAATGGCGGACTTGCCTTCCGAACGACGCGACCCATGAGCCTTCACCTGCACAACAGCCTCAGCCGACGACTCGAGGCATTCACGCCGCTCGATCCCTCCCGCGTGACCATGTACCTGTGCGGGCCGACGGTCTACAACTTCGTGCACATCGGCAACGCGCGCCCCGCGGTGGTGTTCGGCGTGCTGGCCGAGCTGCTGCGCCGACGCTACGGCCAGGTGGTCTACGCGCGCAATATCACCGACGTGGACGACAAGATCAATGCCGCCGCGCGCGAGGCCGGCGTTCCCATCGGCGACATCGCTTCCCGCTTCACCGAGGCCTACCGCGAGCACATGGGGATGCTGGGCGTGGCCGCGCCGGACGTGGAGCCGCACGCGACCGCGCACATCGCGCAGATGATCGCGATGATCCAGCGCCTGATCGACAGCGGCCACGCCTACGCGGCCGAAGGCCACGTCCTGTTCTCGGTGGCGAGCTTTCCGGCCTACGGCGCACTCTCGCGCCGCGACCGCGACGAGATGCTGGCCGGCGCGCGCATCGAAGTGGCCCCGTACAAGCGCGACGCCGGCGACTTCGTGCTGTGGAAGCCCTCCAGCGACGATCTCCCCGGCTGGGAATCGCCCTGGGGCCGCGGCCGTCCGGGCTGGCACATCGAATGCTCGGCGATGAGCGCGGCGCACCTGGGCGAGACCATCGACATCCACGCCGGCGGCATCGACCTGCAGTTTCCGCACCACGAGAACGAGATCGCGCAGAGCACCTGCGCGCACGGCGGCAAGGTGTTCGCGCGCTACTGGCTGCACAACGGCATGCTGATGTTCGACGGGGCCAAGATGTCGAAATCGGTCGGCAACGTCAGCCGCGTCAACGATCTGCTGGAGCGCCATCCCGCCGAAGCGCTGCGCTACGCCCTGCTTTCGGCCCATTACCGCCAGCCGCTGGACTGGTCCGATGCGTTGATCGAGCAATCCGTGCGCACGCTGGATCGGCTCTACGGCACCCTGCGCGACCTGCACGACATCGAGGCGAGCGCCGGCGATGCCGATATCCCTGCCGCGATCGAAGCGGCGCTGGACGATGACATCAACACCCCGGCGGCGCTGGCCGAACTGGCCAGCCTGGCCTCCGCCGCGCGCAAGGCCGAAGGCCGCGAGGCGCGCGCGGCCGCCAAGCGCGCCCTGCTGGGTGCCGGACGCGCGCTGGGGCTGCTGCAGCAATCACCCGCGGCCTGGTTTGCGCGCGGCGCGGACGATGCGGACGACGCCCGCATCCAGGCGCTGGTGGACGAGCGCAGCGCCGCCAAGAAGGCGCGCGACTTCGCCCGTGCCGATGCGATCCGCGACCAGCTCGCCGGCGAAGGCATCATCCTGGAAGACACCCCGCAGGGCGTGCGCTGGAAGCGCGCGTGACGCATCCGAACTCCCGTCATTCCAGCGCAAGCCGGAATGACGCCGCATCCGGCAACCCCATGACCGACACCGTATTCCCACTCGAACCCAGCGCCGCCGAGGCGCAAGCCGCGATCATCGAGGAGTTCGGCTTCTTCTCCGACTGGACCGAACGCTACCAGTACCTGATCGACCTCGGTCGCAAGCTGCCGGAGTTCCCGGATGCCTGGAAAACCGAAGAGCACCGCCTGCACGGCTGCCAGTCGATGGTGTGGATCGTGCCGGAAGGCGACGCGCAGCGGCTGGTGTTCCATGCCGTCAGCGACTCGGCCATCGTCTCGGGCCTCATCTTCCTCGCGCTGCGGGTCTATTCGGGCCGCAGCGCCCGGGAAATCCTCGACACCACGCCCGACTACATCGCCGCCATCGGCCTCGCCAAGCACCTCTCGCCCACCCGCAGCAACGGCCTGGCGGCGCTGCTGGAAGTCATCAAGGCCCGCGCCGCGCAGGCGTGAGGGCGGAAATCCTCGCCTGTCCGCAGGGCTCCCGTCGCACCCGAAGAATCTTCGTCGGGGACGTAGCCCGGACGGGTGTTCGATACCCCGCAACGTCGGCCACGCAGGGCCAACCTACGGATGGCGGTTCGTAGGTCGGGGCTACGTCCCCGACTGCTTCCTTTCCGCGCTGGCCACGTCGGCCACGCAGGGCCGACCTACGGAGGTGCGTAGGTCGGGGCTACGTCCCCGACGGCTTTCTTTCGCTTACTGCGTGCGCCGCGCCTCCAGCACCGCCGGCACCGCCTCGATCTTCGCCAGCAGCTGGCCGAGCTGTTCGAAGTCCGCGACCTTGAGGGTCAGGCGAATCTCGGCCCGACCGCTGCCTTCGTCCACGCGCGTGGTCACGCCGAGGATATGGACGTTGCTCGAACCGATCACGGTGGTCAGATCCTTGAGCAGCCACTTGCGGTCCCAGGCGCGCACCAGCACATCGACGCTGTAGCTCTGTCCGGTTTCGCGTCCCCATTCCACCGGCAGGATGCGCTCGGGCGCGCGCGCGGCCAGCGACCGCAGCGAGGGGCAGTTCCTGCGGTGCACGGAAACGCCGCGCCCGCGCGTGAGGTAGCCGGCAATCGGATCGCCCGCCACCGGCTGGCAGCAGCGCGCCAGCTGCACCAGAAGATTGCCGACGCCTTCGATCAGGAAGCCCTTGGCCGGCTTCGGCGGTTTGGCCAGCGCGCCGCCCAGCCCCGTCAGCGAGGGATCGTGCGGCACCTCTGAGGCCGCTCGCGTCACCTCGTGCAGGGCGCGTGCGACCTGGCCGCTGCTGACGTCGCCCAGCGCGACCGCGACGTAGAGATCATCGAGCTTGGCCAGCCGCAGCTTCGGCAGCACCTGGGCGAGGTCGAGCTGGTGCTGGCCGGTGCGCTTGAGGTCTTTTTCCAGCAGCTCGCGCCCGGCCTGCACGTTGCGCGCGAAGTCCATGCGGTTGAACCAGCCGCGCACCTTCTCGCGCGAGCGCGGGCTGGCGAGGAAGCCGGAGCCTGCCACCAGCCAGTCGCGCCGCGGCTCGGAGACCTTGCCGGTGAGGATTTCCACGCGGTCGCCGCTGGCGATACGGTGATTGAGCGGCACGATGCGTCCGTTGACCTTCGCGCCGCGGCAGCGGTGCCCCACTTCGGTGTGCACCTGGTAGGCGAAGTCGAGCACGGTCGCGCCCTGCGGCAGGTCGATCACCTTGCCCTGCGGGGTGAGCGCATAAACGCGATCCTCCACCAGCTCGGTGGAAAGCCCGGCCAGCAGCGGCTCGTCGCCCTCGTCCTCGCGGCTGGTTTCCAGCAGCTGGCGCATCCAGGCGATCTTGCGCTCGAATTCGCTGTCGCCCGCGCCACCCTCCTTGTAGCGCCAGTGCGCGGCCACGCCCAGTTCGGCCTGCCGGTGCATCTCGACGGTGCGGATCTGCACCTCGATCGCCTTGCCCTGCAGACCCAGCACCACGGTGTGCAGGGAGCGATAGCCGTTGGGCTTGGGGTTGGCGATGTAGTCGTCGAATTCGCTGGTGATCGGCGGCCACAGGTTGTGCACGATGCCCAGCGCGGTGTAACAGGCGCCCAGGTCATCCACCAGCACCCGCAGCGCGCGCAGGTCGTAAAGGTCGTCGAAGGCGAGCTTCTTCTTCTGCATCTTCTTCCAGATGCTGAAGATGTGCTTGGGCCGTCCCGATACCTCGGCGCGCACGCCGCTGCCGTCCAGCGCTTCGCGCAGCGCGGTCATCGTCTCCTCGATGTAGCGCTCGCGGTCGACCCTTTTCTCCGCTAGCTGCGCGGCCAGGCGGTGATAGGTTTCCGGCTGCAGGATGCGGAAGATCAGGTCCTCCAGCTCCCACTTGAGCTGCCAGATCCCGAGGCGGTTGGCCAGCGGCGCGTGGATGTCGGCGGTGAGCTCGGCGAGGCGGCGCTGATCGTCCGGAGGCAGGGTCTTGAAGTCGCGCAGTCGCACCAGCTGGCGCGCCAGCAGGATCAGCACCACGCGCAGGTCGCGCACGATCGCCAGCAGCAGCCGGCGCAGGCCCTCGGAGCCGGTGCGCGCGCCGCGCTCGCCGTAGATCGACCACACCTTCTCCGCCTCGTGCAGGCCCTCGATGAGGGTGGCCGGCACCCCGGCGGGAATCACCTCGGCCGGAAGGGCCAGGTAGGCCGCCGCAGCCGATAGCGTGGCCGAATCGGCGCCGAGCGTTTCCAGCACCCGCAGCGTGTACACCAGCGCCGCTTCCTGCGCAGCGGGCAGCGCCCGCGCCGCGATCAGCGCCGGCAGGGGCTCGACCAGCCCGGCCTGCGCCCGCGCCGGCAGGCGCAGCCATTCGGCCAGCGTGTCCACGCGGTGGGCTTGAGGGTTCATGTCGATAGTGCACTACAAATGACAACGCCGGGGAAGTCCCCGGCGTCGGTGGAACGGTGATCAGGTCAATTCCTCAGAAGGCTTGCGGCGGCTGATCGCACCAATCCATGGCGTCCCCAATCGCTCCGACGCTCCTTCAATCCGGCAAGAATTGCACCGACAAATTGCAGTCAGCAGTAACAGAGGCTGCTTTGTACTTGATGATCCCACCCGGTGCGATGCCTGCATATGCGAACTGACAATTCTGGTTCACCGGGAAATCAGCGTGGTAGCCAGTCTCGGGGAATGTCCAGACTTCTGCACTGGTGCCATGCGGAACCGGAGTTACGATCACCGGATTCACGCCGCCATTGGTCGCACCTTGCGCGCCAATGGTGCCATGCGTGCCAGAGGGATCCGCAACGGACACCGTGACGGAGTACTGGTTGATCTCGAATTCCGCCGAAAGTATGCAGTCGCCGCTGGTGATCGGCCCTGCCGTGCCGGTGTTCCCGGTCATCGTAATGGTTCCGCACTCGGCAGAGCTCAACTGTTCCACGCTTCCCGGCACAAGGTGGTAGCCGGTCTGAGGCTCGAGGGTGAACGTTGCAAACTGTCCGTCCTCGACCATGCCGTCGTCATCCAGTGTGATGTATCCGTAATTGATTCCACTGGCGACGTGCACCTGGTGCTGGACGAGATTGAAAGCAAGGTCGATCTGGCAATCATCCAGCACATTCTCGGCCTGTAACATAACCCCCGCGCCAAACGGGTTGGATACCGGCCCGCTGGTCTGGCAGGTGCTCGTTGGCAGGATCACGGCCTGGTGGCTCGTATTGGGCAATGCGGTGAATACCGCCTGCTGCATCGGATAGGTGACTTGCAGCGGATTCTGGGAGGTGACCGTGCCATTCGGGCCGGAGTTGACCGTCACGGTGGAGGTCTTTGCCTTGAACGTCACAGCTACCGCACAACTACCCGTCACCGGCGCCGTCTTCCAGATCAATCCGCTGTCGTGCGTGACACCACCGCAGCCCGTGATCGTATCGACCGCGTAACCGGTGTTCGGGGCGACCGTCAGCTCCGCAGGCTGGTTGTAATGAATCACCTGGCTGGGCGGCGAGATCGTTCCGTTGCTGCCGACAACACTGGCCGTAACCGTCGGCATACCTTGGAAATTCGCCGTCAAGGTGCAAGAGCTCGTCGAGGTCGTCGAGAGCGTACCGCCGGTTTCGCTCACACCCGATGCGGTACCGGCGCAGCCGGTGAAACCGGTGAACGTATAACCCGAATTGGCTGTGGCGCTGTACACCAGCCCGGACGTGCCCGGCGGACACGTGGTTACCGTCCCCGCCTCCGCAGAACAGCCGGCCGGGGCGGAAACGCGCGTGATCGATCCGCCCGTTCCGTCACCGGGCGTGTTGTTGGTGGACACGGCACGCGCCACCTGCACCTGGTCCACCACCTCGATCCGCAGGCTGCGGCTGTTGTCGGCGTGGTTGCTGTCGGGCGAGCTGTCCGGGGCCGAGAAGGCCGCGACCTGGATCAGCGCCAGGGACTGGTTGATGCTGGTGTCGACGCTCGACGACTTGCGCGTCAGGGTGTACTCGCGCTGCGCGCCGGCGGCAAGCGTGCCGATGTTCTCGACGAGCTTCGAAGACCCGGACCCGCTGTTGCAGGCCGATCCGGCACCGTGGTCAAAACACGAAATACGGCTGACCGTCGGCCCCATCAGCGTCGACGCCGTGGGCACGAACTCGCGGATGCGCACGTTGTTTGCCGCCGCCGTGCCCTTGTTGGACACGCGCAGCTTGAACGTGACGTTGCCGGTGGTCGATTGCTGCAGCACGTCGCCAACGATCGGGTTGCCCTGCGCATCGAGCAATTCGACCCGCAGATCCGCCATCGACGGCTCGAGACCGTCGGCAAAGAGATAGCCTGCCGTGCCGGGGCCGGTGGTGGGAGGAAAGGCATTGGGAGCCAGGCCGGCATGGCAGCGCAGCCACTGGACGCCGCCATCGACGCGCTGCGGCACCAGCGCGCCGCTGGTCAGCACGTAGTTCAGCGCCGTGACGCCGGGCATGGCTTCAGAGCCAAGCCCGGTGTTGAAATGCATGATCTCGCCGTTGGCATCGCCAACGGAAAGCTTCCAGTTGCCCGAGCCTGCGGCCCCCGCGTAATAGTCCTCGCACAGGGCCGGTTCGAGCAGGGAAAGACTCAGCGTCGGCGGATTGACGCCCAAGGCATAGACGGCTTGCTCGGCCAAGGGCAGCGTCAAGCCACCCATCTGCACCCCCAGCCCGGCCGGCGTGGCCTTGACGCAATTCCCCGGGCTCAGCGCGCCGGGGAACTCCAGCACGCCGAAACCGATGCTGGCGACGTCGAACCAGCCATAGTCGGGATTGAATCCGGCGGTGCACAGGCGATCGCCGGGAACTGCGGCGAGCGCTTGCGGCTCCATGGACGCGAACTCCAGCGCCTGGGCCAGGGTCGAGCCACTCATGCCAACCGCCGCGAGGGCGGCGAGCGCGAGCAGGCTTGTCTTGAAGCGCTTCCTGCTGCGCACGGGATTGCAGATCGCATCCATCACTCTGTCACTCCTTGACTGATTGGCCGAGTCCAGCCGTTGCGAAAATTGCGTCATTCCATCGCCTTGAACATGCGGTCGGGCTGACCGCAGGAGACACCCGCGCCGCGCGCAAGGCGCGTCCATCTGATTGATTGTAGCCCACGAATGTCAAGTGGAACGTGAACTTTTCCGAAAGACGACGGTCGGCCGGCTGGGGGCTGTGACCGGCAAACCGGGCGCGGCGAGCCGCGTCACCGGAGGCCCCGCCCCGCAATTTCGCAGGCCGAAGTCGCCGGGGCGCGCCTGTGCCCACGCTCGCGCGCCTGCGCGGGTGCGACGGTGAAGGCTTCGCCGGTCCTGGCGGCAAGGCGCAATGGGACGGCACGATGGCGGAATGGAATCGCCTTCGGCGGTTCCAATGGAATGGGCTTTTCCCACCCTACGGCTGCGCCGCGCCTGCGCGCAGCAGCTCGAGCTGTCGCGCCAGTCGCTTGGCCGAGACCGGGATGGCAGTGCCGAGTTCCTGGGCGAAGAGCGAGACGCGCAGTTCCTCCAGCTCCCAGCGCAGCGCCTGCCAGCGCGGATCGGCGAAGGCCGGGGTGGCGCGCGCGGCGTCGAGCGCCTGCACGAAGGGCGTCAGCTCCAGCATCCGCGCCTGGTCTTTGGCCGGATCGCGCAGGGCGCGCTCCGCGCGCAGGAGCATGGCATCGAGATAGCGCGGGAAGTGCGCGAGCGCGTCGGGCGGCGTGTGGCGCAGGAAGCCAGGATGCACCAGGCCGTCGAGCTGGGCGCGCAGGTCGTCGAGGTTGCCCTTGGCCCAGCCCATCAGCGGCGATTCGAGCTTCGGGCGCAGTTCGGCCACGCGCTGGAGGATGGATTCGGCCAGCTCCAGGCGGCGCACGGCTTCGCCGAAGAGGCGCTTGCCGGCCTCGGCCGCGCGCTGCACGAAGGCGGCGCGGTCGCGGATCGCGCCGAGGTCGTCGCCTTCCACGGCGCGCAGGGCGGCGGTGACGATATCCTCGCGCAGGCGTTCCTGGGTTTCGATGGCAGCGTACAGCAGTCCGATCTTGGGCGAGACGGGAAGCTGCTTGCGCGCCTGCTTCGCGCGATCCGCGAGGGCGAGGTGCAGCAGGCGGCGCACGCCGTCCCGATGCGCCGCATCGGCTTCATCGCGGCGGGCGGATACGCGCAGCGCGACGGACTCGCCCTCGTCGACCAGTGCGGGAAACGCCGGTACGCCGGCTTCGCCGGACACCTGCAGCGGCACCGGCGTTTCGGGAAATTCGGTCAGGCCGCTGTCGGCCAGGTCGCGCCCGGCGCGCGCGGCGAAACTTTCGCGCGCACGGTCGCCGAAACGCTGGCGCAGTTCGTCGAGATCGCGCGATTCGGCCAGCAAGCGCTCCTTTCCTTCCAGCAGGCGAATCCGCAGGCGCAGGTGCGGCTCCAGCGCCGCCTCATCGAAGTCGGTGGCGGCGATGGGCGCGCCGGTGACCTTGGCCAGGAACCGCGCCAGTTCGCCGCGCAGGCTGTCGGCCGAAGGCGCGGGCCAGGCCTGCGCGAAGGCGCGGGCGAAATCCGGCGCGGGCACGAAATTCCGTCGCTGCGCCTTGGGCAAACCGCGGATCAGCGCGGTGGCCTTTTCCTCCACCAGCCCCGGCACCAGCCACTCCAGCCGCGCCGGGTCGAGCGCATTGAGCAGATGCAGCGGCACGTCGAGGGTGACGCCGTCATCCTCGGCGCCGGGCAGGAAGTGGTAGTGCAGCGCCAGACGCGCATCGCCCAGCGGGAAGTACTTCGGGAACCGCTCCGCATCGCTGCCCTCGCCCGGCAGGAGTTCGGCCAGCGGCCATTCGAGCCGACGCCGTTCTTCTCCCGACAGCTTTCGATACCAGGCATCCAGCCCGGCGGCGCTGTTGATGTCGGCCGGGATGCGGTCGAGGTACCAGCGCGCCTGCCAGTCCTCGTCGGCCACCAGCCCGGCGCGGCGCAGCTTGGCTTCTTCCTCGCGCGCCTTTTCCAGGGTGGCGAGGTTGCGCGCGACGAAGCCGGCGCGCGTATCGATCTCGCCGGGCACCAGCGCCTGCCGGATGAAGATGTCGCGCGCCTCCAGCGGATACAGCCCGCCGTAATGGATCGGCCGCTTGGGCGCGAGCACCAGGCCGAACAGGCTGATCTGCTCGAAGCCCGTCACCCGCCCCTGCGACCTGGCCCAGTGCGGATCGAAGTGGCGGCGCGCCAGCAGGTGGGGAAGTTCGGCGATGACCCAGTCCGGCTCGATCCGCGCGCAGGTCAGCGCCCAGACCTTCTGGGTGTCGAGCAAGGTCGCACACAGCAGCCAGCGCGGCGGCTGGCGCGCCAGCGCCGAGCCGGGAAACACCTGGAAACGCCGCCCGCGCGGGCCTTCGAAGATGCCCTTGTCGTTCTTCTGCCCGATATGGGTAGGCAGGCCGGCGATCAGGGCACGGTGCAGAAGGGTGTAGGTGCCGTCGGCCGCGCAGGGCCGACCTGCGGCGGGATTCTCGTAGGTCGGGGCTACGTCCCCGACGCGCCGGGGCTTGCCGTCGGCCGCGCAGGGCCGACCTGCGGCGGGATTCTCGTAGGTCGGAGCGATGTCCCCGACGCGCTCTTCCAGCGCCCAACCCAGCTCCTGGCACAGCAGCACCAGCTGCCGGTGCAGCTCGCGCCACTCGCGCATGCGCAGGAAGCCGAGGAAGTGCTTTTCGCACCAGTCGCGCAGCTTCGACTGGCTCAAGTCCTCGTGGGCCTGGCGGTAGGCGTCCCAGAGCTTGAGGATGCCGACGAACTCCGAGTGCGGGTCGGCGAATTCGGCGTGCGCCTGGTCGGCGGCCTGGCGCTGGTCGGCGGGGCGTTCGCGCGGATCCTGGATGCCGAGAAAGGCGGCAATGGCGAGCACCTGGCGCAGCACGCCGTGGCCGCGCGCGGCGATCAGCATGCGCGAAAGCGCCACGTCCACCGGCCAGCGCGCCATGGTGCGGCCGATGTCGGTGAGATGACGCTCGCGATCAACCGCGCCCAGTTCCTGCAATTGCTGCCAGCCATCGGCGACGGCGCGCGGATCGGGGGCTTCGAGGAAGGGAAACTCCTCCAGCCGCCCGAGGCCAAGCGAGAGCATCCGCAGGATCACCCCGGCGAGCGAGGCGCGCAGGATTTCCGGATCGGTGTAGCGCGGGCGGGCGTCGAAATCCTCCTGCGAATAGAGCCGGAAGCACACCCCCGCAGCCACGCGCCCGCAGCGACCGGCGCGCTGGTTGGCGCTGGCCTGGCTGATCGGCTCGACGTGCAGGCGCTCGAGCTTGCCGCGCGGGCTGTAGCGCTTGACCCGCGCGAAGCCCGGATCGATCACGTAGCGGATGCGCGGCACGGTGAGCGAGGTTTCCGCGACGTTGGTCGCCAGCACGATGCGGCGCTTCGGGCCGGGCGAGAAGATGCGGTCCTGATCGCGCGCGGAGAGCCGCGCATACAGCGGCAGCACTTCGGTTTCACGGTACTTGCGCCGCTCCAGCGCCTGGTGCGCATCGCGGATCTCGCGCTCGCCGGGCAGGAACACGAGGATGTCGCCCATCGGATCCTCGCGCGTGGCTTCGTCCGCCGCGCGCACGAGGGCGTCGAGAACGCCCATGCCCTGGTCCCCCATCCGCGACGGGACACGAGTCTTCGCTCGTTCTCCCATCCGCGATGGGTGAGTGGAGTCATCCGCGTGCTCTCCCCCATCCAGCGGCCGATAGCGCATCTCCACCGGATAGCTGCGCCCCTCGATCGCCACCACCGGCGCATTGTCGAAGTGGCGGGAGAAGCGCTCGGTGTCGATCGTGGCCGAGGTGACGATGAGCTTGAGGTCCGGGCGCTTCTTCAGCAGCGTCTTCAGGTACCCCAGCAGGAAGTCGATGTTGAGGCTGCGCTCGTGCGCCTCGTCGACGATGATCGTGTCGTAAGCGGAGAGGTAGCGGTCGGACTGGATCTCGGCCAGCAGGATGCCGTCGGTCATGAACTTGATGCAGCCGGACTCCGAGGTGCGCTCGGTGAAGCGCACCTGGTAGCCCACCGCGCCGCCCAGCTCCACCTGCAGCTCCTGTGCGACACGATGGGCCACCGCGCGCGCGGCGATCCGGCGCGGCTGGGTGCAGCCGATCAGGCCCGCCGCACCGCGCCCGGCGGCCAGGCACATCTTGGGCAGCTGCGTCGTCTTGCCCGAGCCGGTTTCACCGGCCACCACGATCACCTGATGGCGCTCGATCAGTTCGACGATGCGCGCGGCCTCGCGCGCCACCGGCAGGGTCTCATCGAAAGTGGGCACGGGCAGCCGCGCGCGGCGCGCTTCGCAGGCGGCGACGGATGCGGCCAGCGCGGCCTCGTACTCGGCGCGCAATGCGGCATCCTGCGCCTGCGCACGCACGCGCCCGCGCAGGCGCAGCAGCCGCCCGCGGTCGCGGCTGAGTGCGTGCGACAGCGCATCGGGCGCGCGGCCGCGCGCCACGCTCGGGTTGATGTCAGCGGCCATAGCCCCCATCTATTGAAGTCTGCGGGAGAATCAACTTCCTGCTCCCGGAAAAGCGGCGTAGGGTAACCGCCATCATTCACCACGCAAGGAGTTCGACATGAAAATCGATATCGGGATCAAGTCTGCGGACCGCAAGGCAATTGCCGATGGCCTCTCGCACTTCCTCGCCGACGCCTACACGCTTTATCTCAAGACCCACAGCTTCCACTGGAACGTGACCGGGCCGATGTTCAACTCGCTGCACGTCATGTTCGAGACCCAGTACACCGAGCAGTGGGCGGCGCTGGACGAGATCGCCGAACGCATCCGCGCCATCGGTTTCCCCGCGCCTGGTTCCTATGGCGAGTTCGTGAAGCTCACGTCCATCGCCGAAGAGCCCGGCCGCGAAGGCGAGGTGCCGGACTGGAAGGAGATGGTCAGGCAGCTGGTGGCGGGCAACGAAGCGGTGTGCCGCACCGCGCGCAAGGTGCTCGCCACCGCCTCGCAGGCCGGCGACGAGCCCACCGTGGACCTTCTCACCCAGCGCCTGCAGGCGCATGAAAAGGCCGCCTGGATGTTGCGCTCGCTGCTGGAATGATGCGCAGCGGTTCGCACACGCGAAGGCCGGGAATTGCGTTCCCGGCCTTTTTTGTGCTTACACTCCAGATTGTTGCGGTGCAATATCGCCAGATTCCGGGGAACCGTCGCCATGAACGACTGCACGCTGTCGTCCTTTCTCGATACCGTCGCGCGCCGCGACCCGCACCAGCCCGAGTTCCAGCAGGCGGTGCGTGAAGTCATGGAAAGCCTGTGGCCGTTCCTCGATCAGAATCCGCAGTACCGCCGTCAGGGCCTGCTGGAGCGGCTGGTGGAACCCGAGCGCCTCCTGCAGTTCCGGGTGGCCTGGCTCGACGATCGCGGCCAGACCCGCGTCAATCGCGCCTGGCGGGTGCAGCACAGCGCCGCCATCGGCCCCTGCAAGGGCGGTATGCGCTTCCACCCCTCGGTGAACGCGTCGATCCTCAAGTTCCTCGCCTTCGAGCAGACCTTCAAGAACGCGCTGACCACGCTGCCGATGGGCGGTGCCAAGGGCGGCTCGGACTTCGACCCCAAGGGCAAGAGCGAAACCGAGGTGATGCGCTTTTGCCAGGCGCTGATGTTCGAGCTGTATCGCCACATCGGCGCGGATACCGACGTGCCGGCCGGCGACATCGGCGTGGGCGCGCGGGAAGTGGGCTACATGGCCGGCATGATGAAGAAGCTCTCCAACCAGGCCGCCTGCGTCTTCACCGGCAAGGGGCTGGCCTACGGCGGCAGCCTGATGCGTCCGGAGGCCACCGGCTTCGGCCTGATCTACTTCGTCGAGCAGATGCTGCACTACGCGCGGCGCGAGACCCACGGCGCGCGGGTGCTGATTTCCGGGGCCGGCAACGTCGCGCAGTTCGCCGCGATCAAGGCGATGGAGCGCGGCGGCAGGGTGCTGACGCTTTCGGATTCGGGCGGCACGCTGTACGCCAGGGATGGCTTCGACGAGGACGCACTGGCCGAGGTGTGTACATTGAAGAACGTGCGACGCGGGCGGCTGTCGGAGCTGGCCGGCGACGCGCGCTTCGAGTACCTCGAAGGCCGCAGCCCCTGGCACATCCCGGCCGAGATCGCGCTGCCCTGCGCCACCCAGAACGAGCTGGACGGAAACGATGCGCGCACCCTGGTGCACAACGGCGCGGTCTGCGTGGCCGAGGGCGCGAACATGCCCAGCACGCTGGAGGCGGTCGAGGTGTTCCAGCAGGCCGGCATCCTCTACGCACCGGGCAAGGCGTCCAACGCCGGCGGTGTAGCCACGTCAGGGCTGGAAATGAGCCAGAACGCGCTGCGCCTGTCGTGGACGCACGCCGAAGTCGACGCGCGGCTGCACGCGATCATGATGGAGATCCACGCGCTGTGCGTGCGCCACGGCACCCGCGCGGACCGCAGCATCAACTATGTGCAGGGGGCCAACGTCGCCGGCTTCGTGAAGGTGGCCGACGCGATGCTGGCGCAGGGCGTGTGCTGAGCGGCGCGGCGCATCGGCTATCCTGAGCCGATGCCCGAGACACCTCTTGAACTGCTGAAGCGCGTCTTCGGCTACGACAGCTTTCGCGGCGAGCAGGCGGCGATCATCGATCACCTGGTCGCCGGCCGCGACGCCCTGGTGCTGATGCCGACCGGCGGCGGAAAGTCGCTGTGCTATCAGCTTCCTGCCCTGCTGCGCGAGGGGACGGGCATCGTGATTTCGCCGCTGATCGCGCTGATGCAGGACCAGGTCGACGCGCTGCGCCAGCTCGGCGTGCGCGCGGCGCGCCTGGATTCCTCGCTGGAGGCGCGCGAGGCGCTCGACACCGAACGCGCGCTCGCCGCCGGCGCGCTGGATCTGGTGTACGTCTCGCCCGAACGCTTCCTCACCGAACGCTTCATGGATCGAATCGACGCGCTGCCGATCGCGCTGTTCGCCATCGACGAGGCCCACTGCGTTTCGCAGTGGGGCCACGACTTCCGGCCCGAGTACCGCCAGCTCGACGTGCTGCACCAGCGCTGGCCGAGGGTGCCGCGCATCGCGCTCACCGCCACCGCCGATGCGCCCACGCGCGCGGAAATCGCCGAGCGCCTGGCGCTGGACGAGGCGCGCTGGTTCGTCAGTTCCTTCGACCGCCCCAACATCCGCTATCGGGTGGAACAGAAGGCCAACGGCAAGAAGCAGCTGCTCGATTTCCTCGCCATGCGCGCCGGGCAATCGGGCATCGTCTACTGCCTGTCGCGGCGCAAGGTCGAGGACACCGCCGAGTTTCTCGTCGGGCACGGCGTGTCGGCCCTGCCCTACCACGCCGGCATGGCGACCGCGGCGCGCGCCGAAAACCAGCGCCGCTTCATCCGCGAGGAAGGCATCGTGATGTGCGCCACGATCGCTTTCGGCATGGGCATCGACAAGCCCGACGTGCGCTTCGTGGCGCATGTCGACCTGCCCAAATCCATCGAGGGCTACTATCAGGAAACCGGCCGCGCCGGGCGCGATGGTGACCCGGCCGAGGCCTGGATGTGCTGGGGCATGGGCGATGTCGCCACGCTCTCGCAGATGATCGAGGCGGGCGAGGCGGATGAATCGCGCAAGCGCCTGGAGCGGCACAAGCTCAACGTGCTGCTGGGCTATGCCGAAACCATCCGCTGCCGCCGCCAGACGCTGCTCGCCAGCTTCGGCGAGACCTACCCGGACCCCTGCGGCAACTGCGACAACTGCCTGGAACCGCCGCCCACCTGGGACGGCACGCAGGCGGCGCGCAAGGCGCTCTCCTGCGTGTGGCGCTGCGGCCAGCGCTTTGGCGCGGGGCACCTGATCGACGTGCTGCGCGGCACCCGCACCGAGAAGGTTCTCCAGCACGGGCACGATACGCTCAGCACCTTCGGCATCGGTGCCGAGCTGGAGGCCATCGCCTGGCGCGGTGTATTCCGCCAGCTGGTCACCGCCGGGCTGCTCGACATCGATCACACCCGCTTCGGCGCGCTGCGCCTGACCGAAGCCGCGCGCCCGCTGCTGCGCGGTGAAGGCCACCTGACCCTGCGCCGCGACGCGCCGGCGGCGCGCCGGCGCGGCAGGTCCGAGCGCGGGCGCGGCGCGGCCACGGAGGAGATTGCCCTCAGTGACGCGGCGCGGCTGCGCTTCGAGGCACTGCGCGAGCTGCGCACGGCGCTGGCGCGCGAACAGAACCTGCCGGCCTACATGATCTTCGGCAACGCCACCTTGCGCGGCATCGCCGAGGCCGATCCGAACGAGCTGGACGAACTGGCGACCGTCTCCGGGGTCGGCGTGGCCAAGCTGGAGCGCTACGGCGAATCGGTGCTGGAGACCCTGGCGCTGCTGCGCTGAGGGCCTGTGGAAAACCCATCTGCCGGCTGCTGCCGCCGCCGAACGCGCCGGGCAGCGATCGTCAGGGTGAGGGGTCGCGCGGCGCAGCCGCTTCCGCCTCGATCGTCGGCGCATCCCACGCTCCGGTGACGCGATACACCGTGCGCGTCATGTCCTTGAGTGGCTGGCGCAGCACGGCCTGGGCCACCGCGCCGACCGCCGCACCGGCCGGACCCGCGGCAATCGCGCCGATCGCCGGCAGCACGCTGCCGGCCTTGGGCAGCACCTCCAGGGTCTGGTCGTAGTCGCGCGCCTTGAGGCCGGTGCGCCCGCGCAGGCGGATTTCCGCGGAGGGCGCATTGATCCGGAAGTCGTCGGTGAAGGCGTCGCCGCGCTCGATGCGGAAGCTGCCGGCCATCTGGTTGAACGCGAACCCGGACTTCAGGAAATCGCTGAAATCAAGGCTCAGCCGGCGCGGGATTTCGGTCAGGCTGAGCAGGCCGAACAGGCGGCCGGCACCCGGCTCCACTTCCAGCACGCGCCCCTGCCCGACGCTGACATCGAGCCTGCCATCGGCCACCGCCCAATCGAACGCGCCGGGGGCACCGGGCCACGCCAGCATCAGGCGTCCGTGGGTGCCGCTGCTTTCGATCAGGCGCGAGAAGCCCAGCGCCTCCAGCATCGCGCCGGCATCGCGCGAGGAAAAATCCAGCGCCAGCGCGGTTGATTCGCGCCCTTCCACCACCTGCCAATCGCCCTTGGCCTTGAGATCGAGCGCCGCCGAGTGGGCATCGAACCGCTCGACGTGCAGGCCCGTGGCGGTAGGCCAGGTCTCCAGCCAGACGTTGCCCAGGTGCGCGCCGGAAAACCGGGTATCGGCCGACTCCAGGTGAATCGGCGGGATCAGGCCGGGCGCGGAAAGCACCTGCGTTGTCGCCGCATCCTGCCCGGCGTCCGCCGCATCCGTCTCCGGCCAGTGCAGGCGATCAAGGCGCGCGGTGATGCCCTTCTGGGCAAGCCCATCGAGCGGCACCGACAGCTCACCCGCCAGCGCATCGCCGGCAAAGCCGAAGGTGAATCGCTCCGCATCGCGCTGCATCGTGACGCGGGTTTCGCGGAACGGCCGGCCAAAAAGGTTCAGTTCGCCGATGAACAAGTCCGCCGAGGCCAGGTGCAGCGCCGCTTCGCCATCCCCCAACCCCGCGGCGACGCCGCCCCAGGCCGCGGCATCGAGCACCGGGATCTGCCCGGCGACGTGCAGGCCGCGCGGCGGCGGCGCGGCGTCCACGACGTCGCCGAACAGCGCGGTGCCGCTGAAGCCATCGACGCCCGAACGCCCGTGCAGGCGCAGCAGTCCGCCCAGGCGCAGGTCGATGCCGACGTCCGGCTCTTGCAGGGTCAGGTCCAGATCCAGCGGCATCCGGTCGGCGGCATCCTTGCGCAGCGGGGCCGGAAGGTGGATCGACACGCCCGCCAGATCCGAGCGCACCCGCAGCTGGGGCGCGGCGCGGACAGCGCCGTCCGGCTCGGGCACGGTCAGTTGCAGGGTCCAGTCGGACTCGCCGCCCAGCCACGGCGTCAGCCAGCGGCTGCGCGCATTGGATTGGACCAGCCGCGCCGCCGGGAAATGCCCGCGCAGGCTGGCTTCAGCGAGGTGTTCGGGCTGCGAGGTGTAGTCGCCCACGGCGATGCTGAGCGCGCCCAGCGTCCCGCCGAACCCGACGCTCAGCTCATCGGCAAGGAATCCGCGGTCGGAAAACCGCACCCGCCCGCTCGCGCCCTCGAAATCCAGCCCCCAGTTCGCATCGCGCAGGTCCATGCGCGCCAGGTCCACCTGTCCATCGACCTTCGGCTCGCCCAGGTGATCCTCCAGCGGGATGTGGAGCGCCAGGGCCACTTCGCCGCGGCCACCGAGCGAAACGCCATCCAGCAGTTCGCCGTGCGCTTCATGCAGGGGACTCTTGCGCAGGACCTGCAGCAGCGCCGAGCCGCTGCCGTTCCCATGCACATCCAGCGCAAGGATCGAATCGCCGAAGTCGGCGATGCCGCCGCGCGCGCTGGCCACCTGCGCAGCGCCCACCTCGCCCGCCAGATCAAGCTCCATCGACACGTTGATGAAGCGCGCCGTGCCGCGCACGCGGTGCCCGGGCAGCCAGTCCGGGTGATAGGCGATCTGGGCGTCCTCCAGCTCAGCCAGCGCCTCGAAGCGCCCCTCGCCCTCGGGGAACGGCCAGTCGCGCACATTGCCGCGCACCACCGCGCTGCCGCGCGCGACGCGGCCGCCGAGCAGCGCGGTATCGAGCCAGCGCACGGCCGCTTCAGACATCACGTTGACCGGCCAGAAGCGCTTGGCCACAACCAGCGGACCTTCGCCGACGTCGGCGCGCAGGTCCAGCAGCACGCCACCGCCATCGGGAAACTGCGCACCGCCGGCCAGCGTGATGGCGTAGTCGTCCTCGTTGAGCCGCAATCCCGGCGTATCGATGCGCCAGCCATCGCCTGGATCGAAGGCGAGGATCTCTCCGGCAACGCGCGGCATGAACGGGGCGCGCAGCACGCCAGGGGCCTGCACGGTCCAGACGCCGGGAGCCACGTCCAGGCGCAGCGCGCGCGCATCGCCGCCCAGCACCCCGGAAACGCCTTGGAAAGCCGGGATGCCGCCCACCGGCTGCCAACCGGCATCGAGCAGACGCGCTTCGAACCGGTAGCGTCCGGCATCGAACCAGGCCGCTCGCAGCGACTCCAGCGTGCCGTGCGGCGCGGCCTCGCCCAGCCAGTGCCGCAGCCGCGCCGGCATCGCCGGAACCAGCCGCGCGAGCGCCAGCGGCGGCCCCAGAGCCAGCGCATCGGCTTCCACGCGCACCAGCCCGGAGCCATCGCGCTGCGCATGTCCCCGGCGCACGACCTCGAGCGAGCGGCTGCCTAGTTCATCGACCACCTGCCACGAAGGCACCACCGCGCGCCAGCCGGAGCCGCCCTCCCGCCACACCCGCGCCTGCATCTGCCAGACCGCGAACCGCGCCGACTGTTCGACGATGCGCCCGTCGTCCTCTCCGCTTTCGATCGCCGCATGCAGCGCGAACGGGGCCATGGAGGCATCCAGCTGCACGCCGATCGGCTCTCCCTCGGCAAAATCCAGCCACACGCGCAGGTCGCCGCGCGCCTGCGACAGCCCGACCTGCCCCATCGTCAGTTCGCGCAGCCAGATCGCCCAGTCCTGCGCGCGGCCCTCAAGATAGGCCGTGCCCGTCCGCCCGTCCGGGCTCAAATCCGCTCCGAGCCGCAGCATCGCGCCCGGCACCTCGCCATGGACGTAGGCCCCCAGGCGCAGCTGCCCGCCGGCGCGCTGCATGCGCGCGTCGATGCGCGGCACGACGCGCTGGCGTCCGGTGATCGCATCGCGGAACCGCAGTCGCGCCGCGCGCACTTCCAGCGCGCCGAAGCGATCGAGCTGCTGGAACTGCGAGCGATTCGCGGCAGCAGGCGCACCGCGGCCGAAGCCGTCGAGCCGCCAGCGCCCGTCGGCATCGCGGTGCAGCTCAAGTTCGGGGCCGTCCAGCGCAAGCTCGGTCAGCGGCATGCCCGGCCACAGGCCGGAATAGATGTTCACCTGGAGCTGGGCGCGGTCGATGTCGAGCACTTCCGGTGCCTGCCCGATGCGCAGGCCGGAAAGCGAAAGCCGCGGCCCGGCGCGATTCCATTGCGCCTGGACGGCCCCCAGCGCAACCGGCGCATCAATGCGGTCCGACAGCCAGCGCGCCACGGCATCGGGATGCCGCGTCAGCACCGGCAGGAGCTGGCTCGCCAGCCCCACCGCAAGCGCCGTGAGGATCACGACGGCCAGCAGGCTCCAGCCCAGCATGCGGCGGGCGCGCCTGAGCGTGCGCCGCATCCGCCCGTGCGCCCGGCCGCTCATGCGCGCATCCGGATGGCCGCCGCCGGCCGCCGCACGCCGCCGTCAGAGCAGGACAACGTCGTACTGCTCCTGCGCATACTGCTCGTCGGCCTGGAAGCGGATGGTCTTGCCGATGAATTCCTCCAGCTCGGCCACCGCGCCCGATTCCTCCTCCAGAATGCGCGTGACCACGCGCGCGGACGCCAGCACCAGCAGCTTTTCCGCCTCGAACTGGCGCACCGCGCGGGTGATCTCGCGGAAGATCTCGTAGCACACGGTTTCGGCGGTCTTGATGCTGCCGCGCCCGGCGCAGGTCGGACACGGTTCGCACAGCTGGCGCACCAGGCTGTCGGTGGTGCGCTTGCGCGTCATTTCCACCAGGCCCAGCGGGGAAAACTCGTGGACCGTGGCCTTGGTGTGGTCGTGCGCGAGCGATTTTTCGAGCTGGCGCAGCACCTGGCGGCGGTGTTCGGCATCCTGCATGTCGATGAAGTCGATGATGATGATGCCGCCCAGGTTGCGCAGGCGAAGCTGGCGCGCGATCGACTGCGCCGCCTCCAGATTGGTGCGGAACACCGTGTCTTCGAGGTTGCGGTGCCCCAGGAAGGCGCCGGTGTTCACGTCCACGGTGGTCATGGCCTCGGTCTGATCGATGACGAGGTAGCCACCGGATTTCAGCGGCACCTGTTTCTGCATTGCGCGCAGGACTTCATCCTCCACGCCATAGAGGTCGAAGATCGGGCGCTCGCCGGGGTAATGCTCCACGCGCTCGGCCAACTCCGGGATGAACCGGGTCACGAAACGCTGAATGCGTTCGAACGACTCGCGCGAATCCACCCGCACCTTTTCCACGTCCTCGCGCATGTAGTCGCGCACGCAGCGCAGGATCAGCGACAGGTCCTCGTAGATGCAGGTGCCCACGCGCGCTTCGGCCATGCCGGCGCGCACCGCGTTCCAGACCTTGTCCAGATACACCACGTCCTTGGCCAGCGCCTCCTGGCTTTGGCCTTCGGCGTTGGTGCGCACGATGTAACCCATCGGCGCATCCAGGCTCAGCTCACCCATCATCGCCTTCAGCCGCGCGCGCTCGTCCTCGTCCTCGATGCGCGCCGACACGCCCAGCACGCGCCCGTGCGGCAGCAGCACCAGGTAGCGCGAGGGAATGCTGATCTGGGTGGTGAGGCGCGCGCCCTTGGTGCCGATCGGGTCCTTCACCACCTGCACGATCACCTCCTGCCCTTCGCGCAGCAGCTCGCCGATCGCCGTCGTCGGCACCGGGGCCGGTTCTTCGCCGTCCAGCGGCTCGGGAACCGCCGGGCGCAGGATGTCGGAGGCGTGCAGGAAGGCGGCGCGGTCCAGCCCGATATCCACGAAGGCGGCCTGCATCCCGGGCATCACCCGCTGCACCCGTCCCTTGTAGATGTTGCCGACGTAGCCGCGCCGGCTGGAGCGCTCGATCAATACCTCCTGCAGCATGCCGTTCTCGACCACGGCGACGCGCGTCTCGCGCGGGGTGACGTTGATCAGGATTTCTTCGGACATGCGTGGCCCTGCCGGAAATGTTCAGGAAAAAGAAGCCGCCGGCGCGATGCCGAAGCGTGCCAGCAGCGCGGCGGTTTCATGCAGCGGCAGGCCCATCACGCCCGAATGGCTGCCCGCCAGGCGCGGAATGAAGGCCGCCGCGCGGCCCTGGATCGCGTAGGCACCGGCCTTGCCGAAGGCCTCGCCGCAGGCCAGATACTCCGCGATCTGCGCCGGGGTGAGCGGCGCGAACGTCACCTCGGTCACGTTCACCGCGCAGGACTCGCGCTCGCCGTCCACCAGCCACAGCGCGGAGATGACTTCGTGGGTGCGACCGGAGAGCCGCTGCAGCATCGCGGCGGCATCGGCGGCGTCGGCGGGCTTGCCGAAGACGCGGCCATCGAGCACCACTTCGGTATCGGCCCCGAGCACCACCGCGACCGGATCGTCCGCGCAGCGCGCCAGGCCGGCGCGGGCCTTGTCGAGCGCCACGCGCAGCACGTAGTCGCGCGGCGATTCGTCCGGTGCGCGCACTTCCGGGACATCCACGTCCAGGCAGCGGAAACGATGGCCGAGCTGTTCCAGCAGCTGGTGCCGGCGCGGGGATCGGGAGGCGAGATAAAGCATCGCGGAAGCTTAACCCGGAACCGGGTTGACCGATCCTGGCGCGTGCCGCTGCGCGCTTGACCTGGATCACGGCCCGCGCCCCGCCGCCGCGGGACGATGCGGCGATGAAACGCAGGCCGGTGACATGAACCAGACCGCCAGCATCCCCGCCCACGGCGATGCCGCCCCCGCGGCCGTCTGCTCCGAAGACGAAGTGATCGCCCTGGTGCATCGCTTCTACGCCCGCGTGCGCCAGGACGCGCTGCTGGGGCCGATCTTCGAGCGCCACATCCGCGACTGGGACGCGCATCTGGCCAATCTGGTCGACTTCTGGTCGGCCACGCTGCGCGGCACGCGCCGCTTCCGCGGTGCACCCATGGCCAAGCACATGGCGCTGCCCGGGCTGAGGCCGGTGCTGTTCCGGCGCTGGCTGGAGCTGTTCGGCCAGACCACCGCCGAGCTGGGCAACCGCCGCCTCAAGCGGGAGGCCGACGAACGCGCCGCCGCCATCGCGCTGCGCCTCTGGGAGCGCTATCAGATCGAAGGCTGCGACGTGGTGTCGGCGCACTGAGTTCGACGCGCGACCGCGATCGGACCGCGGCGCGCTGGCGCGGCGGCTGCCTTGCGGGACAGCCGCCGCGACGATCGCCTACCAGATCACGACCTTCACGTCGTCCGGGCGCACCATGGCATCGCCGGCCGTGCAGTTGAAGGCCCGGGCGAAGCCGTCCATGTTGGACGGCGCACCCACGGCGCGGAACGGTGCCGGCGCATGCGAATCGGTGTTGAGCCGCACCTTGAGCTCACCCGGAGTGAAGCTGCGACGCCAGACCGTGGCCCAGTTCATGAAGAAGCGTTGCTCCTGGCTCAACCCATCGATCATCGGATCGCTGAAGTCCGCGCCCTGCGCCGCCTTCATCGCATCGAACGCGGCGGACAGGCCACCCAGGTCGGCGATGTTCTCGCCCAGGGTCAGGGTGCCGTTGACGTGGATACCGTCGATCGACTCATAGCCGTCGAACTGCGCCACCAGCTTCTTCGTGCGCGCCTCGAAGCCGGCGCGGTCGGCGTCGGTCCACCAGTTGTTGAAGTTGCCCTGCGCGTCGAACTTGCTGCCCTGGTCGTCGTAGCCGTGGATCATCTCGTGGCCGATCACCGCCATGATGCCGCCGTAGTTGAGCGCGTCGTCGGCCTCGGGATCGAAAAACGGCGGCTGCAGGATGCCGGCCGGGAACACGATCTCGTTCTGGCTGGCGTTGTAGTAGGCGTTGACGGTCTGCGGGGTCATGAACCACTGCGCCTTGTCCACCGGCTTGCCGATCTTGTCGAACATGTAGCGCATGTTGAAGGCGCGCGCGGCCAGCGCGTTGCCGGCGAAATCGCCGCGCGCGAGCGTCAGCCCCGACCAGTCGCGCCAGCGGTCCGGATAGCCGATCTTGGGGGTGAAGCTGGCCCACTTCTCCAGCGCGCGCTGCTTGGTTTCCTCACCCATCCATTCCAGCGCCTCGATCCGCGCCTTGAGCGCCAGGCCCAGGTGGCTGACCATGTCCACCATCTTGGTCTTGGATTCGGGCGGAAATACCGCCTCGACGTAGAGCTGCCCGAGCGCCTCGCCCACCGACGCGTTGGTGGCGTCCAGCACCCGCTTCCAGCGCGGTGCCTGCTCGGCCTGGCCGCGCAGCGCCTGACTGTAGAAGCTGAAGTCTTCCTGCGCGAAGGCGGCGCTCAGGAACGGTGCGGCGTTATCGATCTCGTGGTAGCGCAGATAGCTGCGCCACTCTGCCACCGACACCGTGCCCAGCATCGCGTCGACCTCGCGGAAGAAGTCCGGCATCGCCAGCGAGAACATCGCCGGGCGCGCCACGCCGATGGCATCGAAAAACGCCGTCCACGAGAAGTTCGGGGTGAGCGCGTCGGCATCGGCCAGCGTCGTGGGAACGTAGCGCTTGGCCGGGTCGCGCAGCTCCACGCGCGGCGTGGAGGCCGTGGCCAGGCGCGTTTCCAGCCGCACCACGGCATCGGCGCGCGCGCCGGCGACGTCCGCCTCATCGCCGGCCAAGGCGAACAGCGCCGCGGCATGCGTGCGCAGCGCTTCGCGCGCCTTCACGTAGTCCTCGCGACCCTCCAGGTAGTAGGCGCGCTCGGGCAGCGAGAGGCCGCCCTGGCCGGCATAGGCAATGACCTGGGTGGAGTCGCGGTAGTCGGCATTGCCGTAGAAGGAGAACAGCGCCAGCCGGCCCTGCGCGGCGGCATCGCGCAGATAGGCGGACACGCCCGCGCCGTCGGTGATCGCGTCGATGCGCGCGAGCATGGGCTGCAGCGGTGCGAGGCCGGCCTGCTCGATCGCCGCTTCGTCCATGCCCGAGGCATAGAAGTCGCCGACCAGCCGCGCGATGGCGTCGTCACCGGCTCCGGCGGCGGCTTCCTCAGCCAGTGCGCGCTGCACTTCGAGCGAACGCTCGGCCAGCGATTCGAAACTGCCCCAGGTGGTGCGGTCGCCCGGCACCGGATTGGCGGCAAGCCAAGTGCCGTTGACGTGGGCATTGAAGTCGCCGCAGGCCGGAACCGCCGCGTCCAGATCCGACGCCTGCAGCCGGACCACAGGCGTGCGGACCGCGGACAGGTCGAAGGCGGGCGCGGCGGGCGCGGCCGACGGCGTGTCGGACGGGGCCGCCTCCTGTGCGGGCTGGCAGGCAGCCAGCGCCACGGCTGAGGCGAGCGCAACGGCAAGCGGCGTGCGGAAAATCCTGGACATGGGCGATCCTCGGGTGATTGAGCCGAGCACTTTACTGCGGATGCCTGTTCAGGAAACAGCCTCGAAAGTCATCCCCGCGCGGCACCCAGCCTGCCCCGCCAACCGCGCCGATTCGATGGCCGGGACCGCTGCCAGCCTGCTTGCCGAGTCAGCCGCCCAGCTCGCGCACCAGATCTGCGGCGCTCATCGGCCGCCCGAGCAGGAATCCCTGCAGGTTGTCGCAGCCGCGCGCCTCGAGCGCGTCGAACTGGCCCTGGCTTTCCACGCCCTCGGCCGTGACCACGATGCCCAGCGAGTGCGCCATGGCGATGATCGCGGCGGTCAGGGCAAGGTCATCGGCGTCGTCCAGCATGCCCGAGACGAAGCTGCGGTCGATCTTCACCCCGTCGATCGGGACGCGGCGCAGGTGGCTCAGGCCGGAGAATCCGGTGCCGAAGTCGTCGAGCCAGATTCTCACGCCGGCGGCGCGCAGGCGCGCGCAGGCACCGATGGCCTCCTGTTCGAGCGAGAACATCATGGTTTCGGTCAGCTCCAGATGCAGCCGCGCGGGCGGCAGCCCGGATTCCCGCAGCTCCGCATCGACCAGATCGGGCAGCGCCCCCTGACGCAGCTGGCGCGCGGAAATGTTCACCGACACGAACGGCGCGACGCCATCGACCTGCGGCCACGTTGCCGCCTCCGCGCAGGCGACTTTGAGCACGAAGCGCCCGATGGCCTCGATCTGTCCGGTCTGTTCGGCCACCGCGATGAACAGCTCGGTGGCCATGGGGCCGCGCTGCGGATGGTTCCAGCGCACCAGCGCCTCGGCACCGATGATGCGCCCGCTCTGCAGCGAGTGGATCGGCTGGTAGACCACGGAAAGCTCGCCGCGATCCAGCGCCAGGTGCAGGTCCTGCTCCAGCTGCATCTCGCGCTCCATCACCATGTCCATGTCGCGGGTGTAGAAGCGCAGGCAGTTCTTGCCATCGAGCTTGGCGCGATACATGGCGATGTCGGCATTCTTGAGCAGCGTGGCCGGCTGGGCTCCATCCTGCGGGTACAGGGTGATGCCGATCGAGGCCGCCAACACGATCGACTGGCCACCCACGGTGATCGGCTGGCGCATCTGGGCCAGGAAGGTCTGGGCAAGCCGCGAGGCGCGATCGCGCACCTCGGTGCCATGCAGGAGCACCACGAACTCGTCGCCACCGAACCGCGCCACCTCCACGTGGCCGTCATCGGGCTCCCTGGTCGCATTCAGGATGCGCATCCCGAACTGCGTGAGCACTTCGTCGCCGATGTCGTGGCCCAGGGTGTCGTTGATGCGCTTGAAATCGTCCAGGTCGATGAACATCAGCGCCAGCTGGTGACCGTCGCGCTCGGCCGCAAGCACGCGCGCGTTGAGCGATTCGCGGAAGGCCACGCGGTTGGGCAACCCGGTGAGCGCGTCGCTGAAGGCCAGGCGGCGGATGTCGCGGTCGTGCCGGTCGACGCTGCGGCCCATGCGCACGAAGGCGTCCTCCAGCTCGCCGATCTCGTCGCAGCGCGACGGCGTGAGGAACTCCACCGCATAGTTGCCCTGCTCCATCTGCCGCGCGGCGAGGGCCAGACGCTGCACCGGCCGAACCAGACCGCGCGAGATCAGCAGGGCGACCAGCAGGATCGACACCATCAGCCCCAGCAGCAGCATCCCGATCAGGGATTGCATGCGATCGCGCCAGCGCTCCATGCCGGTCTGGATGGATGCCAGCACCTGCTTTTCGAACAGCGATGGCACCTGGCGCGAAATACCGACGCGCACGCCGCCAATCCGTTCGCCGCCCAGCGTGACCGGCACTGCGGCGTCGATGACGCGCTCGTCCATCTGCACGAGCGGCTCGGCGGCCACCATCACGGCGGTGGCCATCTCATCGCCCATGCGCTGACCAAAGCGCGCGATGTCCGGGCTGGCGTCATGCAGGATGCGCCCCTCGGCGTCATAGACCAGCACGTAGGCCACATCCGGCTGCCGCAGCGCGGAACGCGCCGCAGCGCCAATCTGTACCAGGTCGAAGTAGTAGATCGGGTTGATGATCGCCTCGGCCAGCATCTGCGCCAGCGCCAGCGCCCGGCGCTGCTCGCTCAGCTGGCTGGCTTCGCTGATGGCATCAGCGCCGATGCGCGAGATCTCCTCCATGCCCTCGATCTGCTGGCGCAGGCCAACGAAGCCGATGCCGCCGCACACCGCCACGGCGAGCAGGACGATCAGCCAGAACTTGGAGCGC
This sequence comes from Denitratimonas tolerans, assembly GCF_037203605.1. Lineage (NCBI taxonomy): Bacteria > Pseudomonadati > Pseudomonadota > Gammaproteobacteria > Lysobacterales > Lysobacteraceae > Denitratimonas > Denitratimonas tolerans. The sequence goes on from NZ_JBBDHC010000017.1 coordinate 61,782, forward strand.
AGGCCCAGGCGCATGACTATTCCAGTCGCGCGCGAACGAGATCCACGTCGGCGCGCAGCCGGGCGAGGCTGCGCTCGACCCCGGCATCGATCGGAATGAAGCGCTGGGTGCCGAAGAATCGGCGCAATGCTTGGGCGGCGGCCGGATCGTCGCCTGCGCTCAGCAACACCTCGCGCAAGCGCTCGCGCACCTTGGGATCCAGCGTCGGCGCGGACACCTCGATGGAGCGCGGAACCTGCACGCTGGCGTGGAAAATCTCCAGGTCGTCCTGCGGGCTGCCCGGCGCGTACGCGAGGCCATCCCAGTCCAGGTTGGAGAACGCGCCGGCGTCCACGAGGCGCTTCTGCACCCAGGTGACGACGTTGCCCTCGCTGCGCGCGAACAGGTAGCCGGCCCGGCCCGGCGAAGGGCGATCCAGCGGCGAAAGCAGCACGTCCAGGGCGATGCCCTCGCGCAGCATCGCCGCGGCCGGAAGGATGTAGCTGCTGGTCGAATAGGCGTTCTGGAATGCGATGCTGCGGCCGCGCAGGTCCTCCAGCGACGCGATTCCGCTGCCCTTCCAGGTGAAGAAGACCGCGTGATAGGCCTCGCCGCCACGCACGCTGACCAGGAGGAGATCAGCGCCGATCTTGCGGCGGTAATCGATCGCCATGGCGGCGGTATCGCTGACCCAGTCCACGCGCTGGCGGCGCAGGTAGCTTTGCATCTGCGTCGCATCGCGCGCCATCAGGATCCGGCCCTCGCGGATGCCGACCGAGCGCAGGCGCGGCACGACGTAATCGAGCATGGGCCGCATCGATTCGGCGTGCGCCTTCGGGTCATCGCTGACGCGCCCCAGCACCAGTACCTGCCGCGCCCCGGCACTGCGATCAACGCTATCCGCAGTCGCAAGCGGCGGCAGCAGGAAAAGCACCAGCAGGACGGCAATTCTGGGCATCGGTTTCACGATCGGCGCGAGGGCACCGGGCTGGGTACGCAGACTAGCGGATCGTCCAGCGCTCAGGAAGCAATCCGGCACGAGGCGATGGCGGTGGGTCGATCAACGCCGACACGCCGGCATCACCCGCCCGGGCCGGCACCGCGCGCCAGCCGCGCCATGCGCTGGGCATCGGAAAAAATGCCGCGCAGCACCCGCACCTCGCGCTGGTCGGGCTGGGCGCGCAGGAAGAGCTGGCGCAGCCGTCGCATGACGCGATCCGGCGAGCGCCCCTTGTGGAAGTCGATGTCGTCCAGGGTCTGCGCCAGGTGTTCGAACAGTCCCGCCATCTGCCCTGCGCTCGCCGGCGGCTCATCCGGTGCCGGGCCGGAGATGATCGCCGGCGCATCGGCGCGGGAACGTGCCAGCGCTTCGCGGCGCAGCTCCCAGGCCAGGACCTGGACCGCGGCGGCGAGATTGAGGGAGCTGAAATCGTCGACCGAAGGGATATGCACCGCCGCATGGCACAGCATCAGCTCCTCGTTCGTCAGCCCGGTGCGCTCGCGCCCGAAGACCAGTGCCACCGGCCCTTGCGCGGTGGCGTCGAGCATCCTGCCCGCGGCCGCATCGGGCGGGTATTCGTCCATGGCCACGCTGCGCCTGCGTGCGGTACAGCCCATCACCCAGCGGCAATCGTCAATGGCCTCGGCCAATGAATCGAACACCCGCGCGCCGGCCAGCACATCGTCTGCACCGGCGGCCATGGCGTCGGCCTCGCGGTGCGGAAAGCGCTCGGGGGCCACCAGGTCGAGCCGGGACAGGCCCATGGTGCGCATGGCGCGCGCCGCCGCGCCGATGTTTCCGGGATGCGATGTCCCGACCAGGACGATGCGGATGAGGGGAAATGCAGTGTCGGAGGGCACGTCGGGTTCCGTCGGGCGTCCCGCGGTGCGCGGGACCAGGCGCACAGTGTCCACCAGTCGCCGGGTTCCGCACAAAGCCGCATGTGGCGCAATGGCCGTGCCGGAGCGGGAGCATCCGCATCATCTCCCCGTGACCGCACGCGTGGATCGCGATAAAATGCGCGTTCGCCCGCGCCACCGCGCGGAGCGGCTCTTTCCCACCTCCGACGGACGCCCACCCGCATGCTCAAGCCAGCGGTCAACATCATGGTCAAGGCTGCGCGCGCGGCCGGCAACATCATCCTGCGCCACGTTTCGCGGCTGGACGGGCTCAACATCGTCGAAAAGGGGCGTCAGGACTACGCCAGCGAGGTGGATGCCCTGGCCGAGAAGGAAATCCTGCGCGAGCTGCGCCGGGCCTTTCCGGGCCACGCCTTCCTGTGCGAGGAAAGCGGCGCGCTGGGCCAGGCCCGCTACACCTTCGTCATCGACCCGCTGGATGGCACCAGCAATTTCCTGCACGGCATCGCGCACTACGCGGTGTCCATCGCAATGCTCGACGGCGACGAGCCGATCCACGGCGTCATCTACGACCCGCAGCGCAACGAGATATTCTCCGCAAGCCGCGGCAGCGGCGCCTACCTCAACGACCGTCGCATCCGCGTGAAGGATCGCAGCGAGATGGACGGCGCGCTCCTGGTGACCGGCTTCCCACCGCGCGAGCGCAAGCGTCTGGCACCGCAGCTCGAGGCCATGCGCGCGATGCTCGAAGACGCCGAGGACGTTCGGCGCACCGGTTCGGCGGCGCTCGACCTGGCCTATGTGGCCTGCGGGCGCGCCGATGGTTACTTCGAGGCCGGGGTGAAACCCTGGGACATCGCGGCGGGCCTCCTGCTGGTGCGCGAAGCCGGCGGGCGCAGCCTCAACTTCCGCGGCGAGGGCGCAGCCGTGAGCGACGGGCAGGTCATCGCAGGCAACCTGCGCATGACCGAACTGATCCACCGGCGCATCGTCGACAGCGGCTACGCGGCGGCGTTCGACGCCATCCCGCGCGGCGGATAGCGCAAAGGCGTAGCGGCTGCCCCGGCGCATTGCGCGGCGGGCAGGACTGGCGACAAAGAAAAATCCCGGCTCGCGCCGGGATTTTTCGTTCGCGATTGCGGCATCGACACGTCGATGCGCGGGCGCGGCTCAGTCCTCGTCGTCGGCCGCGGCGCTCGCGCGCGGGCGGTCGATCAGCTCGACGTAGGCCATCGGCGCGTTGTCGCCATCGCGGAAACCGCACTTGAGGATGCGCAGGTAGCCGCCCGGGCGGGCCTGGTAGCGCGGGCCGAGCGCGACGAACAGCTTGCCGACGGCTTCCTTGTCGCGCAGGCGCGCAAAGGCAAGGCGACGGTTGGCGACGCCATCCACCTTGGACAGGGTGATGAGGGGCTCGGCCACGCGGCGAAGCTCCTTGGCCTTGGGCAGGGTGGTCTTGATCAACTCGTGCTTGATCAGCGAGGCAGCCATGTTGCGGAACATGGCGTCACGGTGGGAGCTGGTGCGGTTGAGCTTGCGTCCGGATTTCTGGTGGCGCATGGGAAGATTCCTCGGGAAATATGGCTTTGTTGATGCCGATCCGTGGCCAACATTGTTGGTGTTGTATCCATCCCGGAACTCCTTTCCGCGGATGGTCGCGGGCGGAAAGGATCCGCCCGCAAAAGCCCGATCAACCCAGCATGCCCGCCTGCAGGCCGGCCGGCGGCCAGCTTTCGAGCTTCATGCCGAGCGAAAGGCCGCGCTGGGCCAGCACTTCCTTGATTTCGGTAAGCGACTTCTTGCCCAGATTCGGCGTCTTGAGCAGTTCCACCTCGGTGCGCTGGATCAGATCACCGATGTAGTAGATGTTCTCGGCCTTGAGGCAGTTGGCCGAACGCACGGTAAGCTCGAGGTCGTCGATCGGACGCAGCAGCACCGGGTCGATGCCGGCGACGCCGATCTGCTTGCTCGCGCCGCGCTCGCGCTGGGTGAAGTCACCGAACACGGAGAGCTGGTCGGTGAGGATGTCGGCCGCGGTGCGGACGGCTTCCTCGGCGTCGATCGCGCCGTTGGTCTCGATCGTGAGCACGAGCTTGTCGAGGTCGGTGCGCTGCTCGACGCGGGCGCTCTCCACGTCATAGGCGACCTGACGCACCGGCGAGAACGAGGCGTCCAGCACCAGCTTGCCGATGGCGCGGGTTTCCTCGTCCGGACGGCGCCGGGCCGAGGCCGGCTGGTAGCCGAAGCCGCGCTCGATCTTGAGCCGCATGTTCAGCGCCGCCTCCTTGGTCAGGTGGCAGATGACGTGCTCGGGGTTGATGATCTCGACGTTGTGGTCGACCTTGATGTCGCCCGCAGTGACGACGCCCGGGCCCTTGGCATCCAGGGTCAGCACGGTCTGGTCGACGTTGTGCATGCGGATCGCGACGTCCTTGAGGTTCAGCAGCACCTCGAGCACGTCCTCCTGCAGGCCTTCGACCGTGGTGTACTCGTGCAGCACGCCGTCGATCTCGACCTCGGTCACGGCGAAGCCGGGGATCGAGGAGAGCAGGACGCGACGCAGGGCATTGCCGAGGGTATGGCCATAGCCGCGCTCGAGCGGCTCGATGACCACCTTGGCACGGTTGGCGCCAAGGTGCTCGATGTTGGGGCCGCGCGGACGCAGCACCTGGGTGGCGGTAACTGACATGGTCGCTCGCTCCAGTGATTACTTCGAGTACAGCTCGATGATGAGTGCCTCGTTGATGTCCGAGGGCAGGTCGCCACGGTCGGGCACAGCCTTGAACAGGCCGCTGAACTTCTTCGCGTCAACCTCGACCCAGTGCGGCGCGAGATCCATTTCCTGCGACAGAGTCAGGGCTTCCTGCACCCGCAGCTGGCGCTGGCCGCGCTCGGTCAGCGCGATCGCGTCGCCCGGGCGGACCTGATACGAAGGCAGGTTGACCGCTTTGCCGTTGACCGTGACCGAGTTGTGCGACACCAGCTGGCGCGCCGAGGGGCGCGTGACGGCGAAGCCCATGCGGTAGACGACGTTGTCCAGGCGGGTTTCGAGCATCTGCAGCAGATTCTCGCCCGCGTTGCCCTTCTTCGCCGTGGCCTTCTTGTAGTAGTTGCGGAACTGACGCTCCAGGAGGCCGTAGATGCGCTTGACCTTCTGCTTCTCGCGCAGCTGTACGGCGTAGTCTGACAACTTGCCGCGCTTGGCTGTGGCACCGTGCTGGCCGGGCTTCTGATCCAGCTTGCACTTGGAATCGAGCGCGCGCGCGGGGCTCTTCAGCGACAGGTCGGCGCCTTCGCGGCGCGACAGCTTGCACTTGGGACCGATGTAACGTGCCATGATCGTGGTCTCCTTAGACGCGGCGCTTCTTCGCCGGACGGCACCCGTTGTGCGGGATGGGCGTCACGTCGATGATGTTGGTGATCTTGTAGCCGACGGCGTTGAGCGAACGCACCGCCGACTCGCGCCCCGGGCCCGGGCCCTTGATCAGGACTTCCAGCGTCTTGAGGCCGTAGTCGAGCGCGGCCTTGCCGGCCTTCTCGGCCGCAACCTGCGCGGCGAACGGGGTCGACTTGCGCGAACCGCGGAAGCCTGCGCCGCCCGAGGTCGCCCACGACAGGGCGTTGCCCTGGCGATCGGTGATCGTGACGATGGTGTTGTTGAAGGACGCGTGCACGTGCGCGATGCCGTCGGTGACGACGCGACGGATCTTCTTCTTCGGCTGTTTGGCCTGCTTGTTCATGTCCGGTCCTTACTTCCTGATCGCCTTGCGCGGACCCTTGCGGGTGCGGGCGTTGGTGCGGGTGCGCTGGCCGCGCAGCGGCAAGCCGCGACGATGGCGCAGGCCGCGATAGCAGCCCAGGTCCATCAGGCGCTTGATGTTGATGCCGATCTCACGGCGCAGGTCGCCTTCGATCACATACTTGCCGACCTCGGCACGCAGGCGCTCGACGTCGCCCTCGGTGAGGTCCCGGATCTTGGTGCTGGCGGTGACACCCGCCGCTTCGCAGACCTTCTTCGACCGGGTACGCCCGATCCCGTAGATGCTCTGCAGTCCCACCCAGACATGCTTCTGGACAGGGAGGTTTACGCCCGCAATGCGCGCCATTACGCGTTCTCCGATGGTGTTTTGCTGTTTCCAGCGCAGTGAGCCGGAAATGTTAACATGGCTTCGGGTTGTCAGGGAACCCTCGCGGCTTGCGCCACGAGAGCCCGGCCCGGGGAGTGTGCCCGAGCTCCGGCGACGGTCCCTGCCCTGCCCGCCGAGGCGGGCACCCGCGCTACTCCAGCGCGGGCACGGGGCCTGGACTCATCCGCGCGCGAAGCCGCCGCGCGAACCGCCCTTCAGATTGGATTTCTTCATCAGGCTCTCGTACTGATGACTCATCAGGTGTGCCTGAACCTGCGCGGTGAAGTCCATCACCACAACTACCACGATCAGCAGCGAGGTGCCGCCGAAATAGAACGGAACCGCCCACGCCGCCCGGAAGAACTCCGGAACCAGGCAGACCAGGGTGAGGTAAAGCGCACCCCACGCGGTCAGGCGGGTGAGCACGCCATCGATGTAGTCCGCCGTCGCCTTGCCGGGACGGATGCCGGGGATCAGCGCGCCCGACTTCTTCAGATTGTCGGCGGTTTCCTTGGAGTTGAACACCAGCGCCGTGTAGAAGAAGGTGAATCCGATGATCATCGCTGCGAACAGCAGCATGTGCAGCGGCTCGCCCGGTGACAGCGCCGCCGAGAGATCCTGCAGCCAGCGGACCTCGGTCCCCTGCGCGAACCAGCTCGAGGCGGTGGCCGGGAACATGATGATCGACGAAGCAAAGATCGGCGGGATGACGCCGGACATGTTGAGCTTGAGCGGCAGATGCGAGCTCTGGTTCATGTACGCTTGGCGGCCGCCCTGGCGGCGCGCATAGTTGACCGTGATGCGCCTCTGGCCGAGTTCGACGAACACCACGAACGCAATCACCAGCAGCACGAGCGCCAGCACGGCGATCACCGAGAACGGCCCCAGTTCGCCATTGCGGGCCAGATCCAGCGTGCCGAGCACGGCGCTGGGAAGGCCGGCCACGATACCTGCGAAGATGATCAGCGAGATGCCGTTGCCGACGCCGCGCTCGGTCATCTGTTCGCCCAGCCACATCAGGAACATCGTGCCCGCGGTCAGCGAAACGACCGCCGTGAACAGGAAGCCCGGCCCCGGCGACAGCACGATCGGAATCCCCGAACCCGCGCCCTGGGACTGCAGCGCATACGCCACGCCGTAGGACTGGAACACCGCCAGCAGGATGGTGCCGATGCGGGTGTACTGGGTGATCTTGCGACGGCCCGATTCGCCTTCCTTCTTCAGCGCCAGGAGGCTCGGGAAGATCTGCGCGCACATCTGGATGATGATGGACGCCGAGATGTAGGGCATCACGTTCAATGCAAACAGGCTGAACCGCTCCAGGGCACCGCCCGAGAACATGTTGAACATGTCCACGATGGTGCCCTGCTGCTGCTCCATGAACCGCAGCATGGCTTCCGAGTCGACCCCGGGCACCGGCAGGAAGGTTCCGAGGCGGTAGACGATCAACGCCCCCACCACGAACATCAGGCGCTGGCGCAGCTCGGTGAACTTGCCCGACCCTGCCAGCGCGGCTGCGACTTTCGATGCCTGGGACAAGGGTTTACTCCTCGACGCTGCCGCCGGCAGCTTCAATGGCCGCGCGTGCGCCGGCCGTCACGGCGATGCCCTTGAGCACGACCTTGCGGTCGATCTCGCCTTTCTTCACGATCTTGGCGTACTTGGCCGTCGAAGGCACCAGCTTGGCGGCGCGCAGCACGGCCAAGTCGACCACGTCGGCGTCGATCATGGCCAGCTTGTACAGCAGCACTTCGGCCGTATCGGCCTTGATGCGCGAACGAAAGCCGACCTTGGGCAGACGGCGCTGCAGCGGCATCTGGCCGCCTTCGAAACCGGCCTTGATCTTGCCCTTGCCGGTACGTGCGTAGGAACCCTTGTGGCCACGGCCGGCGGTCTTGCCGAGCCCGGAGCCGATGCCACGACCAACGCGCACGCGCTCCTTGCGGGCACCGTCGGCAGGCTTGAGTGTATTGAGCTGCATGATCCGATCTCCCTTGGATTACTCTTCGACGCGGACCAGGTAGCACACCTGGTTGATGAGGCCGCGCACCGACGGGTTGTCCGGCAGTTCGCGCACGTCGTTGAGCTTGTTGAGGCCCAGCGCCTTCACCGACAGGCGATGGCGATGCTGGGTGCCGCGCAGGCCCTTGACCAGGCGCACCTTGATGGTCTTGGCGTTCTCAGCCATGGTTCAGCTCCTCCACCTTCTTGCCGCGCTTGGCGGCAACCTGGGCCGGCGACTGCACGACCGTGAGGCCCTTGATCGTGGCGCGCACCAGGTTGATCGGATTGCGCGAACCCACGGCCTTGGCGAGGATGTTCTTGACGCCCGCGGCTTCCAGCACGGCGCGCATGGCACCACCGGCAATCACGCCGGTGCCTTCGGACGCCGGCTGCATGAACACACGCGCCGCACCGTGGTTGGCCTTGACCGGATACCAGATCGTGCCGTTGTTGAGTTCGACGTCGACGAGCGCACGGCGGGCGTGCTCCATCGACTTCTGGATGGCCACCGGCACTTCACGCGCCTTGCCATAGCCGAAACCCACCTTGCCGGCACCGTCACCGACCACCGTCAGTGCGGTGAAGGTGAACTGGCGGCCGCCCTTGACGGTCTTGGAGACGCGGTTGACAGCAACCAGCTTCTCCAGCATCCCGTCGTCGTTGTCGCGATCGTTCATGCTCATTGCCTTGGAGGCTCCTGAAAATTACGGCCTGCGGCCGCTTGTAGTTGTGGTGTGGTGCGTGAATGGAGAATGGAGAATCGTCAATCAGGATTTCGGCGAGCCTCAGGCTCCGTGCCATTCCCGAATCCCGGCTCTCAGAACTGCAGCCCCGCCTCGCGCGCCGCGTCGGCGAGCGCCTTGATGCGGCCGTGGAAGCGGAAGCCGGAGCGGTCGAACGCGACCGACTCGACCCCTGCCGCCTTGGCGCGCTCGGCGATGGTGCGGCCGACGCGTGCCGCAGCGTCCTTGTTCTTGCAGTTGGACAGGCCATCGCGCACGGCCGTTTCCACGGTGGATGCAGACGCGAGCACGCGCGAACCGTCCGAAGTGAAGACCTGGGCATACAGGTGCTGGCCGGTGCGCATGACCGACAGGCGCACCGCGCCGAGCTTGCGGATATGCGAACGCGTCGACTTGGCGCGGCGCAGACGAGCGGAATTCTTGTTCATGACAAATCCTGATGGAGCTGAAGGAAGTGGGTTCCGATCCGGTCGCGCCGCCTGGAAAGCAACGCGACCAGCAGGAAAAGCACTCAGGCCTTCTTGGCTTCCTTGATGAGAATCTTTTCGCCGGCATAACGCACGCCCTTGCCCTTGTAGGGCTCGGGCGGACGAACCGCACGGATCTTGGCGGCGATTTCGCCCACCTGCTGCTTGTCGGCACCCTTGACCCGGACTTCCGTCTGGGTCGGCACTTCCAGCGTGATGCCCTCCGGCGGGTTGAACACGACCGGATGGGAGAATCCGAGCGACAGGCTCAGGTCCTTGCCCTGCATCGCGGCGCGATATCCCACGCCGACCAGTTCGAGCTTGCGCTCGAAGCCTTCGCTCACGCCGGTCACCATGTTCGAGATCAGGGTCCGGATCGTGCCGGCAAGCGCGACGCGGTCCGGGCCGGCCGGAACCATGGTCAGCACGCCCTGGTCGAGCGAGACGTCAACACCCTGCGGCTGCGGGAGGCTGAGGGATCCCTTCGGACCCTTGACCGTGAACTGGCCATCGGCATTCTTGAACTCGACGCCCTTGGGCAGCGCCACCGGCTTTTTTGCAATACGGGACATCTGGACGTCCTCCGATCAGGCGACCAGGCAGATGACTTCACCACCCACGCCCGCATCGCGCGCCTGGTGGTCCGTCATGATGCCCTTGGACGTGGAGATGATGGCGATCCCGAGCCCACCCAATACCTTGGGGAGATCGTTCTTGCCGCGATAGGCGCGCAGGCTGGAACGCGAGACGCGCTGCAGGCGCTCGATCACCGGCTTGCCCTGGAAGTACTTGAGCGCCAGCTCCAGCTCGGGCTTGGCTTCCGGGCTGAGGACGCGCACGTCAAGGATGTAGCCCTCGTTCTTGAGGACGTTCGCGATCGCGACCTTGACCTTGGATGACGGCATCTTCACCGTCTGCTTGCCGACCGCCAGTGCGTTCTTGATGCGCACCAGCATGTCGGCGATGGGATCAGTCATGCTCATTGTTAAGTTGCCTTTGAGTGCACCGATATCCGGGGGATACGGGATTTGGGATTGGAATCAGGGATTAGTCGGAGCGGGGCGGCGTACCGAATCCCCGCTCCCGGATCCCGAATCCCGGCCTTCTTACCAGGAAGCCTTGCGCAGGCCGGGAACGTCGCCGCGCATGGTGGCTTCGCGCAGCTTGTTGCGGCCCAGGCCGAACTTGCGGTAAACGCCACGCGGGCGACCGGTCAGCTCGCAGCGGTTGCGCTGGCGGGAAGGCGATGCGTCGCGCGGCTGCTTCTGCAGCTTGGCCTGCGCGTCCATCTTCTCCTCGTACGAGGCGGTCGGGCTGGAGATGATCTTCTTGAGCTCGACGCGCTGAGCGGCGAACTTCTTGGCCAGCTTCTCGCGCTTGATCTCGCGATTCACCATGCAGGTCTTGGACATTGCGATTTCCTGGAATCAGTTGCGGAACGGGAAGCCGTAGGCCTCGAGCAGCGCCTTGGCTTCTTCGTCGGTACGGGCGGTGGTGCTGATCGCGATATCCATGCCGCGGATCGCATCGATCTGGTCGAAGTCGATCTCGGGGAAGATGATCTGCTCCTTGATTCCCATATTGTAATTGCCCCGGCCGTCGAACGCACGTCCCGGCACGCCACGGAAGTCGCGCACCCGCGGCAGCGAGATGTTGACCAGGCGATCGAAGAACTCGTACATGCGATCACGGCGCAGCGTGACCTTGCATCCGATCGGCCAGCCGTCGCGGATCTTGAACGAGGCGACCGACACACGGGCCTTGGTCACGATCGGCTTCTGGCCCGCGATCTTGGCCATGTCGGCCACCGCGTTCTCCAGCACCTTCTTGTTGCCCACGGCCTCGCCCACGCCCATGTTCAGCGTGATCTTGGACAGGCGCGGCACCTGCATGACGTTCTTGTAACCGAAGCGCTGCATCAGCTTCGGAACGATGTCTTCCTTGTAGATCTTCTCAAGCCGGTTCATTGCAACATTCCTCAGGCGTCGACCGCCTCGTTGCTCGAGCGGAACACCCTGATGCGGCGTCCATCCTCAAGCGTCTGGATGCCAACGCGCTCGCCCTTGCCCGTGCGGGCGTTGAAGAGCTGGACGTTGGAGATATGGATCGAGCTCTCGCGCTCGATGATGCCACCCGGCTGGTTGGCCTGCGGGTTGGGCTTGGTGTGGCGCTTGACCAGGTTGACGTTGGAAACGTAGACCCGGTCGCCTGCCACGCGCAGCACGTCGCCGCGCTGACCCTTGCTCTTGCCCGTGATGACGACGACGTGGTCGCCCTTGCGAATGCGATTCATGACAATTCCTCGTCTGTGCCTTACAGCACTTCCGGCGCCAGCGAGACGATCTTCATGAACTTCTCGCCGCGCAGCTCGCGCGTGACTGGTCCGAAGATGCGCGTGCCGATCGGCTCGTGCTTGTTGTTGAGCAGCACGGCAGCGTTGCCGTCGAAGCGGATCAGCGAGCCATCGGGACGGCGCACGCCCTTGCGGGTGCGCACGACGACGGCGTCATAGACCTCGCCCTTCTTCACCTTGCCACGCGGGATGGCGTCCTTGACGCTGACCTTGATGATGTCGCCGATGGCGGCGTAACGGCGCTTGGAACCGCCGAGCACCTTGATGCACATCAGCTCCTTGGCACCGGAGTTGTCAGCCGCATCGAGGAAGGATTGCATCTGGATCATGACTGTTTCCTCCCGTGGTCAGACCGCAGCGCGCGTGACGATTTCGACCACGCGCCAGGTCTTGGTCTTGGACATCGGACGGGTCTCCACCAGGCGCACGATGTCGCCCTCCTGGCAGCTGCCATCCTCGTCGTGTGCGTGCAGCTTGGTGCTGCGCTTGATGTACTTGCCGTAGAGCGCGTGCTTGACCTGGCGCTCGACCAGGACCGTCACGGTCTTCTGCATCTTGTTGCTGACGACGCGGCCTTCGACCGTGCGTTGAATCGGATTGGTCTCGCTCATGTCGGCCGCCTCACTTGGTTCCGCCCAGAAGGGTCTTGATGCGCGCGATTTCGCGCCGGACCTTCCGGACCTCATGGGTCTGGGTCAGCTGACCCGAACCCTTCTGCATGCGCAGGTTGAACTGTTCCCGGCGCAGGTCGAGCAACTGGGCGGAAAGATCCGCAGGGGACTTGCCCCGCAATTCCTTGATACTCATTAGCGCACCGTCCTGGTCACAAAGGTGGTCTGCACCGAGAGCTTGGCGGCCGCAAGGCGGAACGCCTCCCGGGCCTCGACCTCGGGCACGCCCTCGATTTCATAGAGCATGCGACCGGGCTGGATCGGCGCGACCCAGAACTCGACGGGGCCCTTGCCCTTGCCCATTCGCACTTCGATGGGCTTCTTGGTGATCGGCTTGTCCGGGAACACGCGGATCCACAGTTTGCCGCCGCGCTTGACGTAGCGGCTGATCGTGCGGCGCGCGGCCTCGATCTGGCGTGCGGTCAGGGCACCACGGGTGGTGGCCTTGAGGCCGAATTCGCCGAAGCTGACGGCCGAGCCGTTCCAGCTCAGTCCTTCATTGCGGCCTTTGAAGACCTTGCGGTATTTGGTTCGCTTGGGTTGCAACATGGCTCAGTCCCTCATCGGCCCGATCGCGGGGCGCGTTCGCCACGCTCCGGACGATCGTCCGTCTTTTCCTGGGGCACCTGGGTGTAGTCGAACACCTCGCCCTTGTAGATCCACACCTTGATGCCGATGATTCCGTAGGTGGTGGACGCCTCGGCAAAGCCGTAGTCGATGTCGGCGCGCAGCGTGTGCAGCGGTACGCGGCCCTCGCGGTACCACTCCGAACGCGCGATCTCGGCACCGTTCAGACGACCCGACACGTTGACCTTGATGCCCAGGGCACCCAGGCGCATCGCGTTGCCGACCGCACGCTTCATGGCGCGGCGGAACAGGATGCGACGCTCGAGCTGCTGGGCGATCGACTCGGCCACCAGCTGCGCGTCCATCTCCGGCTTGCGCACCTCGGTCACGTTGATGTGCGCCGGAACGCCCATCATGTCCGAGACTTCCTTGCGCAGCTTCTCGATGTCCTCGCCTTTCTTGCCGATCACCACGCCCGGACGGGCGGTGTGGATCGTGACGCGCGCCGTCTTGGCGGGACGCTCGATCTGGATGCGGCTGATGCCGGCCTGGGCCAGCTTCTTGCGCAGGAGTTCGCGCACCTTGAGATCGGCCGCCAGATACTCGGCGTACTCGCGCTTGTTGGCGAACCACTTGGAATTCCAGTCCTTGGCGATGCCAAGGCGAATTCCGGTCGGATGAACTTTATGACCCATGGGGATTCCTGCGTCCGGTTACTTGGCCGTACCAACGACCACGGTGATGTGGCTGGTGCGCTTGAGGATGCGCGCGCCACGGCCCTTGGCGCGGGCGCGGAAACGCTTGAGCGTCGCGCCCTCGTCCACGAAGATGCGGGTGACCTTCAGTTCGTCCACGTCCGCGCCGTCGTTGTTCTCGGCATTGGACACGGCCGACAGGAGAACCTTGCGCACGACGTGTGCGGCCTTCTTGTCGCTGAACTGCAGCAGGTCGCTGGCCCGGCCCACGGGCAGGCCGCGGACCTGGTCCGCCACGAGGCGCACCTTCTGTGCGGAGATGCGCGCACCGCGCAGGATGGCTTGAGTTTCCATCGTCATGCTCCTCACTTGGACTTCTTGTCGCCGCCGTGTCCCTTGAACGTGCGGGTCACCGCGAACTCGCCGAGCTTGTGCCCGACCATGTTCTCGTTGACCAGCACGGGGATGTGCAGCTTGCCGTTGTGAACCGCGATGGTGATGCCAACCATCTCGGGCAGAACCATCGAACGACGCGACCAGGTCTTGATCGGGCGCTTGCTGTTGGTGGCCATCGCCGCCTCGACCTTCTTGAGCAGGTGGAGATCGACGAACGGGCCTTTCTTGAGTGAACGTGCCATGGCCTGATCCTGTTACTTGCGACGACGCACGATGAAGTGCTCGGTGCGCTTGTTGTTACGAGTCTTGTAGCCCTTGGTCGGCGTACCCCACGGCGAAACCGGGTGACGGCCGCCGGAAGTACGGCCCTCACCACCGCCGTGCGGATGGTCGACCGGGTTCATCACCACGCCGCGAACGGTCGGGCGGATGCCCAGCCAGCGCTTGGCACCGGCCTTGCCGATCTTGCGCAGGCTGTGCTCGCTGTTGCCGACCTCGCCGATGGTGGCGCGACAGTCGGCGGGAACCTTGCGCATTTCGCCCGAACGCAGACGCAGCGTGGCGTAGCCCTGTTCACGCGCGACCAGCTGTGCGGAGGCACCGGCCGAACGCGCCAGCTGGGCCTTCTTGCCCGGGCGCATCTCGATGCAGTGCACGGTCGCACCGACCGGGATGTTGCGCAGCGGCAGGGTGTTGCCGGTCTTGATCGGCGCGTCCTTGCCGGCCATGAGCTGGTCGCCCACCGCGATGCCCTTGGGCGCGATGATGTAGCGGCGCTCGCCGTCGGCGTAGCACAGCAGGGCGATGTGCGCGGTGCGGTTGGGATCGTATTCGATCCGCTCCACCCGCGCCGGGATGCCTTCCTTGTCACGCTTGAAGTCGACGATGCGATAGTGCTGCTTGTGCCCGCCGCCACGGTGACGCGTGGTGATGCGGCCGGCGTTGTTGCGGCCGCCCGTGCGCGACTGCTTTTCCAGCAGCGGCGCGTGCGGTGCACCCTTGTGCAGTTCGGGAGTGGAGACGCTTACCTTGCCGCGACGGCCAGGAGAGGTCGGCTTGTGTTTGATCAATGCCATGGCTTGCTACCTCAGGGCTTGGCCATCACGTCAATCGACTGGCCCTGGGCCAGCTTGACGTACGCCTTGCGCCAGTCGCCACGGCGACCTGCGCGGAATCGGAAGGTCTTGCGCTTGCCCTTCACGGTCAGAAGGTTGACATCCTCAACCTTGACTTCGAACAGCGTTTCGACCGCTGCCTTCACGTCGGCCTTGGTCGCCTCCCGCGAAACCTCGAACACGTACTGGTTCGACTGTTCCTGCAGGCGCGCGGCCTTCTCGGAAACGTGCGGCATACGCAGCACGCCCAGAATCTTTTCGCTGCTCATGCCAGCCACTCCTCGATCTTCTTGAGCGCATCGACCGTGATGACGACCGACCTGGCACCGACCAGGACCACCGGATCGAGCCCCTGCACGTCGCGCACTTCCACATAGGGAAGATTGCGTGCCGCCAGGTACAGCGCCTCGTTCGCGTCCTCGGTGACGATCAGCGGACGGTTGACGTCCAGCTCGCCGAGCTTGGCGACCAGGGCGCGGGTCTTGGGTTCATCGACCGTGATCGACTGCACCACCTTGACCCGATCCTGGCGCAGCAGCTCGGAAAGGATCGAGCTCATCGCACCGCGGTACATCTTGCGGTTGACCTTCTGCGCGAAGCTGCGCGGCTCGGCCGCGAAGGCGCGTCCACCGCCGACGAAGATCGGCGCGCGATAGTCACCGTGGCGAGCACCGCCGCCCTTCTGCTTCTTGAACTTCTTGGTGGTACCGGAAAGCTCAGAGCGCGAGAGCTGCGCCTTGGTTCCGGCCCGACCGGCGTTGCGATACGCCACGACGACCTGGTGCACGAGATCCTCGCGGAATTCGCGCCCGAAGATCGCCTCGGATACCGCCAGCTTTTCGCCGCTACCGACGACTGCGAGTTCCATGTTCTCTCTCCTTAACCTTTCGCCGCCGGGCGCACGATCACGTTGCCGCCAGGGGCACCGGGGATCGCGCCGCGAATCGCAATCAGGCCACGCTCCGCATCCACCCTCATCACCTGGAGGTTCTGGGTGGTCTGCGTTTCCGCGCCCATGTGACCGGCCATCTTCTTGCCGGGATAGACGCGACCCGGGGTCTGGCGCTGGCCCAGCGAGCCGGGCGAGCGGTGCGACAGCGAGTTGCCGTGCGTCGCGTCGCCCATCGAGAAGTTCCAGCGCTTGATCGTGCCCTGGAAGCCCTTGCCCTTGGTGGTGCCCTGCACGTCCACGATCTGCCCGACGGCGAAGATGTCGGCGCGGATCTCGCCACCCACTTCATAACCGTCCAGCGCCGCGACGCGGAACTCCCACAGCCCGCGACCCGCCTCGACCTTCGCCTTGGCGTAGTGCCCGGCGAGCGGCTTGGTGACGAGTGCGGCGCGTTTTTCGCCAGCGGTGACCTGCACGGCCTGGTAGCCGTCAGCGTCCTGCGTCTTGATCTGGACGATGCGGTTGGGCGTCGCCTCGATCAGGGTGACCGGAACGGACTCGCCGTTCTCGGTGAAGATTCGACTCATGCCGCACTTGCGGCCAACAATCCCGATGCTCATGGTGCCTGCCTCAGTACAGCTTGATCTGAACGTCGACGCCGGCCGCGAGCTCGAGCTTCATCAAGGCGTCCACGGTCTTGTCGTTCGGATCGACGATGTCGAGCACGCGCTTGTGCGTGCGGGTTTCATACTGGTCTCGCGCGTCCTTGTCGACGTGCGGCGACACCAGGATGGTGTAGCGCTCAATCTTGGTCGGCAGCGGGATCGGGCCGCGCACCTGCGCGCCGGTCCGCTTGGCCGTCTCGACGATCTCGCTCGCGGAACGGTCGATCAAACGATGATCGAACGCCTTGAGCCGAATCCGAATCTTCTGGTCCGCCATGGCCTTTCCTTGAATACCTTAAAAGAACGTCGGGGACGGGAGCGTGTGTCCCGCCCCCCGTTGCCTGTCTGATTACTTGATGACCTTCGACACCACGCCGGCACCGACGGTGCGGCCGCCTTCGCGGATCGCGAAGCGCAGGCCTTCATCCATCGCGATCGGCGCGATCAGCGTCACGTTCATCTTCACGTTGTCGCCGGGCATCACCATCTCCACGCCTTCCGGCAGTTGCACCGCGCCCGTCACGTCCGTCGTGCGGAAGTAGAACTGCGGGCGGTAGCCGCGAAGGAACGGCGTGTGGCGGCCGCCCTCGTCCTTGCTCAGAACGTAAACCTCCGCCTCGAACTCCGTGTGCGGGGTGATCGAGCCCGGCTTCGCCAGCACCTGCCCACGCTCCACGTCGTCACGCTTGGTGCCGCGAAGCAGAAGACCGGCATTGTCGCCCGCCTGGCCCTGATCCAGCAACTTGCGGAACATCTCCACGCCCGTCACCGTCGTCTTGACCGTCGGACGGATGCCCACGATCTCCACTTCCTCGCCCACCTTGATCACGCCGCGTTCGATACGCCCGGTCACCACCGTGCCGCGGCCCGAAATCGAGAACACGTCCTCAACCGGCATCAGGAAGGTCTTGTC
>NZ_JBBDHC010000018.1:0-73947 GCF_037203605.1 Denitratimonas tolerans
AAAAAGCAGAATCAAAAGCCGTGAAGCTGGCGCTTCACAAAATCCTGCCGTCAGGGGTTGACGGGGGAGTCCATACATGAATTGTTAGAACTGTTGCCAAGCTTCATTTCTTGCGGATTTCATCAATGATTACGCCTGCAAGAGCACCACCAGCACCAAAGACAACAAAAAGAGGCACGCCAATAGCGCCGCCTAACGCCGCGATGCCAGCTCCTTGACCTGAAAGAGTGAGTGCCGCTGCTGCTGCTGCCATAGCCATTCTGGCCGGGAGGCCACGCTCCTTCCAGCCAACACGTTTGAGCTCTTGCCAAGCAACCTGAAGGATAGGCGCGAGGACCTTACGATCAGTAGATGCGACAATTGCAGCCTTTGCTTTTGAGATCATAGGCATGCTGCTGTTTGACCTGATATCAAGCATGGTCTGGGCCCAAGCGCGAAGCGCTTCTAACTCGTCAGGCCTCGTGGCAACGACAATTGCTTTGCCAATCTCACG
The DNA here is from genome assembly GCF_037203605.1 of Denitratimonas tolerans. Classification (NCBI taxonomy): domain Bacteria; kingdom Pseudomonadati; phylum Pseudomonadota; class Gammaproteobacteria; order Lysobacterales; family Lysobacteraceae; genus Denitratimonas; species Denitratimonas tolerans. The sequence goes on from NZ_JBBDHC010000018.1 coordinate 494, forward strand.
CGTTTTGTCTTGCTTCGTTTCCATGACATTCCCAATAAAGTGTCACGACAGTTCTAACTACAATTAGATGATACATCGCCGCGTAATCCCACAACCTAAACCGGGGCTTCGCAGTACGTCAAGGAAAAATCCTACCCTTGATCAAGGGATTGTCGGATTTCACCGCCTAATCCCACCACCTAACCTGCCTGCATTTGCGGACTGGGGTGGTTTCATGGAGCGATCCTCGCACAGGGCGGGTAGGCCGGCAAGCACGCGAGCGGTGGAGCGAAGCGGCGGCCTGAAGAAGCATCTGAATAACCCCTCGCGCTCGCGGACTGAAAAGGTCACCTCCGAGTGAGCGAATTGATAACAAAAGCCGACTGGTTTCTTTCCGGCTTCCCACCATTCCGGCGACTTCTCGCTCTTCCAAAGCGCCTCGGGCTCAGCAGACGCTGTGGAAGCGAAGTGGGAGGGTCTGTTCAGACTTTCTTGAAACCAAGCACATGGGTGCCCGGCGAGCATAATGGGCATCATGCAGGGGCGATCTCGGCGCGCAAGGCCTAGCGCGCTGACCCTTTCGCGATGATGGCCGCCGTCACGGCGTCGGCGCGCGCGCCGATGCGGGCAAGGAAGTCGGGATAGACGAGCTGCTCTTCCTTCTCGTCGTGGGCTTCCAGCACCAGCAGCAGACCGCGGTGCGAGGCCGGGTCGGCGATGTTCGCCAGGTGGCCGCGCAGCAGGTCGTGTTCGCGCCGCAGCGCCGCGACGGTTTCCGGGCTGCCGCCGGCGGCGAGGAAGGCGGGGAAGATGTCTTCCTCCTCGATCGCCAGATGCCGTTGCATGAGGCCGCGCAGCCAGCGCTCGCGCACGGCGTCGCCGCGCAGCGCGCCGACGAGGGCGGCTTCGATGAGCGCGTGGTCGCGGCCGAGGTAGTCGAGCAGGTCCACCGCCCCGGCGGTGCGCACCAGGAGCGCGGCATGATCGCCCTCGTCGCCCGCCAGCGGATGCCACGACAGCGTGCCGTCCGATGCCGCCAGCGCGGCGCGCACGGTGGGAGCCGGATCGAAGCGCGTGCGCAGCAGGCGGCGCTCGCCCGCGGCGAGCGCCGCGATGCCGCTTGCCAGCGCGGCGGAATCTTCCGGCTGCGCCGGCGCTGCCTCGTCCAGCAACGCGGCGCGGCCGGCCTGCGGCGCGTCGGCGATCACCGAATCGTCGGCGTGGACCTGGAGCGAGAAGATCGCATCATCGCTGCAGCGCGCGATCCGCCAGCGTCGCCCCGGCGCGAGCCAGAGCATTTCGCCGGCGCGCACTTCGCGCGTGGACGTTCCGGCATCCTCCAGCCATTCCAGCACCAGGGTGCCCTGCTCGACGCCGAGCCGCTCCCAGCGGTTGGCGCGCGCGGCGTGCCAGTTCGCGAAGCGCCCGGCGAGATCGGCGGCGCGGTGCCGGCGTCCGCGCCCGAGCGAGCGCATCGCGGCGGAGGGCGGCACGGCGGCGGCTTCAGCCATGGGCGGATGCAGCGGCATGGAGATCGGGTGCCACGCGGCCGCGCTCAGCCGGCCAGCAACCGATCCGCACCGCGCGCCAGCAGGTCTTCGGCCACCTGCGTCCCGAGGGCATCGCGGCCGGCGGCATCGGCGAAACCTTCCGCGCGCAGGATCTCGCGGCCGTCCCGGTCGCCCACCAGCGCCTGCAGGTGCCAGCGATCCACCGACTCGGTGCAGTAGCCGGCGATCGGGAACTGGCAGCTTCCGCCCAGGCGCAGGTTCATGGCGCGCTCCACCTCCACGCAGCGGCGGGTGGGGGCGTGATCGAGTGCGGCGAGCAGTGCGCGCGTGGCCGTATCATCGGCGCGGCATTCCACCACGATGGCACCTTGCGCCGCGGCGGGCAGGAAATCGGGCGGGGCGAGGCGATCCCGGATGCGCGCGTCGAAACCCAGCCGCATCAGGCCGGCGCAAGCCAGCAGGATCGCGTCGTATTCACCCGCATCGAGCCGCGCCAGGCGGGTGTTGACGTTGCCGCGCAGGTCACGCAGTTCCAGATCGGGGCGGTGCGCGCGCAGCTGCACCTGGCGGCGCAGCGAAGAGGTACCCACGCGCGCGCCGCGCGGCAGGTCGTCGAGGCAGGCGTAGCGATTGGAGACGAAGGCATCGAAGGGATCGGCGCGCTCCAGGATCGCGGCCAGCGCGAACGGTGCCTCCAGCTCCATCGGCACGTCCTTGAGCGAGTGCACCGCGCAGTCCGCGCGGCCGGCCTCGATCGCCACCTCCAGTTCCTTGAGGAACAGGCCCTTGCCGCCGATGGCGGCGAGCGAGCGATCGAGGATCTCGTCGCCGCGGGTGGACAGCGGCACCAGCTCGATGGCGAGACCGGGATGCAGCGCGCGCAGGCGGCTGGCGACATGTTCGGTCTGCCACAGCGCGAGCGCGCTCTTGCGGGTGGCGATGCGCAGCAGGGAAGGAGTATTCACAGGTTCGTCAATCGTTCGCGCACGGCGCGCAGGTTGCGGCGGCTGACCTCGAGGCAGACCGGATAGTGGCGCAGGCACACCAGCCCGCGCCCGTCGGGATGGTGCTGCAATTCGCGGATCTCGTGCGCAGCGACCAGGCAGTTGCGGTGCACGCGGATGAAGCCGTCGCCGAACTCGGCTTCCAGCGCCTTGAGCGTGTCTTCGATCAGATCCTCGCCGTGGCTGTGGTGGACCACGACGTATTTGTCCTCGGCCTGCAGGTAGCGGATGTCCTGCACCGGAATCAGGCGCAGCGATCCGCGCATCCGCGCCGACAGGTGCGAGCGTCGCGCCGGCACCGCGGCAGGCGCAGCCCGTGCCGGCATGCCGTGGCGAAAGCGTCCGGCGCGCGCCAGCGCTTCGGCCAGACGCTCGCCGCGGATCGGTTTGACCAGGTAATCCACCGCCTGCGCCTCGAACGCGGCCAGGGCATGCTCGTCGTAGGCGGTGCAGAAAATCACCGCCGGCGGATTGGGCAGCTGCGCCAGATGGTGGGCTGCCTCCAGCCCGTCGAGCACCGGCATCGCGATGTCCAGGATCACTGCATCGGGCACCAGCCGGGCGGCCAGCTCGCAGGCTTCGCGCCCGTCCGCGGCCTCGCCCACCACCTCGTATCCGCCGATGTCCGCGATCAGGTCACGCAGTCGGCGGCGGGCGAGGGGCTCATCGTCGGCGATCAGCAGTTTCATCAGTCCAACGGCACGAACAGGGTGGCGGCATAGTAGCCGTCCTGCGCGCCGGCCGTCATGCGGGCGCGGGGACCGTAGCGGTGCGCCAGGCGCTGCGCGATGGAATCCTGGGCGTGGTGGTTGCCGTGCGATGGCGTGGCCACGGCCGGCAGCGGGTTGCCGACGCGGACTTGCAGGAAGCGTCCGTCCACTCGCGCCTCGATGCGGATCGTTCCGCCCTGCGGACACCGCGCAATCCCGTGCACCACCGCGTTTTCCACCAGCGGCTGCAGGATCAGGCGCGGCAGCGGCAGCGCGCGCGGCAGGTCGTCGGGCAGCACCCATTCCACCGCAAGACGCGCCCCGAGGCGCAGCGCCTCGATCGCAAGATAGCGCTCGGCCAGGTGCAGTTCTTCGGCCAGGCTCGATTCGCCGCTGCCGCTGCCCAGCGCGGCGCGGAACAGTTCGGAAAGATCCTCGACCGCGCGTTCCGCGCTGGCCGGTTCGTGCCGGATCAGGCCGGCGATCGAGTTCATGCTGTTGAACAGGAAGTGCGGCCGGATGCGCGCCTGCAGCGCCTGCACCTGCGCCTGCGCGTGCGCCGCCACGTGCGTCTGCCACTGCGCGGTCACGTAGAAATAGCGCAGCAGCGTGGCCGCCAGCAGCAGCGCCACCGCCATGCACACCAGCACGAAGCGGCCGGTCTGCGCCGGCGGGACGGTGAAGCCCAGTTCGAGCTGCTGGTCGAGCACCGCCACCACCCAGGTCGCGCCGCCCACGATCACCACCGGCAGCGCCAGCGCCAGCGCCACGCCGACGGCGAAGGGCAGGCGGTCGATGGCCGCGCGCAGCTTGCACAGCACCGCCGCGCACGACAGCGCCAGCCACTGCGCCAGGAGGCTGGCGGTGAAAAGATCGGTCCAGGCACCGGAGGCCTGCGGCGGGCGCAGCAGGATCGCGGTCAGCACCGCCACCTCCACCGCCACCATCACGCCAAACAGCGCCTGCGGGCGGCAGAAATCGGGCATCCAGGCCCGCCGGGACGCAGCGGACGGAGTCATGGCACGGGAACGCGGGGCGGCGGCATGGTGCCAGCCTAGCAAAGGCGGCGGCGCGCACCACCGCGTTCGGCGGCACAACCGGGCCGGCGGTCGGCGGACCGCCTCAGGCCGACGCCAGCGCCGGCAGCGTGGCCATGTCCCAGCGCGGATGCGCCCGGATCGCGGCACCCTCGCGCTCCCCGGCCGCAAGGCGCAGCGCGCCGGCGAAGGCGATCATCGCGCCGTTGTCGGTGCAGAACTCCAGGCGCGGAAAGCACACCTGCACCCGGCGGCGCTCGGCCAGCTCGGCCAAACGCTCGCGCAGTCGCCGGTTCGCGCCCACGCCGCCGGCCACGACCAGCGCGCCGCGGCCGGTTTGCACCAGGGCACGTTCGCACTTGATCGCGAGGGTTTCGGTCACCGCCTCCTCGAAGCCGCGCGCGATGTCGGCACGGGTCTGCTCGCCCTGGTCGGACTGCTGCCAGGCCAGAAGCACTTGGGTCTTGAGCCCGGAAAAGCTGAACTCCAGCCCGGGGCGGTCGGTCATCGGGCGCGCGAAGGTGTAGATGTCCGGGCGTCCCTGCTGCGCCAGCTTCGCCAGGTGCGGGCCGCCCGGATAGGGCAGGCCCATCAGCTTGGCGGTCTTGTCGAAGGCTTCGCCGGCGGCGTCGTCGAGGGTTTCGCCCAGGAGCGCGTAGTCACCGATGCCGCGCACGTCGACCAGCTGGCTGTGTCCGCCGGACACCAGCAGCGCCACGAACGGCGGCTGCGGGGCGTTTTCCTCCAGCAGCGGGGCCAGCAGGTGGCCTTCCATGTGGTGCACGCCGATGGCCGGGATTTCCAGCGCGAACGCCAGCGCGCGCCCCAGCGCCGCGCCGACCAGGAGGGCACCGACCAGACCCGGCCCGGCGGTGTAGGCCACGCCGTCGAGGTCGGCCAGGCCAAGCCCCGCCTGCGCCAGGCACTCGCGCACCAGCGGCACCAGCTTGCGCACGTGGTCGCGGCTGGCCAGCTCCGGCACCACCCCGCCGTAGTCGGCGTGCAGGCGGATCTGGCTGTAGAGGGTGTGGCTGCGCAGGCCGCGGGCGGTGTCGTAGACCGCCACGCCGGTTTCGTCGCAGCTGGTTTCGATGCCGAGGACGATCATGGGGATTCCGCTGTGGGTGCCGGCCCGGGAAGCGGCAGCAAGGCGGCAACTTGCGTCCGGCGTATCTTGGCCAGTATCATACGCGGCTCGCACAAAGATCGGGGATCCATCCCCGGCACACCCCCGATAGATCCGGAGCTTCCATGCCCAGCGTCAAAGTCCGCGAAAACGAGCCGTTCGAGTTTGCCCTGCGTCGCTTCAAGCGCACCTGCGAAAAGGCCGGCGTCCTGGCCGAAACCCGCAAGCGCGAGTTCTACGAGAAGCCGACCCAGGAGCGCAAGCGCAAGGCGGCCGCCGCGGTGAAGCGTCACCTGCGCCGCGTTTCGCGCGACGTGACCAAGCGCCGCCGCCTCTACTGAGGCCAGGCCCCGCCCGTCAAAAAGCCGGCCGCGCACCCGCGTCGCCGGCTTTTTGTGTTTGCTGGACAGGGATTCGGGATTGGCGACTCGGGATTGGCAAGAGCGTCAGCCGTCGCCCGGAACCCCGCCATCGAATCCCCAATCCCTACTCCCCAATTCCGGACCTCAGCCATGACCCTCAAGCAACGCCTCACCGATGACATGAAGGCCGCGATGAAGAGCGGCGAGAAGGAGCGCCTGGCGACGATCCGCCTGGTCAATGCCGCGATCAAGCAGCGCGAAGTGGACGAGCGCATCACGCTCGACGATGCCGCGGTGATCGCGGTGCTGGAGAGAATGCTCAAGCAGCGGCGCGATTCGGTGTCCCAGTTCGAGGCCGCCGGGCGCGAGGACCTGGCCGCGGTGGAGCGTGCCGAGATCGCCGTGATCGATGCCTACCTGCCGGCCAAGATGGACGAGGCCGCGATCAGCGCCGCCATCGCCGAAGCCATCGCGCAGACCGGCGCGGCCGGCCCCGCCGACATGGGCAAACTGATGGGCGCGCTCAAGCCGCGCCTCGCGGGTCAGGCCGACATGGGCCTGGTCTCGGCCCTGGTGAAGAAGGCGCTGGCGGGCTGAACCGGCCCGCTTCGCGACACGGCGAGGATTTGCCCGACATGACCCTCCGGCTTCGGCCCGCAGCGCGCGATGACGTGCCGCTGATCCTCGACCTGATCCGCGCCCTGGCCGATTACGAGAAGCTCGCGCACGAATGCGTGGCGAGCGCCGACGCACTCGCCGCCACGCTTTTCGGCGAGCATCCCGCGGCCGAGGTGGTGATCGCCGAATGCGATGGCGAGGCCGCCGGCTTCGCGCTTTTCTTCACCAGCTATTCCACCTTCCTGGCCCGCCCGGGCCTGTATCTGGAAGACCTCTTCGTCTATCCGCACCGGCGCGGCCGCGGCGTGGGCCTGGCGCTGATGCGCCACCTCGCGCGCCTGGCGGTGGAACGCGGGTACGGCCGCTTCGAGTGGTCGGTGCTCGACTGGAACGCCCCGGCCATCGCCTTCTACCGCCGCCTCGGCGCGGTGCCGATGGACGGCTGGACCGTGCAGCGGCTCACCGGGGACGCGCTGCGGGCGCTGGCGCAGAGCTGACCCGGCGCTTCCGCGCCCCATCGCGGCCACAGTCGCTCCTGCATTGCAGCATCCGGGGCTTCGCAAGATTTCGTAGGAGCGAGCTTGCTCGCGATACCGTGCACCGACGCTCCCTCAACCCACCCGGTATGCGGCGCGCGGGAGCTCACCGGTCGTCGGCTTCGGACACCCCCACGTGCACAGCACCGGCGCGACGCTCGAAAACGAAGCGGTAGGCGCGCAGCACCGGCACTGGGGCACGTTCCAGCGCATTCCCGCAGCTTCCGTCCGCCTCCGCTCCGGGCACCAGCCGGCACAGCAGGCTGGGCATATAGCGCCAGGTGCGCACGGTCTGCGCCACGGCGGCGTCGAAATCCCGCGCCATTTCTCCTTCGATCATTCCGCATCCGGGCGCATCGCGCAGCGGGCGGCTGGATTCCACCTCGCCGCGCTCGCCCACGGTGATTTCCACGCAAACCTCCAGCCGCACCGGCGCGCGTTCCAGCCATTTCGCGGGATAGGGCGGCATCGCGCGCGCATCCTCGGCGATGGGGGTCCCCATCCGGAAGTCTTCGCCGGAACTCAGCGCGTGGCGTTCTGCATCCGGCGGCTCGAGCGACGCGAGGGAAACTTCACCGGATGCCTGCGGCTTCAGGGACGCGCAGCCGGTCAGAGCCAGAACGACCAAAAAGAAAACTCGGCAAACCGCCGCGACCTTCATCCGGTTTCCTCGAAACGCGCCCCTTGCACCCTATCATTCGCCCATGGCCCGCATCCCCGACGCCTTCATCGATGACCTGATCGCCCGCACGGACATCGTCGAGCTGGTCGGCGCGCGCGTGGCACTCAAGCGCGCCGGGCGCGAATACCAGGGCCTGTGCCCGTTCCACGACGAACGAACGCCCAGCTTCACGGTTTCTCCGACCAAGCAGTTCTACCACTGCTTCGGCTGCGGCGCGCACGGCAGCGCGCTGCGTTTCCTGATGGAGTACGACCGGCTGGAGTTCCTCGATGCGATCGAGGACCTGGCCAAGCGCGCCGGAGTCGAGGTGCCGCGCGAGACCCGCCAGCGCAACGAGGACGGCGGCCTGCGCCGCATGTACGACACCCTGGGCGAGGCCGCGCGCTGGTTCCAGGCCCGGCTCGCCGACTCCCGCCGCGCGCAGGACTACTTCGCCCGGCGCGGCATCGACGCGGCCACGCGCGAGCGCTTCGCGCTGGGCTACGCGCCGGAAGGCTTCGACGGCCTCAGGAACGCGCTGGGCACCTCGTCCGAGGCGCTGCGCCTGCTGGAGCAGACCGGCATGCTCGCCAAGAGCGACGGCGGGCATGTGTACGACCGCTTCCGCGAACGGGTGATGTTTCCGATCCACGACCGGCGCGGGCGTCCCATCGCCTTCGGCGGGCGCATTCTGGGCAAGACCACGGCGGACGGACGCGAGGCCGGCCCCAAGTACCTCAACTCCCCCGAGACTCCGCTCTTCCACAAGGGCCGCGAGCTGTACGGCCTGTGGCAGGTGCGCCAGGCACACTCGAAGATCCCGCGCCTGATCGTGGTGGAGGGCTACATGGACGTGGTGGCCCTGTTCCAGTACGGCATCACCACCGCCGTGGCCACGCTCGGCACCGCCACCACGCCCGAGCACGCGGAGCTGCTGTTCCGCAACGCGCCGGACGTCTTCTTCTGTTTCGACGGCGACAACGCCGGTCGCCGCGCCGCCTGGCGCGCGCTGGAGTCGGTGCTGCCGCGGATGAAGGAAGGCCGTCAGGCGGCGTTCCTGTTCCTGCCCGAGGGCGAGGATCCGGATTCGCTGGTGCGCAAGGAAGGGGCCGCCGGGTTCGACGCGCGCCTGGCCGCCGCCGTGCCGCTGTCGGAGTTTTTCTTCGCCGAACAGTCCGGGGACGTGCGCCTGGACACGCTCGACGGCCGCGCACGCCTGGCCGAACGCTGCAAACCGCTGCTGGCGCAGATCCCGGACGGGGCCTTTGCCGACCTGATGCGCCAGCGCCTGGGCGAGCTGACCGGCCTTGCGGCCACCGCACCCGTGCGGGGCACCGCCACCGTTCGCCCCGCACGTCGCGCCCAGGGCCACGCCGCCGCGCCGCGCCGCAGCCTGGTGCGCAGCGCGATCACCCTGCTGCTGCAGAACCCCGCGCTGGCGCTGGCGCTCGAACCGCCCTGGCGCTTCGCCGGCCTGCGCCAGCCGGGCGTGGAACTACTGATCGAACTGCTCGATCACATCCGCGCCCACGCCGATGTGGACCTGCGCGCCGGCAACCTGATCGAACACTTTTCCGGACGCGAGGAAGCCGCCGCGCTGGAGAAGCTCGCGCTCGCCCAGCTTCCCGGCGACGCGGCGACCTGGCAGATCGAGCTCACCGACGCCATTGCCCAGCTCAGCCGCCAGACCCGCCAGCAGCGGATCGAGGAGCTCATGGGCCAGGGCGAGCTCGACGCGGCGCAGAAGGACGAATTGCGCGAGTTGCTGCGCGCCCGGGCCGGTTGACAGGCCCGGCCGCGGCGTGCGGCTGCGCGCTGCGTCAGGGCGATTCGGGCACCGTCTGGATCCGGCCCGCGTTCACCAGCCAGGACTTTCCGCCGGTGTTGACGTACAGCGGCTTGCCCGCGCGGCCGCCGATGTAGGCGTGCAGTTCGTTGATCTCGCCGCCTGCCGGATCATCGAAGCGCAGCGCGTCGGCGTCGGCCGGGTTCTGCAGCACCGCGCAGCCGGAGGCCAGCGGCCCGAAGCTCGTGACCGTGTTGCCATCACCCGACACCTGCGCGCGGTAGGTGCCGCCCAGGAGCAGCACGTCGGAAAAGGCGGCGTGCGGCATGAGGTACGCGCTCCAGCCGCCCGATGCGTCGGGAAACACGAGGGTTTCGTAGCTGGCGGAACAGGCGTTGTACGGGGTGGCCTCGGCGTTCTGCCGGGCGCGGAACTGCGCGGCTTCGCGGGCATCCAGCGGAAGGTCGTCCAGCCGTTCCATCCCGCCCAGCGCCTGGCCGGTGCGGTTCACCGAAATCCGGTAGCGCCCGACCGGTTCGCCGCCGCGGCGGAGGCGAATGAAGGTGACCTGATAGATCTCTCCGCTCCGGGTCGCCACCCAGCCGGCGATCTCGTCATCGCGCCGATAGGCGCGTACGTCCTCACCGGCCGCGCGCGCGGCCTCGATGACCCGCTCCAGATCGAACAGCTCGGCACCCCGGCGCTCGGCCTGCTGCAAGGTGGCCGCATCCTGGGCCTGCGCGGAAACCGCGACCAGTCCGAGTGCAATGAATACCATTCCCGTCAAATACGACATTCCGCCTTTCTCCCTGTCACCCGGTCACAGCCCATCGCGCCGTGGCGGGCGACCGGAATTCGATGCTGAGCCACACAATATAAGCAATCGCCACACCGTGCACTCGTGATGGCTTTCCGGTTTCGCGATCGGCCCCGACCCTCAGCGCGCCATTCCCCGCCGAGGTACGGGCTGGAGCCTGCGGCCAATCAGGAGCCGGTTCTGAGCACGAGCCGGAACTCGACCCCATCCCCGCCCGGCAGGTTGGCGGCGCGCGCGTAGCCGCCGTGGCGCTGCGCCACCAGCCGAACCACGTGCAGGCCGAAACCCAGGTGCGGCACGCCGTCGCCGCGCTGACCCGTGCCGCGCAGGCTGACGAGCGAATCGAACAGGCGGTCCTGCATCGCCTCGGGCAGCGGCGGACCGGCGTTGGCCACCACCAGCTCGACCGCCTCGCCGCGCGCCGCCAGCGCGATCAGCACCCAGCCCTGCGGCGGGCAGAAACCGCGGGCGTTGTCGATCAGCTTGTCGAGCGCCTGTGCGATGAGATCCGGCGCACCGCGAAACGGCAGCGGCTGCGGCGGCAGCATCAGCTCCAGCCGGCGCGGGGCCAGCAGCGCGCGATAGCCCTCGGCACAGTCGGCCACCAGCGCGCGCAGGTCGAAGTCCTCGGCCTCGGCGCTGGCGATGGCGCGCTCCACGCGGCTGGCCTCGCTCATCGCGCGCACGATCGCGGCGAGGCGATCCACTCCGGCGCGGGCACGCTCGACGTAGGTGCGCGACGCCGGCTCCAGCGCTTCGCTTTCAAGATTCTCGAGCGAGGATCGCACCACCGCGATGGGCGTATGCAGCTCGTGCGAGAGGGTGCCGGCGAGGCCGCGCAGGTACCCGCTGTAGGCGCCCACCTCGTCGAGCAGGCGCTTGAAACTGCGGGAAAGATCGCCCAGCTCGTCGCCGGCGCGCGAGGCGACGAAGCCGGCACCGGCGTTCTGTCCTTCGCGTGCGATGGCACGCTCGGCGGCGCGGCTCAGCGCGCGGATGCGCGCGCTCAGGCGGCCGGCGAAACCGAACAGCGCCAGCCCGACCACCAGCATCGCCAGCACGGTCACCAGCATCAGCCCGCTGACGGCCTGCCCGGTCAACAGCAGCGCCTCGCCCTGGCGCTCGAGCAGCAGTGCGCCGCGCGTCTGGCTGCCGATGCGCACCGGCACCGCGGTGGCCAGCAGCAAGCCGCGGCCCTGATCGAGCGCATACCACGCCAGCGCCGGCGGTCCGGACAGCGCCTGCCACAGCTCCTGTCGATCCAGCAGGCCACCGGCCGCATCGGCCGGGGCCGGGACCGGCGGCACCGGAGTCACCGTCCGATACAGCAGGCCGCGCCAGCGCCCGATCGGCCTGGAGCCGTCGGTGAAGCGACCGGCGCGCGCCAGCACCCAGCCGTCGGCCTGGGTCAGGGTGGCGCGCACGCCGTCCGGCACCAGGCCATCGAGCAGGGCCTGCAGCGCCTGCGGGGCGCGCTGCACCTGCCAGCGCCCTTCGGCCAGGTCGCCGCCGGTCCCGCGCGGGGTCGGAGGCAGCGCAGGATCGGAGAAATCGAGCGCATCCAGACCCAGGCGCAGCGGCAGATAGCCGGCCGGAAAGCGCAGCTCGACCCGATAGCCGGCCGCATCTTCCTCCCAGGTGCCGTGCAGCCGCGGCGCTTCCCGACTGGCCAGCGCGACGGCGGCCAGCGCGCCGGGCGCGGCGTTGGCCAGGCGCAGGCGATGGGTGCCGCGCGCGTCTTCCAGCACCAGCACGAGCTGGTCGGCGCGGCCGGCCTGCGGCAGACCGGCGTCGGCGCGAACGCGGCTGGCATCATCCACGGCGGCAAAGAGATGGAGTTGGCCCTCCGACCATGCCAGCGCGAGGCGCAGCCCCGGTGCCAGCGCCTGTTCCACCAGGCCCTGTGCGCGCCAGTCCTCGTCATAGCCGTCCAGCGACAGCGGCGCGGCGGCTTCCTGCACGAACAACGCCGGGCCGGCATCGGGAAACACGGGGGCCTGCGTCGCGACCGCGCGCGCCAGCATCTGCGCCGAGGCGAGCTGCACCTGCGCCTGACCCTCGCGCAGCAGCGTTTCCAGCTGGCGCACCAGCAGCCATCCGCCCACCGGCAGCACCAGGATCGAAAGGGCCAGCACCAGGAGTTTGCTGCGCAGGGACATCGCGATCGATCGGACGGTGGAGCGCACTAGCATGGCGCAGGTCGCAGCCCGCATGGAAACACCTGCGGCTAAGATGACCCTCCGCCACCGGTACCACGCCCATGCCGCTTCCGCCCGAATCCGCCGATCTGATGCGCGCCGCCGAACGCGCCTCGCGCAGCGCCTACGCGCCCTACTCGCGCCTCAACGTGGGTGCCGCGGTGCGCAGCGCCAGCGGCGCGGTCTATGCCGGCTGCAACGCGGAGAACGCCGCCTTCCCGCTGGGCAGCTGCGCGGAAGCCAACGCCATCGGTGCCGCCGTGCTGGCCGAAGGCCCGGCGCTCAGGCTGGTGGAGGTCGCAATCAGCGCGCACGAGGCCGACGGGCGCGCGGTCACCATTCCGCCCTGCGGCGGCTGCCGCCAGCGCATCGGCGAGTTCGGCCCGCACGCGCGGGTGCATTTCGCCACCGAAGACGGCGGCGTGCGCACGCTGACGCTGGACGAACTGCTGCCCGAGAGCTTTCGGCTGGAGCCGTAGGAAAACCTCCCCGTAGCGCTCCGAAACAGCCGCACGGCCGTCAGGTCCGGCTGTGTGGGTCGCGTGTGGCGTATCGGAGCCAGTCCAGCGGCCCGCCGTCCAGAAGCGGGAAGAGGCTCCCCCGGTCATCAAACGCTGCATCAACTCCTTCGCCGCCAGTGACTCCCCTGTCGGCGGGCCGGGCTGCGCCTCCCCCGCCATTCGGCTATCCTCGCCCACGGAGCGCTGTAACGGCGCTCCGGGAGCTTGAGAACTCTCGCAGAAGCGGTCGAGTGCGTCCGCAACGCACTCCCTGGCCCTGAGGCCGGGGAGGCGTCGGCGCATGTCCAAGGCGCGAGCCCAAAGGCCGGCGCGGCTCTCTTCTGCGAGCTTCTTAACTCCCCGGCCACCCGGAGGAAGCAAGCGACATGTGCGTATCCAATCACATCCATCGTCTTTTCCAGCGCATGGGCGCGGCGCGCAGTGCGCGGCGGCGCTCTGGTTCCTGATGGCCTTGCCTCTTGCCACACCCGTTCTGGCGCTGCCGCAACTGGTGTGCGTCGCGCCCACGGTCCAGACGGAGCATGGGACCACGCGCGAGCCACGAACCTGCTGGTTCGAGGACGACGTACGATGACCTCGATCGTCTGGAGTCGGTCCTCGCGGGCCTGGGCAACCAGGGATTCACCTACGACGCCAGCGGCAACCGCGAGAGCCACACCCATACCGGCACCGCCAGCAGCTACACCCTTGCCCCCACCAGCAACCGCGTCAGCGCCATCAGCGGCGGCCTGAATCGCAGCTACACCTACAAGCCCACCGGCCAGGTAAAGAGCATCACCGGCCCGCTGAGCCTGAATGCCGAACCGGAGCCGGCGCTGGGTGAAGGTGAGTACGGGATGGGTGGGAGCTACATCGAACCCGCCTTCGCCCGTCGTTCCTACGAAACCCCCGCCGCCGAACCCCACAGCACCCAAAGCCTCTTCGCCGACGGCTTCGAGAGCACGACTCCGCCGGCATCGACCTGGCAGTTCACCTACGACCCCTTCAACCGCCTGAGCGCCATCACCGGCCCCGGCCTCAATGCCGGCTACAAGATCGCCGCTACCGGCCTGCGGGTGGAAAAGAGCGTCAACGGGGTCACCACGCGCTTCGTGTACGGGTTGAACGGACAACTGCTCTACGAGCGCAACCTCGCGACCGGCCTGCGCACCCAGCACCTCTACCTCAACGGCCACCCCATCGCCTTCGTGCGCAACAACGGCTCGGGCAACAGCAATACCCTGTACCACCTGCACGCCGACCATCTGGGCCGCCCCGAGCGCATCACCGACTCGACGAACGCCATCGTCTGGCGCGCAAGACTGGCCGCCTTCAACCACAGCGTGACCCTCGACCAGATCGGCGGCTACCCCCTCGGCTTCCCCGGCCAGTACCGCGACACCGAAACCGGCTTTGCCTACAACATCCACCGCGACTATGACCCGGCTACGGCGCGGTACTTGCAATCTGATCCGATCGGGCTCAATGGCGGGATCAACACCTATGCGTATGCCGAGGGAAATCCTGTGATGATGACGGATCCATTGGGGTTGGAGGGCGTGGGTTATTGGAACAACGGTGCGATGACCAATCTCACCGGAGGTGTTTCCGAGTGCGAGGCTGCAGCATTTATCGACTCCGCCCTGAATATTACTCCATTCGTCGGAATGGCAAAACAGATGTGGGAAGGATCCGCGGACTTTTTTGACTATGGGTCGTCTTTTACAACGACTGCTTCTGCAGTTCTCGAGTGGAGGGTGTCTAACGCCTTGCGTGAGGATCGTAATAGACGCTTGATACAAGCCGATGTGCTTACAGATTCCGGGCGACATCCGAAGTATGACTGGGCGGAGACTGGAGTAAAAAATATGAAGTTCGTTGCGAAAGGCCTTTTTATCGCCGGTTTAGCAATTGAGGTGCGCGAATTTCAAGAGAAGATCGCGCAATGCGGGTGCGATAAATGATGTTTTTAAATAAAATTGAGGATGTTCAGGCGGCTTATGCGGCGGCGGCGGCTCCCGTTGTAATTTTTTTGGCTTCCATTGGCTTTGCTGAAACTGGGGTTGGGGTGATTGCGGGAGTCTTGTTTCACTTGTGCTTGTGTTTGCTTATTGAGGTGACTCTTGCAAAGGCAAAGAGTGAAAATTCTGAGAGCTCGAGTCGGGTTAGTAAAATATTTTTCTTTTCGACAATTATTACTGCGCTAGTTATGGTATTAGCTATTGGATACGCTCTAGTAAGGCGGGATGTTGATGCCCGCACAGTAATGTTTACTCTGGTTTCATCTTCCTGGATTCTGGGCGCATTTTTGAAGATGTGTCGACGGTTATAAATCAACCCATCAAGTACAGCGCTAATTGTGCCTACGGGCGACAAGATCGAGTGGTTCCAGCTAAAGTTCGGAGCATTGCGACAACGGCCCCACCCGCGACGAGCGCTTCGACTTCAACAGTCGCCTGACGCGCATCGTCACCGGCGATGGTCACCACCTGCTGGGCATCGTCGGAGTCCGGCACACTAGCGTGGCACCCACTCTGACGCGCTCACTTCCGCTCCGCGAACAGGTATTCGTATAGAACCCCGGCTACTGCGCCGACCACCGGCAGGGCCACCTTCAGGCCGTCGAGATCGCGCTGCGGGAACAGCCAGACCAGCGCGAAGGCCAGCGCGAGTCCCAGCGCCAGACCGACCACGAGACCGAGCGAGGCGGGCAGCCAGTCCAGCGCGCTGGGGCCAGTGAAGCCGTGCATGGGGAAATGCCTCCGGTGCGATGGGGTGGGTTCCGGCGGCGGGAAACGCGTCCTTCCGGCCGGCAGGGAGCGATGGTGACAGGACCGCGGCGGCCGCGCGCGCAGGCCCGCATCCGGCGCATGCTGCACCGCTCCTTTGCGTCCCGGCGCGTAGCGGTCTAGCCTTGCGGCCAGCCAGCGTCATGCGAGCCGACTACGAGGTAGACGTGGAACCGTCCGATATCCGCAACCCCGCCTACTTCCACAAGGTCGTCGACTGCCAGTGGGCCTGTCCGGCCCATACCCCGGTTCCCGAATACATCCGCCTGATCGCGGCGGGCCGCTATTCGGACGCCTACCTCATCAACTGGCGCGCCAACGTCTTTCCCGGGATCCTCGGCCGCACCTGCGACCGGCCCTGCGAGCCGGCCTGCCGGCGCGGGCGGGTGGAGGAATCCTCCGGCAACACACCCGAGCCGGTGGCGATCTGCCGCCTCAAGCGCGTCGCCGCCGACATGAAGGACGACGTGCGCGCGCAGTTGCCGAAACCTGCGGCGCAGTGGAATGGCCGCCGCGTGGCCTGCGTGGGCGCCGGGCCGTCCTCGCTCACCGTGGCGCGCGATCTGGCACCGCTGGGTTACAAGGTCACGGTGTTCGAGGCCGAAGCCAGGCCGGGCGGCTTCATGCGCACCCAGGTGCCGCGCTTCCGCCTGCCGGAAGAAGTGATCGACGAGGAGTGCGGCTACATCCTGGACCTGGGCGTGGAATTCGTCGGCGGGCGACGCATCGAATCGATGAAGGCGCTGCTGGGCGAAGGCTATGACGCGATCTTCGTCGGCTCGGGCGCGCCGCGCGGGCGCGATCTGGATCTTCCCGGCCGGCAGGAGGCCGGCGCGCACATCCAGGTCGGCATCGACTGGCTGGCCTCGGTCTATTTCGGCCACGTCACCAAGGTGGGCCGACGCGTGATCGTGCTGGGCGGCGGCAACACCGCCATGGACTGCTGCCGCTCGGCCAAGCGCCTGGGCGGCGACGAGGTGAAGGTCATCGTGCGCTCGGGCTTCGACGAGATGAAGGCCAGCCCCTGGGAGAAGGAGGACGCGATGCACGAGGGCATCCCGATCCTCGACTGCCGCGTGCCCAAAGCCTTCCTGCACGAGAACGGCCGCCTCACCGGCATGGCCTTCGAGAAGGTGCGGGTGGAGTACGGCGCGGACGGCCGCCGACGCCTGGTGCCAACCGGCGAGCCGGACGATATCCACGAATGCGACGAGGTGCTGATCGCGGTCGGGCAGGAAAACGCCTTCCCGTGGATCGAGCGCGACATCGGCATCGCCTTCGACGAAAAGTGGGACATGCCGGTGGTCGATGAGCTCACCCACCAGTCGAGCCTGCCGCAGGTGCTGTTCGGCGGCGACGCCGCCTTCGGCCCCAAGAACATCATCTGGGCGGTGGCACACGGCCACCAGGCCGCGATCTCGATCGACCTCCTGCTGGACGCCGCCGATACCCGCGAGCGGCCGGGGCCGATGTTCAACCTCGTGTCGCAGAAAATGGGCATCCACGAGTGGAGCTACGACAACGAGATCTCGCCCGATGCGCGCTTCAAGGTGCCCTGGGCCGATCCGGCCAAGGCGCTCAAGAGCATGAGCCTGGAAGTGGAGCTGGGCTACGACGCGGACCTGGCCTGGAAGGAGGCCCAGCGCTGCCTCAACTGCGACGTGCAAACGGTGTTCTCCACCGAGCTTTGCATCGAGTGCGACGCCTGCGTCGACATCTGCCCGATGGACTGCATCAGCTTCACCGAAAACGGCGAGGAGGCCGAGCTGCGCACCCGCCTCAGCGCGCCGGCGCAGAACCTGGAGCAGGCGCTGTACGTCTCCACGCCGGTCAAGACCGGGCGGGTGATGGTGAAGGACGAGGACGTGTGCCTGCACTGCAGCCTGTGCGCCGAGCGCTGCCCGACCGGTGCCTGGGACATGCAGAAGTTCTTCATGGAAGTCGCGCACGCCGGCGATGCGCCGCCGGAGGCGTCGTGAGGGTTTCAGCGTTTCAAGCGCGTGCCCACGGCGCTCACCACTCCGCTCCAGCCCGTCTGGTCGGAAAACAGGACACCAAGGCATTTCGCCCGGAACCCGCCGCATGACCCCGATCACCGCCGTCAACGATTTCGTCGTCAAGTTCGCCAACGTCAACGGCTCGGGCTCGGCCTCGGCCAACGAGCTGTTCGCCAAGGCGATCCTGCGCATGGGCGTGCCGGTCAGCCCGCGCAACATCTTCCCCTCCAACATCCAGGGCATGCCGACCTGGTACGAGGTGCGGGTGTGCGAAGCCGGCTGGCTCGGGCGGCGCGGCGGGGTAGACCTCGCGGTGGCGATGAACCCGCAGACCTGGGACGCGGACGTGAAGGAAATCGCGCCGGGCGGCTACCTTTTCCATGATTCGACCCGGCCGCTGCCGCGCTCGAAGTTCCGCGAGGACGTGCGCACCCTCGGCATGCCGATCACCGCGATCTGCAACGAAACCTACAGCGATCCGCGCCAGCGCCAGCTGTTCAAGAACATCATTTACGTCGGCGCGCTCGCGGCGCTGCTGGGGATCGAGGTCGAAACCATCGAGGCCTTGATCGGCGAGCAGTTCCGGCGCAAGCCCAAGCTCTTCGAACCCAACCAGCGCGCGCTGCGCATCGGGTACGACTACGCGTGCGAGCACTTTGCCGATGCGCCCACCGGCCTGTCGGTACGGCGTGCGGACGCGGTGGGGAACCGCATCTTCGTGGACGGCAACAGCGCCGCCGGGCTGGGCTGCGTGTACGGCGGTGCCACCGTCTGCGCCTGGTACCCGATCACCCCGTCGACCTCGGTGGTGGAAGCCTTCGAGAGCTACTGCGGCAAGTTCCGCACCGATGCCGAAACCGGCGAGCGCCGCTGCGCCATCGTGCAGGCCGAGGATGAAATCGCCTCGATCGGCATGGTGGTCGGAGCCGGGTGGAACGGCGCGCGCGCCTTCACCGCGACCTCCGGCCCGGGCGTTTCCCTGATGACCGAATTCCTCGGCCTGGCCTACTTCGCCGAGATCCCCGCGACCATCATCAACGTGCAGCGCGGCGGCCCGTCCACCGGCATGCCCACGCGCACCCAGCAGGCCGATCTGTTGTCCTGCGCCTACGCTTCGCACGGGGATACAAAACACGTGCTGCTGTTCCCGCAGGACCCGGCCGAGTGCTTCGAATTTTCCGCCGCCGCGCTGGACCTGGCCGATCGCCTCCAGACTCCCGTGTTCCTGATGAGCGATCTGGACATCGGCATGAACCAGCGCCTGTGCGAACCCTTCGCCTGGGACGAGGCGCGCGCCCACGATCGCGGCAAGGTGATGGACGCGCAGATGCTCGATACGGGCGTGGACTTCGGCCGCTACAAGGACGTGGACGGCGACGGCATTCCCTGGCGCACATACCCCGGCACGCACCCGGACAAGGGCGCGTTCTTCACCCGCGGCACCTCGCGCGACCCTTACGCGCGCTATTCCGAACGCGGTCCCGACTACATCTACAACATGGAACGGCTGCTGCGGAAGTTCGACACCGCCAAGGCGCTGGTGCCCCAGCCGCAGCTGCGGCGCGCGGCAGCGCCAACGCGCTTTGGCGTGATCCACTTCGGTTCCACCGCGCCGGCGATGGACGAGGCCATCGGCACGCTGGATTCCGACGGATTCCATCTCGATACCCTGCGCCTGCGCGCCTTCCCGTTCCCCGATTCGGTGGCCGGGTTCATCGCGGCGCACGATCAGGTCTTCGTGGTCGAACAGAACCGCGACGCGCAATTGCGCTCGATGCTGATCAACGAGTTCGACATCGACCCGGCGCGGCTGGTGCCGATCCTGCACTACGACGGCACCCCGATCACGGCGCGCTTCATCGCGCGCGCGCTGCGCGAACGCCTGGCGGCCGGCGCCGCCGTCACCGCCCCGAAGGCGGCGGCGCTCAGCGCCGGATGAGGAGGCGAACGATGCGCATCCAGAACCTTTTACACCTTCAGCCCGCCCTTTGCCCCGCCGGGAAAAGGACGGGCGCGAGCAGACCATGACCTACCTCGCCAAACCCCGGTTGCACCATCCCTCGCTCGGCTGCAACGCGCTCGGCTACACCCGGCGCGACTACGAGGGCCGCATCTCCACGCTCTGCGCCGGCTGCGGCCACGATTCCATCTCCGCCGCCATCGTGCGCGCCTGCTGGGAGCTGGCGATCGAGCCGCACCGCGTGGCCAAGCTCAGCGGCATCGGCTGCAGCTCCAAGACGCCGGACTACTTCCTCAGCCCATCGCACGGCTTCAACACCGTGCATGGGCGGATGCCCTCGGTGCTGACCGGTGCCAACCTCGCCAACCGCGACCTGCTCTACCTGGGCGTCTCGGGCGACGGCGACTCGGCCTCGATCGGCATCGGCCAGTTCGTCCATGCCATCCGGCGCGGCGTCAACATGGTCTACATCGTCGAGAACAACGGCGTCTACGGGCTCACCAAGGGCCAGTTCTCGGCCACTGCGGACGCCGGCTCGGTATCGAAGAAGGGCGTGGTCAACCGCGACAACCCGATCGATCTGGTCAGCCTCGCGCTGCAGCTCGGTGCCACCTACGTGGCGCGCAGCTTCTCCGGCGACAAGGAGCAGCTCGTGCCCCTGATCAAGGGCGCGATAGCGCACCGCGGCGCGGCCATCCTCGACGTGCTCAGCCCCTGCGTCACCTTCAACAACCACGCCGGCAGCACCAAGAGCTACGACCACGTGCGCGAGCACAACGCCGCGATCAACCGCATGGACTTCATCGAGGGTCGCGAGGAAATCGTCGCCGACTACGCGCCCGGCGAGCTGATCGAGATCGAACAGCACGACGGCAGCCGCCTGCGGCTGCGCAAGCTCGACACGGCCTATGATCCGTCCGACCGCATCGCGGCGATGAACCACGTGCACGAGCGCGAAGCCGCGGGCGAGATCGTCACGGGACTGCTCTACATCGAAGAAAGCGCGCAGGACCTGCACACCCACCTCAAGACCGTCACCACCCCGCTCAACGCTCTCGATACCGCGGCGCTGTGCCCCGGCGCGGCGGCGCTGGAGAAGATCAACGCGACGCTGCGCTGAGGCGCACGGCGTCAGCGCAGGCAGCGCCGCCGCGCCGGCCAGCAAGCCAGCCGCGGAAAAGAGCATCTTGGGGCTGACATAAAAATCCTTGACTGCCGTCACAAAACAAGCGCACGATCCGCTCAACTTCCGCCGGGAAACGGGGGGTGGGCCGTGAAATGGATCGTGCAAAGCGCGCTTGCGCTGGGATTCCTGGGCTATGCCTCGCTGGCCGGCGCGCAGTCCCATGACCCCATACCCATCGAACCGGTGTCCGGCGAGCAGTACCCGCACGCGATCTTCCTGGAACATGCGGCGGAGCCAGCCATCGCGCCCGACCACCCTCCGCTTTCCGATATCCCGCCGATGCCGATGCCGCAGGCGTCCGATGCGCAGCTGCGGGGCCGCTCCAGCGACGAAGTCTCGATCCACGATGCGGACACCGGGGAAACCCTCGTGCTCCCGCTCGGCGTTCCTTCGGGACTGCGCGAAGCGCGCTCCAACGGTCCCGCCTACGCGGGAATCGGCGGCTCCACGAGCGCTTCCGGATCAGCGCCGGGGCTCGAGGCGTTCAGCAACATGGTGGTTGCAGGTGGCCTGTCCGGATGGCCGCGCAGCGGCAACGTGAAGCTCGTCATGCGCTTCACCTCCAGCATCGACAGCGCTGTCTACACCTACGTTTGCAGCGGCTCGATGGCCGATGGCGGCGTCGTTCAGACGGCCGGCCATTGCGTCTACGCACGCGATCCGGACGGCAACCAGATCTTCGCCTGGGCCGATGAAATCTGGGTCTATCCCGCCTGGGACGGGGTCAACGCGGACACGTCCAACGTCTTCCAGCACTTCGGCCGCGCCCGCGGCACCCACTACCTGGCCGGAAGCAACTGGGTCAACGACGGCAACTGGGACGCGGACCTGGGTGCCATCCGCATCCGGCGCGACTCGCGCCCGGGCCTTGGGCTCCTGACCGGCTGGTTCGGATGGTCGTGGGGCGGCGACTGCGCCTCCCAGCAGGCGCGCACCTACTACAACTTCAGCTACCCGGCGGAAAACTGCGGCGGTGGCCTGCATACCGGCCGCACCATGTACTACTGGGACGGGAGCTTCGACAGCTGCCCGGGCAACCAGCTCCGGATCGATACGACCGCAGGCTGCCTCACCGCATTATGGGGCGGCATGTCCGGCTCGGGGGCCTACTACAT
Source organism: Denitratimonas tolerans (assembly GCF_037203605.1). Taxonomy (NCBI): domain Bacteria; kingdom Pseudomonadati; phylum Pseudomonadota; class Gammaproteobacteria; order Lysobacterales; family Lysobacteraceae; genus Denitratimonas; species Denitratimonas tolerans. The sequence continues at coordinate 22,386 of NZ_JBBDHC010000018.1, forward strand.
CAGCGGCGACCAGCGCTATGTCCACGCGGTGGCTTCCACCAGCAATCGCACGACCATCGGCAACTACGCGCGGTTCTGGGAGCAGTGGGTCACCGACCGGCAGACCTATATCGACACTACCCGCGGCACCGCGGTCGATTTCTCTCCGCTGCGCTTTCGCACCGGAGGCTCCAGCACGGTCGTCGCCGGCTCCCCGGCCAGCGGACCGTTCACCGTGCTGGTCGCCAACGCCACCAACAACGATCCGGCCCTGCGAACGATCACCGTGCGCGTCTACCTGTCCACCAACAGCACGATTTCCGCCACCGATACCCTGCTGGCGACGTGGAACTACTCGATTGATTTCGCCCCGATGCAGTTGCGCACCTTGAATGTGCCGGCTCCGATCATTCCCGCCAGTGCCTCGCTGGGCACCCGCTGGATGGGCGTGGTCCTGGACGCGGGCAGCGACGCGTTCCCGGAGAACAACGCCACCATCGAGTGGGACACCCAGAAGATCACCGTGATCTCCAGCGCCATTTTCAAGAACGGCTTCGAATAGTGCACTCCGCCGTCGTCCGCGGCGCCGGGCGCAGCGGCGGACGAGACATCGCTTCCGGCTGCGCCTATCCTGCGGCTCATCGCCGCCATCCGGGGCGCAGAGTGCAGGTGCGGACGCATGCAGGTTCTCTCTGAAGGCGTCGCGGCGAAGATCCGCGACGGCTTTGCCGACTACCACGCGCGCTTTGCCGCGATCACGCGCCGCGCCCGCACCCGCTTTGAAACCCGCGACGCCGCCGGGATGCGCGCCGACCTGGTCGAACGCATCGGACTGTACGACGTGTGCGTCAGCCAGACGCAGCAGTGGCTTGAGCGGGTGCTTGGCGCGCATGCGCAGGATCGCGCGCTGTGGGCGCGCATCCGCGACGCCTACGCGCACGCGGTTGCCGACCTGCTCGATCAGGAGCTGTACAAGACCTGGTACAACACCCTGACCCGACGCTTCTTCCGCACCCTCGGTGTCGACCCGGCGATCGAATTCGTCGCCCTGGACATCGAGCCCACCGACCACATCACCCACCCGGTCGCGCGCCACAGCTACGCCGTGCAGAGCGAACTTGCGGCGGTGTTCGAGCGGGTGCTGCAGGGCTATCGCTTCAGCGTGCCCTGGGCGCACCCGGCGCGCTGCGCCGACGCGATGGCGCGCGCGGTACGCGAGCGCTTCACCCACTGGAGCGCCAGCCAGTTCGTGCAGATCGAACTGCTGGAAACGGTGTTCTACCGCGAGCAGCGCGCCTACCTGGTGGGCCGTGCCTTCGGTGAATACCGCCACACCCCGCTGGTGATCGCGCTGGAAAGCGGGCCGGACGGCCTCTTCGTGGATGCGCTTCTTACCGATCGCGACCACATCGCCCAGCTGTTCGGCTACACCCGCAGCCACTTCTTCGCCGACCTGCCCACCGTGGGCGACGCCGTGGTGTTCCTGCGCTCGCTGCTGCCGCACAAGCCGGTGGACGAGCTCTACACCGTGCTGGGCCGCGCCAAGCAAGGCAAGACCGAGCGCTACCGCGCCTTTTTCCGCCACCTCACCCAGCGTCCCGACGAACAGTTCGTGCACGCCGACGGCGAGCGCGGCATGGTGATGCTGGTCTTCACCCTGCCCTCGTGGCCGCTGGTGTTCAAGCTGATCCGGGACCGCTTCGCCTATCCCAAGGAAACCGCGCGCGAGGAGGTGATGGCCAAGTACCGCATCGTCTCGCACCACGATCGCGCCGGTCGCCTGGTCGATGCGCAGGAGTTCCGCCACCTGCGCTTTCCGCGCCGCCAGTTCGCGCCCGAGCTGCTGGAGGAACTCATGACCAGCTGCGCCAGCAGCGTGCAGGCCGAGGGCGAGGACATCGTGATCGCGCACTGCTACGTCGAGCGCCGCCTGCGCCCGCTGAACCTCTACCTCAAGGAAGTCCCCGCCGAGGACGCGATGCGCGCGGTGATCGACTACGGCCAGGCGATCCGCGATCTGGCGCGCTCGGACATCTTTCCCGGCGACCTTCTGCTCAAGAACTTCGGCGTCACCCGCAACCACCGCGCGATTTTCTACGACTACGACGAGCTGGCGCTGGTGCGCGACTGCCGCTTCAAGCGCTTGCCCAAGGCGCGCTCCGACGAGGAGGAAATGCACCACGGAGCCTGGTTCTACGTCGATCCGTCGGACGTGTTCCCGGAGGAGTTTCCGCGCTTCCTGGGTCTGACGGCCGAGCAGCACGAGGCGCTGCTGCGGGCGCACGGGGACATCTTCGACGTGGACTGGTGGCTGGCGCTGCAGGATTCCCTGCGCCGCGGCGAGGCCGAGGAGGTGATGCCGTATCCGGACAGCGTGCGGCTGATCGCCGGGCCCACGGCGCATCGCGCGGGTGCCGGCGCGGCAGGGTGACGGCACGGCACCGATGGATCATGCTTGCGCCGGTCCCCGCCACCCGGAGTTTTCCCATGCGCCTTTCCCATTCCCTTCTCGCGCTGGCCTGCGTCGCCGCGCTGGCCGGCTGCCAGCAGCAGGCCAGCGCGCCTGCCGATCCCGCACCCGCGCCGCCCGCCGCGCAGGCACCTGTCGCCGCGCCCGCCGCCGAAACGGTCAGCGCCGCCGATGAGGCGCGCCAGCGTCTTGAGGCGATCGTCGCCGGCAAGCATCGCGCCGAGGCCGATCGCGCGCGCGACGCGTTCCGCCATCCGGTCGAAACCCTGGGTTTCTTCGAGATCGCGCCCGATGCCACGGTGATCGAGATTTCCCCGGGCGGCGGCTGGTACACGGATATCCTCGCGCCTTACCTGCGCGCACACGGCCACTTCATCGGCGCGATCTGGGACGAGAGCCTGCCCGACCAGCCGGCCTACTATGCGCGCCTCAACCAGCAGCTCACCGACAAGATCGCCGCCGCGCCCGATGTTTACGGCGAGCCGGAGCTGCGCCGCTTCAACGCGAAGGCGCCGAGCTTCGGCGAACCCGCCTCGGCCGACGTGGTGCTGACCTTCCGCAACGCCCACAACTGGATCGGTGCCGGCACCGCGCCGGCCTACTTCCAGGCCTTCTTCGACGTGCTCAAGCCGGGCGGAACGCTGGGCGTGGTCGATCATCGCGCCAAGGGTGAAACCGCCACCGACGGCAGCACCGGCTATGTGACCGAGCAGCAGATCATCGATCTCGCCACCGCCGCCGGCTTCCGGTTCGCCGGGCGCAGCGACGTCAACGCCAACCCGGCCGACAGCACCGACCACCCCAAGGGCGTGTGGACGCTGCCGCCCAGCTACGCGCTGGGCGACGAGGATCGCGAGAAGTACGCCGCCATCGGCGAATCGGACCGCATGACGCTCAGGTTCGTGAAGCCCTGACCGCCGCGGTACCGGGCCGCCCATGCACGGGCGGCCCGGTACCGCATCACAGCCGCGAATGGCTCCACGACACCGGCCGCCCGTTGCGATACGGCATCACGCCGTGGAAGGCGCGCGGATCGTCATCGAACACCAGCGGCAGGAAGTGGCGATCACCTTCCCACATCGGCAGGTCCATGAGCGTGGCGCGCGGTTTCCACTCCAGCGTGCCTTCCGGATTGCGCGTGAAGGGCGTGCCCGCGTAACGGGTGATGAGGAAGACGAAGCCGAGCCAGTCCTCGCCGTTCTTGCCGAATCCGGGCCAGGAAATCGTGCCGCGCAGGCGCATCTCCTCGCAGGTGATCCCTGCCTCTTCCAGGATTTCGCGCCGCATCCCGGCCACCACGTCCTCGTCGGCCTCGAGCTTGCCGCCCAGGCCGTTGTACTTGCCCAGGTGTTCGTCCTCGGGCCGTGCGTTGCGGTGGATCATCAACACCTGATCGCCTTCGGGCGAGAGCACGTAGCCGAGCGTGCCGATGATGGGGCAATAGGGCATCGGGGTTCTCCGTAATCTGGCTTACTGGCGCGCCAGGCGCGGATTGGGCGGCACCCCGGCCGACGTGCTGCGCCAGGGGTTGATGTCGAGCCCGCCGCGCCGGGTGTAGCGCGCGTAGACGGCAAGGCGCTCGCATGCGCAGCGCGCGCGGATGTCGCAGAAAATCCGCTCCACGCACTGCTCGTGGAAGTCGCTGTGGTCGCGGAAGGAGACGAGGTAGCGCAGCAGCCCCTCACGGGCGATGCGCGGGCCGGCATAGGCGATCTGCACGCTGGCCCAGTCGGGCTGCCCGGTCACCGGGCAGTTGGACTTCAGCAGGTGCGATACCAGAACCTCCTCGATCCGCTCAGTCACCTCGGCGGAAAGGTACTCCGGTCGCGGCGGGCCGTAGTCGGAAATCGCGAGGTCCAGGTCGTCGATGCACTCGCCGTCCAGCGTTTCGATGCGCTCGGCGGCGAAGTCCGCAGGCGGCGTCAGCGCCACCTCGACCGGCGCGCCGGCGGCGCGCGAAAGATCGGAAACGAGGCACGCGCGCACCGCGTCGGTGCCCGCCATCCGGGTGCCGGAAAACGAGCCCAGATAGAGCTTGAAACTCTTGGATTCGATCAGATTGGGGCTGGATGCCGGCACCGCGAAACGCGCCAGCGCGATCTGCGGCTTGCCACGCGCGTCGAGCCAGGAAAGCTCGTAGGCGTTCCACAGGTCCACCCCGTGGAACGGCAGCGCCGCGCCCAGGCCCAGCGCATCGCGCCCGGCGGCGCGCGCGATCGGGAACAGCAGCGCAGGGTCGTGGCGCTGCGCGTAGCGCGTCTCGCGCCCGAGCGGCGAATCGTGCGGCGTGGTCATGCGCGCATTCTAGCGGCTCGCCTTTCGCCACGCGGAACGGCCACAATGTCGGGTGGTGCGCTGGTGGTTCCGGGCGACGCGCCCGATGCAAAGCGTCCCCTCACCCCCTCGAAGGCGGGGAGAGGGCGCAAAACCCGCGCAACGACCGCTTCCCGCTTCCCCGTTCCCCATTCCCCGCCCCAATGATCGACATCGGCACCAACCTCACCCACGACAGCTTCGACCACGACCGCGACGCGGTGCTGGCGCGCGCGCGCGCGGCCGGGGTCACGCGCATGATCGTCACCGGCGCCAGCCGCGAACATTCGCCCCAGGCGCTGGAATTGGCGCGCGCCCACCCCGGCGTGCTGTACGCCACCGCCGGCGTGCATCCGCACCACGCGGTCGAATACACCGCCGAGTGCGACGCGGAAATGCGCGCCCTGCACGCGCATCCGGAAGTGGTCGCGGTGGGCGAGTGCGGGCTCGACTACTTCCGCGATTTCTCGCCACGCCCGGCGCAGCGGCGCGCCTTCGAGATGCAGCTGGAAATCGCGATCGATACCGGCAAGCCGCTGTTCCTGCACCAGCGCGATGCGCACGACGATTTCGTCGCGATCATGAAGAACGTCGAAGGCCGCATCGGCGCGGCCGTGGTGCACTGCTTCACCGGCGGCCGGCGCGAGCTGTTCGAGTACCTGGACCGTGACTGGCACATCGGCATCACCGGCTGGCTGTGCGACGAGCGCCGCGGCGCGCACCTGCGCGAACTGGTGAAGAACATCCCCGCCGAGCGGCTGATGATCGAAACCGACGCGCCCTACCTCCTGCCGCGCACCCTGCGGCCGATGCCGAAAGACCGGCGCAACGAACCGGCCTTCCTGCCGCATATCGCCGAAGAACTGGCGCGCGATCGGGGTGAAACCTTCGAGCAGGTGGCCGCCACCACCACCGCCACGGCGCAGGCGTTTTTCGCCCTGCCCGAAACGCAGGCGCCTGCCTGAGACCACCGTCCGCTTCTGGACGCGACGGCGCGGGCTGTCTACCCTGCACGCTCTGGTTTGAAGGGAACGCCGATGCATATCCCCATGGCGCTGCTGCTGGCGGCACTTCTGATGGTGCCCGCGGCTTCACACGCGGCCGGCGAAGAGGACGAGGCCTGGATCGCAAGCTACATGGCCTCGGCGTCGGCACCGGGGCTTGCGCGCAGCGGCAGGCAGGCGCGCACGCTGGAGTTTGCGCAGCTCTCCGGGCATATCGGGCGGCGGGTGCGTTTCACCCTGGACGGCGGGCGCGAGCGGCGCGGCCTGGTCGAGGGCGTACGCGGCGACGAGGTGCAGTTGCGAACCCAGCTCAGCGGCGGATTTTCGCTCTCTTCGGTGTCGCGCCGCGACATCCGCAGCATCCAACTGGACTGATTCGATGATCGGCAGCTTGATGTCCATGGGCGGCTACCTGCTCGTCCTTTTCGTGATCTCGGTGTGGATGTGCGTGAGGATCTGGCGGCGCAGCCCGCTGCTGGCGATCGGCGCGCTCCTGTTCTGGCCGCTGTCGATCGTGGCGCTGGTGATGTGCTGGGGCGACAAGGACTCGGACATCCGCGTGCCGTTCGCTCTTTCCGCGGTGGTCACGCTGCTGATCGGTGTGATGGCGATGCGCGCGGTCGACAAGGGCGTGGACGAGATGGCCTGGGCGCTCACCGACGAGGACATCGCGGAGATACGGATCGGCGATCCGGCGCTGGCGGCGCGGCTGGAAGCGGCGCGCGAGCGCACCCGCGCCGAGTACGAGGAATCGGAGTACGACGACGGTGCCGAGGCGGGATCGCCGCGCCGCGCGCACGCCGCCGAAGCGGATCCGGAAGCGGTGCCGATGCCGGCACCGCGCGAGTATTCCGCGGCCGAGGTCGAGGCGCAGCAGCGCGCCGAGCTGGCGATGGCGGTGCAGGCCGTGTCGTGGCGTTTCGGCGTGCTGGACCTGACGCCGGCGGCCGCCAGCCTGCACCTGCCGCGCGACTTCCGCTTCGTGCCGCGCAAGCAGGTCTCGCGGGTGGCGCGGGCGCGCGGCACGCCGCTGACCGACGAGGTGCTGGGCTGGGTGGTGCATCGCCAGGTGGATCTGGCGCGCGAGGACGCCTGGTACGTGCAGCTTCGCTACGTTCCCACCAGCACGCGCCTGTCGGCACCGCTGGGCGTGGGCGACAAGGCCGCCGATGCGCCGGCGCAGGCGCGGTTCGCGGAGCGGGTGGCCTCGCAGCTGCGCGCCGGCGTGCCGCCGCAGGCACCGTCCTGGGATGCGTCACACCGGTTCGCAAGCTGGCAGTGGCCGGTGGAAGGCGCCGGGGGCAGCTACGGCGAGCACGTCGCGGCGATCCCGCTGCGCGGCGGCGTGCTGGAGTTCAGCGTGCCGCGCCTGCACGAGACCCACGCCGAGCTGGGAGCGCGCAGCGCGCGGCTGATGGCGCTGCGCACGACGCCCACGCCGCGCTGACTGCAAGATCGCGCGCGCCGGCGTCACCGCGTCGCGCGCGGGTCCCGGCACACGGGCTCTCAGCTGCGCAGGCCGACGCCGCGCCTGAGCAGCCACAGCGCGAACCCGCCGAGCAGCGCGACGAAGCCGAACATCAGCACATAGGCCACCCACAGCGGCACGTCGCTGCTGCCCAACAGGCCGTAGCGGAAGGCGTTGACCATGTAGAAGATCGGGTTGGCGTAGGTCGCACTCTGCGCCCAGCCGGGCAGGAGCGTGATCGAGTAGAACACCCCGCCCAGGTAGGTGAGCGGCGTGAGGATGAAGGTCGGCACGATGGCGATGTCGTCGAACTTCTTCGCGTACACCGCGTTGACGAAGCCGGCGAGCGAGAAGATCGTGGCACCCAGCAGCATCGAGCTGAGCATCACCAGCGGATGCGGGACGTGTACGCGGGTGAAGGCCATGGCGATGAGGAAGACGATGGCACCCACCATCAGGCCGCGCAGCACGCCGCCGGCGACGTAACCGGCAAGCACCACCCAGGCCGGGGCCGGGCTGACCAGCAGCTCTTCCACGTGGCGGCCGAACTTGGCACCGAAGAAGCTGGACGAGATGTTGCCGTAGGCGTTCTGGATGATGCTCATCATCACCAGGCCGGGCACGATGAACTCCATGTAGCCGTAGCCGCCCATATCGCCGATACGCGCGCCGATCAGCTTGCCGAAGATCAGGAAGTAAAGCGTCATCGTGATCGCGGGCGGGATCAGGGTCTGCGTCCAGATGCGAAGGATGCGGACGACCTCGCGCCGGGCGATGGTGTGCAGCGCGACGAGGTTCGGATGCCGGCTCATGACGCGGCCACCTCGCGCGCGGTCAGGCGCAGGAAGAGTTCTTCCAGCCGGTTGCTGCGGTTGCGCATCGAGCGCACCACGATGCCGGACTCGCCCAGCGCGGAAAAAAGCAGGTTGAGGTTCATGGTGCGCGGCATTTCGACGTCGAGGGTGCGGACATCGCGTGCGGTCAGGCGTACGCCCTCGATCTGCGGCAGCAGCGCGGGCAGTTCGCCGTCGATGTCGAACACGAAGCCTTCCACGTCGAGCGTGGCCAGGAGCGCCTTCATCGCGGTGTGCTGCACGATCCGGCCGTGGTCGATGATGGCGATATTGCGGCACAGTTCCTCGGCTTCCTCCAGATAGTGCGTGGTGAGGATGACCGTGGTGCCGGAGGCGTTGATCTCGCGCATTTGCTGCCACATGCCGCGGCGGATCTCGATATCCACCCCGGCGGTGGGTTCATCCAGGATCAGGAGGCGCGGGCGCGTCATCAGGGCACGGGCGATCATCAGGCGCCGCTTCATGCCGCCCGACAGGGTGCGGCTGGTGAGGTGGGCCTTGCCGGAAAGATGGGCGCGCGCCAGCTCCTCGTGCGCGCGCTCGATCGCCAGCGCGCGCGGCACGCCGTGGAACCCGGCATAGTTCACCAGGATGTCGAACGGGCGCTCGAACAGGTTGAAGTTGATTTCCTGCGGCACCAGGCCGACCAGACGCATCGCATCGCCGCGCCGGCGCGCGACGTCGACGCCGAATACTTCCACGGTGCCGGCGCTGGCGTTGACCAGCGAACTGATGATGCCGATGAGGGTGGACTTGCCGGCGCCATTGGGGCCAAGGAGGGCGAAAAAGTCGCCTTCGCCCACGTCCAGGCTGATGCCGTGCAGGGCCGTGACGCCATTGTCGTAAACCTTGCGCAAGTCGGAGACGTGCAGCGCCGGGGGCGAACTCATCGATGCCTGCCAGATAGTGCCAGCCCGCTAGTATAGCCGTTTGCCTGCCCGCCCCCTGCCGCCGTGACCACACGCATTCCGCTTCGCCTCACGTACCGCCGCCCGATCACCGCGTCGGTGCTGCACCTGGGCTTCGAGCACGCCGACGGCGCGCCGCTGCCGTTCCGCGCCGGCCAGTTCATCCAGCTCCACGTCGTGGATGCGAACGGCACCTTGCAGCGGCGCAGCTACTCGCTGGCCGGCGCGCCGCTCGAGGAAGGGAGGCGCTGGGAAATCCTCGTCGGGCTGGCTCCGGGCGGTCTGGCCAGCGCGCGCCTGGCGCAGATGGCGATGGGCGAGACGGTGGAGGCGACCGGGCCATTCGGGCGTTTCGGCCTGGCCGCGCGCGACGCCGCGCCGCGCTACCTGATGATCGCCACCGGCACCGGCATCGCGCCGTTCCGTTCGATGCTGCCAGACCTCGTGCAGCGCGCCGAAAGCGGCGCGAAGGTCGTCTTGCTGCACGGGGTCCGCGACAGCGCGCAGCTGTATTTCCGCAAGGACTTCCTCGACGCCGCGGGCGCGGTGCCCGGTTTCACCTACCTGGGCTGCCTGTCGCGGGAAGCCGTGCCCGGGGGCGATCCGCATCTGCTGGGCGGCCGGGTGCAGCAGGCGCTGGATGCGCTTTCGCCCCGTGCGGACGACATCGCCTGCCTCTGCGGCCACCCGGAAATGGTGGACGAGGTCGCGCTGCGGTTGCGCGAGGCCGGTCTGGCACCGCCCGCGATCCGGCGCGAGCGCTTCACCGCGTCGGGCTGAGGGGCCGGTGCCGCGCGGCGCGGCACCGGCCCCTGACGCGCGTCAGTTCGCGCCCGCGTCGTCCTCGTCCGCGTCGAGCTTGCCGAGGAACAGCAGCGCGATCTCCTCGACCTGCGCCTTGCGCTCGGGCGAGCCTTGGTCGGACGCGGCCGGGTACTGCGCGATGTCGTACATCACCTCGCCCTGGCGCACGATCAGCGCCGGATCGGGCGGATGCTCGGAGTCGACCCAGGCCGCCAGCGCGGTGTCGTGCAAGTGGAACACCGTGCTGCCATCGCGCACCCGGTAGCTCCACTGGTCCTGCAGCGCGCCGTGGCCCGCGGCGCGGAAGCTGGCGTCGGTGTAGAGATCGACGCGGATGAAGCGCGAGTCGAGGTCGATCCGTGCAGGATCGCGGTTGCGTCCGAAGGCGAACAGGCAGGCGCTCTCCACCGCCATGCCGTAGGCGCGGCGCTGGGTGGTGACGTCGATGATGGTCGGCTCGTCGGGCAGCACGCGGCCCAACTCTTCCTCACTCAGCACATCACAGGCAAAGGGTGCCTCGGCGCTGGTGCGCACCCGCACCCGGCTGGGTTCGCGCGGCGCGAGGTCGGGCTGCGGTTCGGTCCGGGCTTCGGCCTGGACCGGCGCGGCAGGCGTGGCCGCAGGCTCGGGCGTGCCGCGACAGGCCGCCAGACTCGCAACGCCGGCAAGCACGAGCAGGGGCAGGAGGGCGCGCGGGGGCGGCTTCGGAAGAATCATCATCGGTCACCAGAATGCGGGGCCGGTAGTATATCGGCCCCGCCCGCGCCCGCCGCGCGGTCACAGCCTCGGGGCTTCGCCCGTCGGTATCAGGCCCTGTCACTTCCCGGGAAACCCATGAAACGCCCACTCAGCTTCATTGCCCTGTGCCTGGCGGCACCGCTGGCGAGCGCGACCACGCTCGGCGGCATCGCCTTCTCGCCCTGCACCCTGGCCGCACCCGGCGCGAGCGCCCCGGTCGCGGCACAGTGCGCCCGCGTCGAGGTGCCCGAAGATCGCGCCGCACCCGACGCCCGACGCATTTCCCTGGCGCTGGCCTGGGTTGCCGCCGCCACCGCCGATCCGGCCGCCGATCCGGTGTTCCTGCTGGCCGGCGGGCCGGGCCAGTCGGCGCGGGACAGCTATCCGGCGGTCGCCGGCGCGTTTTCCGACATCCTCAAGCGCCGCCACGTGATCCTGCTCGACCAGCGCGGTACCGGCGAATCCAATCGCCTGGCCTGTGCGCAGGATGAGGCCGAGTCGACCGACATCTCGATCGGGCACGCGGTGGAACAGACCCGCGCCTGCCTGACTTCGCTCTCCGCGGTGGCCGACGTGCGCCACTACACCACGGGCAACGCGGTGGCCGATCTGGAGGCGGTGCGTCTGGCGCTGGGCGTCCCGGCGATCAACCTGATCGGCGTTTCCTACGGCACGCGCGTGGCGCAGCAGTACATGAAGGCCTACCCGGAAGCGGTACGAAGCGCCGTGCTCGACGGCGTGGTCCCCAATTCGCTGGTGCTGGGGCAGGAGCACGCACGCAACCTGGAGGATTCCCTGGCGCGCCAGTTCGCGGCCTGCACCCGGCTTCCCGCCTGCCGCGAGGCGCTGGGCGATCCGATGGACACTTTCCGCGCACTGGCCGCCGAGCTCGCCGAGCAGCCGCGGCAGGTGCACTTCCGCGACGCCACCACCGGCGCGCCGGCGCAGGGCGAGTTCGGACGGCCGGCGCTCTCGGGGCTGCTGCGCATGTACGCCTACCAGCCGGCCATCGCCGCGACGCTGCCGCTGCTGCTGTCGGACCTGGCACAGGGACACTCGGACGCCGCCATGGCGCAGGCGCGGATGCTGATGAGCTCGATGGACGAGGCGATGGCGCAGGGCATGGGCCTGTCGGTCACCTGTTCGGAGGACGCCGACGAGCTGGTGCCCGACCCGGCCGACGCCGATACCGTGATGGGCGACGAATTCGTCCGCTACATCCAGGCCCAGTGCGCGGTCTGGCCGCACGGCTCCCGCGCCGCCGACTTCCGCGAACCGGCGCGCGGCGACACGCCGGTGCTGCTGCTCTCGGGCGAGCTCGACCCGGTGACGCCGCCGCGCTACGGCGAGGAGGTCGCCGCACACCTGCCCCGATCGCGCCACCTGGTGCTGCGCGGCCAGGGCCACAACGTGATCGGCACGGGCTGCACGCCCAAGCTGGTGGCGCGTTTCATCGAGAACATCGACGCGGCGGCGCTGGACGCGGAGTGCCTGGACCGCCTCGCCGCCACGCCACCTTTTTCCGGTCGCTACGGTTGGGAGCCCTGAGCCATGATCGAAGCCAACAGCCTGGCCAAGGCCTTCAAGACCCGCACCGGAACGGTGCAGGCGGTATCGGACGTGAGCTTCATCGCGCGCGATGGGGAAATCACCGGACTGCTCGGCCCCAACGGTGCCGGCAAGACCACCACCTTGCGCATGCTCTACACCCTGATGTCGCCGGATCGCGGCAGCGTGAGGGTGGACGGGATCGACGTGGCGCAGCGCCCCGATGAGGTCCGCCGACACTTGGGCGTGCTGCCGGACGCGCGCGGGGTCTACAAGCGCCTGACAGCGCGCGAGAACGTCGCCTACTTCGGCCGCCTGCACGGCATGAGCGAGGCCGACATCGGCGAACGCACCCGCACGCTGTCGCAGGCGCTGGAGATGGACGACATCCTGGAGCGCCAGACCGAGGGCTTTTCCCAGGGCCAACGCACCAAGACCGCGATCGCGCGCGCGCTCGTGCACGACCCGCGCAACGTGATCCTGGACGAACCCACCAACGGCCTCGACGTGATGACCACGCGCGCCATGCGCGGCTTCCTGCACCAGCTGCGCGAGGAAGGTCGCTGCGTGATCTTCTCCAGCCACATCATGCAGGAGGTCGCCGCCCTGTGCGATCGCATCGTGGTGATCGCCAAGGGCACGGTGATGGCGCAGGGCAGCGCCGACGAGCTGCGCGCGCTGACCGGCGAGGACAATCTGGAGGACGCCTTCGTGCGGGTGATCGGTTCGGAAGAGGGGTTGTTCGCATGAGCCCGATTTCCGTGGTGATGATGAAGGAGCTGGTCGACCTCGCGCGCGACCGGCGCACGGTGCTGATCTCGCTCCTGATGGGTCCGATCCTGATCGTGGGCCTGGTGGTGGGCATGGGCGCGGTCATGCAGAAGAAGATGACCACGCAGATGGAAAAGACCCTGGAGGTGCCGCTGATCGGTGCCGAGCAGGCACCCAACCTGGTCGCCTTCCTGGCCCGGCACAACATCCAGGCCGAGGCACCGCCCGAGAATGCCGAAACGGCGATCGCGCAGCAGGATGCCGACGTGATCCTGCGCGTTTCCGCGCGTTACGCCGACGACTGGCGCGCCGGCAAGCCGGCGCTGGTGGAGATCCTGTTCGACAGCACCCGCGATGATTCGCGCATTCCGGTGGCGCGCGTGGACGCGGTGCTGCAGGCCTACGCCCAGCAGGCCGGTGCGCTGAGGCTGCTGTCGCGCGGCGTGGATCCCGGCGTCGGCATGCCGCTGGCCGCCGCGCACGTGGATCTGGCGACGCCGATGAGCCGGGTCGGGCAGGCGCTGGCCTTCCTGCCCTACTTCCTGATCATGAGCGCCTTCCTCGGCGGTGCCTACCTGGTCATCGACGTGACCGCCGGCGAGCGCGAGCGCCAGTCGCTGGAGCCGCTGCTGGCCACGCCGGCCTCGCGGCGCGCGATCATGAGCGGCAAGATCCTCGCGGCCTGCGTGTTCGGCGTGCTGAGCCTGGTGCTGATGCTGGCGGCGTTCAAGGCGGCGTTCTGGCTGGCGCCGGCGGGCGTCAAGGTGGATGTCTCGCTGCTGGCGATGGCCAAGCTGCTGCTGATCCTGCTGCCCACGGTGCTGTTCGGCACCTGCCTGCTGACCGTGATCGCGGCCAGCGTCAAGAGCGTGAAGGAAGCGCAGAGCTACATGAGCCTGCTGTTCCTGGTGCCGATGCTGCCCACCTTCTTCCTGCTGATTTCACCGGTGAAGAACGAGCTGTGGATGCTGGCGATCCCGTTCCTTTCGCAGAACCAGATGATCATGATGGTGCTGCGCGGCGAGACGCTCACGGCACTGGACTGGAGCCTGTACACGGCCGTGGGCGTGGCGGTTTCAGCGGTGCTCTGGTGGATCGCGGCGCGCATGTACCACCGCGAGCACCTTGCCGTGTCGGCCTGATCGTCGTGGGCCGGCGGCCGGGCGGCCGGGCGACCGGACGCTTCCGGAAGCACGGCAGCCGGCGCTCCCGAACCGCCGGCTTTCCATGGGCCCATTGAAAAAGGCTGCCTCGCGCTTGCGGGGCAGCCTTTTTGTTTTCGGCGTGGCCGCCGATCAGGGCAGCTTGAAGTCGAACACGCGGCGGCTTTCCACCTGCCGGCCCGGCGGGGTGAAGCGCCAGCGCTCCATCGCGTTGATGACTTCGCGGTCGAAGGTGTTGGCCGGGCGCGCGGAGACGACGCGCACATTCGAGACGCTGCCGTCGGGCATGATGGTGAACGCGACCTCCACCGACCCTTCGACCCGACGGCGCAAGGCCACCGGTGGATAGCGCGGCTGGACCTGCGACACCACGCTGGGCGGTGTCGCCGACTGGACCTGCGACGGGGTGGTGGGCGGCGGTGCGGGCGCAACCGGCGTCGGGGCGGGCGGCGGTGCTGCCACAACCGGCGCTGCGGCCGGCGCAGGCGTGGGGGCTGGTGCTTCGCTCACCGGCGCAGGTGCGGCGGGAGCGGACGCAGCCGCCGCCTGTGCCGCCTGTGCCTGTGCCTGTGCCTGTGCCGCGGCCTGGGCCTGTGCCTCGGCTTGCGCGGCGGCCCGATCTGCGGCGCGCTGCGCCTCGGCGGCCACGCGATCGCGCAGCTGCGCGACGCCCCGCTGCAGCCGCGGTACGGCCGGCGCGTTTTCGTCCGCTTCCTCCATCATCCCCAGGACGCGCTCGCTCTCGGCGAGATCCCCGGCGCTGGTGCGCTGTTCGACGTACAGCACCGCGTAGGGGAACAGGTCCATCAGGGCGTTCTTGGCGCGAACCTGCATCGGCTCCTGTTCGAGGACGCGCAGGTACATTTCGAATGCGCTCTCACCGGCGGGAACGAAGAGCTGGCTCTCCTTCACCGCCTGGTCGGCGCGCTCCAGGAGCTCATCGACCGACAGCGTGTCGACCACCGACGGCTGGACCACCATCGATTCGCCGCCGGTTTCGTCCGTGGCCACCGGCGCGGAAGCCGGTGTGGCCGGTTGCGCTGCTGGCGGCGGCGACGGCGGTGCCTCTTCTCCTCCGCCGCAGGCGCCCAGTGACAGGACCATCGCCAGCGCAAGAATCGCGCCGACGTGACCCGCTCGCATCGTGGATGGGATTTGCATGGAGGACCCCCCGATCATTGGATGGTGCCCGCGCCGTTTCGACCGCAGCCTCGCGGGAGGCGGCGAGTTTTCGGACTGAAACCCGGCACAGGTCGTGCACGCTCACACCATAAGTCAAACCCGATGAACCTGCAAAGCGGGAGGGGTCGCTCAGAAGACCGGGAAACGGCGGCCGCGCCGAGGCACGGACAAGCCGATCCAACCGTCGCCAGCGCCATGAAACCGGCCGTGGGCGTAGCGCGGACGCCGGTGGTGCGTCGCACGCGGGACGCCGCCAGGGCGCGGGCCCCCGGCATTATTTGCCAATGCAAAAGTTTGCAAATATGCGACCCAGCAGGTCCTCTGCGCCGAACGCGCCGGTGATTTCGCCCAGCGCATTCTGCACCTGCCGCAGATGTTCGGCGGCCAGTTCGGGGGCATCCCGATGGGCGAGGGCGGCGCGCGCTTCGCGCAGTTCCCGGCCGGCGCGCTGCAGCGCTTCGACATGGCGCACGCGAGCGCTGAAGCCTCCCTCCGCGGCGGGCACCAGGCGCGCGGCCAGGCGCTCACGCAGGAGATTCATGCCCGTGCCGCTGCGCGCCGACAGGTACAGGTGCTCGATCCCGTCGATCCGTTGCAGCCGGGGGGCCTCGCCGGAGAGGTCGATCTTGTTGTGGATCACCATCCGATCGATCCCCGGCGGCACCTCGTCGCACGCCGGCGCGTCGTCTTCACCCAGCACGCTGAGGATCAGGTCGGCGCGCGCCGCCTCGGCGCGGGCCCGGCGCATGCCCTCCTGTTCGATGGGATCGGTCGAATCGCGCAGGCCCGCGGTGTCCACCAGCGTCAGTTCGACGCCATCCACGCGCACCACTTCGCGCAGGAGATCGCGGGTGGTGCCCGGCCGCGCCGTGACGATGGCGCGGTCGTCGGCGGCCAGCGCGTTGAGCAGGCTGGACTTGCCGGCATTGGGCCGGCCGAGCAGGACGACGTGCAGGCCATCGGTCAGCCGTTGGCCCTGGCAGGCGGCGGCCAGGAGCGCGTCGAGCCGGTCGACCAGTCCGTCCACGGCCTCGTTCAGGGCCGCCGGCGCGAGCGTTTCGATGGCCTCGTCGGAAAAATCCATCGCCGCCTCGATCCGCATCCGCAGCGCGATGGTGGCCTCGACCAGGGCGTGTACCCGCCGCGAGAACTCACCCTGAAGGCTGCGCTGGGCGGCGCGTGCGGCCGCCTCCGAGCCGGCCGCGATCAGGTCGGCGATGGCTTCGGCCTGGACCAGATCGAGCTTGCCGTTGAGGAAGGCGCGTTCGGAAAACTCTCCCGCCCGCGCCGCCCGCGCGCCGAGGTGATGGAGCTCGCGCAGCAGCCGCTGCAGCAGCGCCGGGCTGCCGTGGACCTGCAGCTCCAGCACGTGCTCGCCGGTGAAGGACGCCGGTGCCGGAAAATGGATCAGGAGGCCGGTGTCGATCAGCTCGCCGGCGGCATCGGTGAAGCGGGCGAGGTGGGCGTGGCGCGGCGAGGGGTCGCGCCCGAAAAGCCGCGCGGCGATGCGCGGCACTTCGGGGCCGGACAGGCGGATCACGCCGATGCCACCGGCCCCTGGCGGGGTGGCGATGGCGGCGATCGTGTCGGTGCGATCGGCGGCCATCCCCGCCGCCTTACTTTGCCGGCGCGGGCGTCGGCTCGCCGTGGCGACGCATGATCAGCCACTGCTGCAGCAGGCCCAGCGCGCCATTGGTGGTCCAGTAGAGCACCAGACCCGCCGGGAAGAACGCGAACATCACGCCGAAAACCAGCGGCATAGCCTGCATCATCTTCTTCTGCATCGGATCCATGCCCGGTGCCGGCGAGAGCTTCTGGGTGGCCCACATCGTGACGAGGTTGACCACCGGCAGGATGAAGTAGGGATCGGGTGCCGAAAGGTTCTGGATCCAGAGGATCCACGGCGCATGGCGCAGCTCGACCGCTTCCACCAGCACCCAGTACAGGGAAAGGAAGACCGGGATCTGCACCAGGATCGGCAGGCAGCCGCCGAGCGGGTTGATCTTCTCCTTCTTGTACAGCTCCATCATCGCGACCTGGAACTTCTGACGGTCGTCGCCGAAGCGCTCCTTGAGCGCCTCGATGCGCGGCTGCACCCGCCGCATCTTGGCGAAGCTCTTGTACTGGGCTTCGGAGAGTTTGAACATCGCGGCCTTGATCAGCACCACCAGCAGCACGATGGCCCAGCCCCAGTTGCCCACGAGGCTGTGCAGCAGTGCGAGCAGCCAGTGGATGGGCTGGGCGATCGCGGTGAAGATGCCGTAGTCCATCGTCAGCCCGAGGCCGGGCGTGATGGTTTCAAGGTCGCGCCGCAGCTTGGGGCCGAGGTAGATGCGCGCGCTGGTGCTGGCCGTGCCACCCGGTGCCGCGCTGAGGGCGGCACCCACGTCGCGCAGGAGGTAGCGGCCGTTGGGCAGCACCGCGCTGCTGAAGGTGTTGGCGGTTCCGGGTTCGGGGATGATGGCCGCCACGAAATAGTGCTGCAGCATCGCGATCCAGCCGTCGGTGACCTCGCGGCGCAGCGGCGTCTTGGGATCGAACTCGTCGAACTTGCGCTTTTCGAACTTGTCCTGCGGGCTGTAAAGCGCGCCGCCCACATAGCTCAGCCGCTCCGGATTGGTGAATCCGCCCTTGGCCGTCGGCGGCTGCACGCGCACCAGCTGGCGGTAGGCGTTGCCGCTCCAGGGCGTGGTGCCGTCGTTTCTTACCGTATCGGTGATTTCCACCAGATAGCTGCCGCGCGCCATGCGGTAGGTGCGCTCCACGCTGAGCCCGTCCGGTCCGCTCCAGACGAAGGGCAACACGACCTCGTCGGCACCCTCGGCCAGCACCTGGTCACCGCGCTGGGCGATCATCCGGTCCTCGTGCGTGGGCGCGGCGGGCTGGCCCACCAGGCCGTTCTGGATCACGAAATACTGTTCCGGCACTTGACTGAGCAGTTCCACGGGGATCGGCTCGCCCGTGGCCTGCGTCGGATAGTCCAGCAGTTCGGCCACGCGCAGGGTTCCGCCATTGGCATCCAGGGTCAGGCGCAGCACGTCGTTGGCCAGGATCACGCTCGCTGTGCTCATGCCAGCGCGTTCGGGCACATCGACGGCAGGCTCTTCCGCGCTCTGCAGCGTCGGCACCGAGGCCTGGCCGACCGGCTCCGGAATGGAAGGATCCACCGCGGCAACCGGTGCCTGGGGAGGCGCAGCGCGCGTGGCACCATAGTCCTTCTGCCAGGCGTCCCATAGCAGGAACGCGACGAGAAGCCAGGCAATCAGCAGGAAAGTACGGGTCTGGGTCATGGGCAGTCGAGAGCGTGCGGCCAGAGGATTGACGTGCCGGCCGGGCGTGAATGTGACTCAGGAATCATCGCCCGGGAGCGATGTGCGCGAAGAGTCGGCCATTGTGGAGGGTGCGGGCGCGTCCTTCAATCCGAGCCGGCGCACGAGCACGTCAAGGTCGGCGAAGAGCTGCGCGGCGTCGACGCCGGAGGCTTCCGGTTTGCCCGAGATCACCAGATCACCGGGAATCCACTGCGCATGACGGTGGCGAAACCACTCGCGGATCAGGCGCCGGATGCGGTTGCGCTCGACCGCGCGCTTGTCGACCTTGCGCGAAATCGCCATGCCCAGGCGCGCGTTGCGGGGTGCTGCTGCGTCCGGGCGGGCAAGGAACACGGCCCTGAAATAGCGGCCGCCTGCCCGGCGGCCGCCGGCAAACGCGTGCGAAAAATCGCCCGCGGCGCGAACCCGGGCGGTCTTTGGAAAACGATGCGCGTGCATCGGAACGCGCCTGCCGGCCGACGCGCCGGACATCGGGGATGCCCGGCCTTGGCCGGTTACGGTGCCAGGCGCTTGCGGCCCTTGGCGCGGCGGGCGTTGATGATCTTGCGACCGCCGACGGACTTCATGCGGGCGCGGAAACCGTGGGTACGGGCGCGCTTGAGATTGCTGGGCTGGAACGTGCGCTTCATGGCGGCACCGAGGTTTCGTGACGAAAGAACCGGCAATCTTACGGCTCACACCGCGCGACGGTCAAGCACGCGCGGGCTGGCGATGGCTGCGGCAGGTCGGGGCGCTGCGCGCGGGTCCGGTGCAGGCGGCGTGCCGGAGCGCAAGGATCGCGCTGCTGCCGGAGCGATCGCGGCCGGCCGCGCCGGGCGCGCGCAACCGCGGTAGACTCAACGACCCACCTTTCATCCCATGACGCAGGTGCGCCCGCAGCGCCTTGCGCGGAGTGTTGTCCCGCATGCTTGCCGCCTGGCCGCTGTGCCTTTCCCACCTCGAGTCCGAACTGCCGCCCGAGGAGTTCATCACCTGGCTCAAGCCGCTGCAGGCCAATGCATCCGAATCCGGAGGCGACCTGCTGCTCTATGCACCCAACGCCTTTGTCATGGACATGGTGCGCGCGCGCTATCTGGCGCGGATCATCGAGCTGCTGCGCCTGGTGTCCGGGCACGAGGCGGCGGCGGCGCGGATCGAGGTGGGGAGTCTGGCGCGCGCGCCGGCACCCGCCCGCGGCGCGCGGGCCAAGGGCCGCGCGGCCGCGCCGGAAGAAGACTTCGTCACCCAGCTCGATCACGCCTACACCTTCGACAACTTCGTCGAGGGGCGCTCCAACCAGATCGCCCGCTCCGCCGCCTGGCAGGTCGCGCAGAATCCCGGGCAGGCCTACAACCCGCTGCTGCTCTACGGCACCACCGGCCTGGGCAAGACCCACCTGATGCACGCGGCCGGCAACCTGATGCGCGCCAACCGCCCCGGCATGAAGGTGCTGTACCTGCGCTCGGAACAGTTCTTTTCCGCGATGATGAAAGCGCTGAACGAAAAGTCGATGGACCAGTTCAAGCGCCAATTCCAGCGCGTGGACGCCCTGCTGCTCGACGACATCCAGTTCTTCGCCGGCAAGGACCGTACCCAGGAAGAGTTCTTCCACACTTTCAACGCGCTGTTCGACGGCAAGCAGCAGATCATCCTGACCTGCGACCGCTACCCGCGCGAGGTGGAAGGGCTGGAAGCGCGGCTGAAATCGCGCCTGGCCTGGGGCCTGTCGGTGTCGATCGAACCGCCCGATTTCGAGACCCGCGCCGCCATCCTGCTGAGCAAGGCGCGGGCGCGCGGCGTGGAACTGCCTGACGAAGTCGCCTACCTCATCGCCAAGAACATCGGCACCAACGTGCGCGATCTGGAAGGGGCGCTCAACACCCTGGTCGCGCGCGCGCACTTCGCCGGCGAACCCATCACCACCGCCTTCGCCCAAGAGGCCCTGCGCGACGTGGTGCGCGTGCACAAGCAGGCCATCTCCATCGGCAACATCCAGAAGGTGGTGGCCGACTACTACCAGCTTCGCGTCGCCGACCTGCTTTCCAAGCGCCGCACGCGCACCTTGGCCCGGCCCCGGCAGATCGCCATGACGCTGGCCAAGGAGTTGACTTCCCACAGCCTGCCGGAGATCGGCGACGGCTTCGGCGGGCGCGACCACACCACCGTCCTGCACGCCTGCCGCCAGATCCGCAAGCTGCTCGATACCGATGGCGTGCTGCGTGAGGATTGGGACAAGCTGTTTCGCAAACTGACCGAGTGACGCGCACGGCCAACACGGGCATCATGGCGGCCGGTGGAAGCTGTATGCAAGCTGTGGATATCCGTGGGAAAAGACAGGCGGGGCGATCTTTTCCCGCGTTGTCCACAGGCTTTCCAAGTCGTTTCACGCGCCGGAAAAGCAGCTTAAACATGTTGTAAAACAATCAGATAGCAAACAAATCCCGTGTTCCACAGCACCCACCACCGCCATTATTTCTTTACAGCATCTTTCTGTCTGGGGATCGACGAATGCGATTTGCCATCCAACGCGAAGTTCTACTGAAGCCGCTCCAGCAGGTCGTCAACGTCGTCGAACGCAGGCAAACCATGCCCGTGCTGGGCAACCTCCTGGTTGTCGTCGACGCGGATGGCCTGTCCCTTACCGGCTCCGATTCCGAAGTCGAGATGGTGGCCCGCGCCGCGCTCGGTTCCGACAGCGATGCCGGGGAAACCACGGTCCCCGCGCGCAAGCTCTTCGACATCGTCCGCGCCTTGCCCGACGGCAGTCTGATGAAGTTCTCGCAGAGCGGGGACCGCATGTCGATCCAGGCCGGACGCAGCCGTTTCACCCTGTCCACGCTGCCGGCGCGCGATTTCCCTTCGACGGAAAACCTCGAAGTCATCGAAACGATTTCGCTGTCGGAAGGAAGCCTGCGCGAACTGATCGAGCGCACCGCGTTTGCCATGGCACAGCAGGACGTGCGGTTTTACCTCAACGGCCTGCTGTTCGATCTGCGCGAGGATCTCCTGCGCTGTGTGGCGACCGACGGCCACCGTCTGGCCCTGTGCGAAGCCCCGCTGGAAAAAGGTGTCAACGCGCGTCGCCAGATCATCCTGCCGCGCAAGGGTGTGCTGGAACTGCAGCGCCTGCTGGAAGGCGGCGACCGCGACATCGCGCTGGAAGTCGGGCGCAGCCATCTGCGGGTGAAACGCGAGGACGTGACCTTCACCTCCAAGCTGATCGACGGACGTTTTCCGGACTACGAGGCCGTGATCCCGATCGGTGCCGACAAGGAGGCGCGGATCGAGCGCGAGGCCCTCAAGGCCGCGCTGCAGCGTGCGGCGATCCTTTCGAACGAGAAGTACCGCGGCGTGCGGATCGAATTCACCCCCGGGCAACTCAAGCTCGTGGCGCACAATCCCGAGCAGGAAGAGGCGGTCGAGGAAGTCGAGGCGAACAGCAGCGTCGACAATATCGCCATCGGGTTCAACGTCGTGTACCTGCTCGATGCGCTCAACGCGCTGCGCAGCGAAGAAGTGAGCCTGAGCCTGCGCGATGCGAATTCCAGCGCCCTGGTGCGCGAAGGCAACAGCGAGCGCTGCCGGCACGTCGTGATGCCGCTGCGCATCTGAACGGTCGCGCGGTGAGCCCGGTCGCTGCCGGGTCGCAGGCAGGCGGCCCGCGATCGGGCGACGTCATCCGCGGCCGTCGTTTTTCGGAGCGACCATGCGCCTTGCGAGCCTGAGTCTCGAAGACCTGCGCGTGTTCCGCGAGGCGCGGCTGGAGCCCGGCACCGGGATCAATGTTCTGGTTGGGGACAACGGCACCGGCAAAACCACGGTGCTCGAAGCCATCCAGCTCCTGTCCAGCGGCCGCTCCTTCCGCGGCGGCGTGCGCGATGCGCTGATCCGCCGGGGGCAGCCCGAGTTGCGCGTCTACAGCGAGATCGTGGCCGAGCCCATGGAGCGGCGCGTCGGCATGGGCCTGTCGCGCAGCCTGCGCGCCTGGTCGGCGCGGATCGATGGCCAGGCGGTCGAGGCGTTGACGCGGCTTTTTCAGGAACTGGCTGTGGTGTGTTTCGAGCCGGGCAGCCACGCCCTGATTTCGGGCGGGTCCGAACACCGGCGGCGATTCATCGACTGGGCTTTGTTCCACGTGGAACCTGATTTTCTATCGATCTGGCGGCGGTACCAGCGCGCCCTGCGGCAGCGCAACGCGCTGCTGAAGCAGCCGATGGTTTCCGCGAATCTGGATCCCTGGGAGCACGAACTGGCGCTGCACGGTGCCGCGCTGACCCGGCTGCGCGAGGCCTGGCTGGCCCGGCTCCAGCCCGGACTGAGCGCAATGGTTGCCCGTTTTGCGCCGGGTCTGGGGGCTGTGACGCCGAAGTACTCTTCGGGTGGATCGCCCGCCAGCGACGGCGAAACCGGCCTGCTCGCCGCGCTGTGGCAGGCGCGCGGTCGGGATCAGGCGCTGGGTCACACCTCGGTCGGTCCGCACCGCGCCGACTGGAGCCTCGCTTTCGAAGCAGCCCCGGTGCGCGAAATGCTGTCGCGCGGGCAGGAAAAGCTGGTCGTCCTGTCCTGCCTGCTCGCGCAGGCGCAGGCCTTCGCCGAGGTCCGCGGGCAGTGGCCGGTTCTGGTGCTGGACGATCTGCCCTCCGAGCTCGATCGCGGTCATCTGGCACATACGCTCGAATGGCTGGCCTCGGTGCCGGCACAGTCCTTCATTACGGCCACCGCCGCGCCGGAGTTGCCGCACGCATCCTGCCGCCCGATGCGCATGTTCCACGTGGAACAAGGGCGTGTTGCGGCGCTGCTATACTGAAAGCTCCCGTATTCCTTCTACGCTTTGCCCTGCGGCGAAGCGTGACGCAGTGGCGAACCCATGACCGACGAAAAGCAGCCAGGCGACGAGAGCGCCTACGATTCCAGCAAGATCACCGTGCTTCGCGGCCTGGAGGCCGTGCGCAAGCGGCCGGGCATGTACATCGGCGATGTGCACGATGGCACCGGCCTGCACCACATGGTGTTCGAGGTAGTCGACAATGCCATCGACGAGGCGCTGGCCGGCTACTGCGATCACGTCATCGTCTCCCTGCTCGACGATGGCTCGGTGGCCGTCTCCGACAACGGGCGCGGCATCCCCACCGACATTCACAAGGAAGAGCACGTCTCGGCGGCCCAGGTCATCATGACCGTGCTGCATGCCGGCGGTAAGTTCGACGACAACAGCTACAAGGTGTCCGGCGGCCTGCATGGCGTGGGTGTTTCCGTGGTGAACGCGCTGTCCGAGCACCTGTGGATGGACATCTGGCGCGACGGCTACCACTGGCAGCAGGAGTACGCCTTCGGCGAACCGCTGTACCCGCTCAGGAAAATGGAGCCGTCGGAGCGTCACGGAACCCGCATCCGCTTCCGCCCGGCGACGCAAATCTTCACCAACGTCGAGTTCCAGTACGAGGTGCTGGCGCGCCGCCTGCGCGAACTCTCGTTCCTCAACTCCGGCGTCAAGGTCGAGTTGACCGACGAGCGCGGCGAAGCACGCCGCGACGTGTTCCAGTACGAGGGCGGCATCCGCAGCTTCGTCGAGCACCTGGCCCAGCTCAAGACGCCCCTGCACCCCAGCGTCATCGCCGTCACCGGACAGCAAAACGGCATCGTGGTGGACGTGGCCCTGCAGTGGACCGACGCCTACCAGGAAACCATGTTCTGCTTCACCAACAACATCCCGCAGAAGGACGGTGGCACACACCTGGCGGGTTTCCGTGCCGCGCTCACCCGCACGCTGAGCAACTACATCGAACAGAACGGCATCGCCAAACAGGCCAAGATCAACCTCTCCGGCGACGACATGCGCGAGGGCATGATCGCGGTGCTGTCGGTGAAAGCACCGGACCCGAGTTTCTCCTCCCAGACCAAGGAAAAGCTGGTCAGCTCGGAAGTGAAGCCGGTGGTCGAGGCGGTGTTCGGCGAAAAGCTTGCCGAGTTCCTGCAGGAACACCCGGCCGAGGCACGCGCCATCTGCGAGAAGGTGGTGGACGCCGCGCGCGCGCGCGAAGCCGCGCGCAAGGCGCGCGAGCTGACCCGACGCAAGGGCGCGCTGGACATCGCCGGCTTGCCCGGCAAGCTGGCCGACTGCCAGGAAAAGGACCCGGCCCTGTCCGAACTTTTCATCGTCGAGGGGGATTCGGCCGGCGGTTCGGCCAAGCAGGGCCGCAACCGCAAGAACCAGGCGGTGCTGCCGCTGCGCGGCAAGATCCTCAACGTCGAGCGCGCTCGCTTCGACCGCATGCTTTCCAGCGCCGAGGTCGGCAACCTGATCACCGCGCTGGGCACCGGCATCGGCAAGGACGAGTACAACCCCGACAAGCTGCGCTACCACCGCATCATCATCATGACCGACGCCGACGTGGACGGCTCGCACATCCGCACCCTGCTGCTGACCTTCTTCTATCGCCAGATGCCAGAGCTGATCGAGCGCGGCCACGTCTACATCGGCTTGCCGCCGCTCTACAAGCTCAAGCAGGGCAAGAACGAAATCTACCTCAAGGACGATGCCGCGCTCGACGCCTACCTCATCAACAGTGCGGTTGAAGGTGCGGAATTGACGTATGCCATTGATGCACCAGCGATTTCTGGCGTCGCTCTGGAAGGTTTGATGACCGCCTACGGGGCCGCGCAAGCGGCGATCGGGCGCCTGTCCCACCGCTTCGACCCGCAGATCCTGCAGGCCATGCTGCACCTGCCGGCGCTGCGGGTGGACAGCTTCACCGACGAGGCCGCCATGGCCGAGTGGGCGGCGGCGCTGGAGCGCCGCCTGGCCACGCGCGGGCTGGGCAAGCCGCGCTACCGGGTGCGGGTGCAGGCACCGGGCGGCGAGTATGCCGGTGCCGTGGTCGTGCAGCGCCAGCACCACGGGCTGGAAGTCACCCAGACCCTTCCTGCCGGCCTTTTTGAAAGCGGCGAACTGCGCCCGATCGTCGAGGCCGCCGCGCAGCTCTCGGGGCTGATCCACTCCGGTGCGCAGATCCGGCGCGGCGGGCGTTCGGCCCCGGTCGAGGATTTTTCCCAGGTGCACGTCTTCCTGATGGAGGAAGCGCGCCGCGGTCGCACCGTGCAGCGCTTCAAGGGCTTGGGCGAGATGAATCCCGAGCAGCTCTGGGAAACCACCGTCAATCCCGATACCCGCCGCCTTCTGCAGGTGCGGATCGAGGATGCGGTGGCGGCCGACCATATTTTTTCCACGCTGATGGGCGACGTGGTGGAACCGCGCCGCGAGTTCATCGAGGAAAACGCCCTGCGCGTGGCGAACCTGGACGTCTGAGCGTAGCCTCTCGCCATGAAAAAACTACAGCTGTACCTTCTTGCTGCGCTCATCGCGATCGCAGGCCTTGCGGCGATCGTCTACAAGTGGAAGGTGCTGAATTTTCCGCTGCAGCCGGCGACCGAAGTCGAGGTCTGGTCGGTGCAGGCGCGGGTGGAGTTCACCCCGCGCCGCGCCGCCAACAAGGTCAACCTGCTGCTGCCGACCAACCCCCCCGGATTCACCATCCTGGACGAGCGCTTCATCGCGCGTGGCTACTCGCTGCTGGAGGAAGTCCGCCGCGACGAGCGCGAGGCGCAGTGGACCATCCGCCGCGCCAGCGGCAAGCAGGCGCTGTACTACCGCGCCACCGTGGTGCGCGGGCAGGATGCGGACCCGGCGTTCGACGACCCGCCCAAGGTCGGCCCCGTGGCGGAACTGGAGGAACCCTGGGCCACCGCCGCGCAAACCCTGCTGGGCCAGGTGCGGGAAGGCTCCGCCGACATCGTCACCTTCGCCCAGGAACTGGTGCGCCGCTTCAGCACCGACAACGGGAGTCAGGAAGTAGCGCTGCTGTCCGAGCGCCTGCAGGATCCGGCCGAGCGCGCCGGCTTCCTCGTCCAGCTCCTGAGCACGCGCCACATTCCCGCCCGCGTGATCTACGGTTTCACCCTGGGTGATACCCATCGCGACGAGGCGATGCTGCCCTGGCTGCAGGTCCACAACGGCGTGCGCTGGGCCACCATCGACCCGCGCAGCGCGGCCGAAGGCTGGCCGCGCGACCTGTTCCTGTGGTCGCGCAGCGGGCCCGATATCCTGAACGTGGACGACAACCCGGGCGCGCGCGTCGAGTACACCGTGTCGCGCAATCTCGCCGACGCCATGGCGGTGGCCGAACGCCGCCTGGAAGTGCAGAACGCCAACCTGGTCAACTATTCGCTGCTCAGCCTGCCGCTGCAGGCGCAGGAGGTCTACCGCACCCTCCTGCTGGTGCCACTGGGCGCGTTCATCATGCTGGTCCTGCGCAACCTCGTGGGCGTGAAGACCTACGGCACCTTCATGCCGGTGCTGATCGCGCTGGCGTTCCGCGAGACCGCCCTGGTCGCCGGCATCGTGCTGTTCGTGGTGGTGATCGGCCTGGGTCTGCTGGTGCGCTTCTACATGGAGCGATTGCGCCTGCTGCTGGTGCCGCGCCTGACCGCGATCCTGATCATCGTGGTGCTGCTGATGGCGGCGGTTTCCGTGGTGTCCAACCGCCTCGGCGTCGAGGTGGGTCTCTCGGTGGCGCTGTTCCCGATGGTGATCATGGCCATGACCATCGAGCGCATCTCCATCGCCTGGGACGAGCGCGGCGGCGGATCGGCCCTGCGCGAAGCCGTGGGCACCCTGCTGGTGGCCGCACTGGCCTATCTTGTGATGAGCTGGGATCCGATCGAACACTTCGTCTTCGTTTTCCCCGAGGCGCTCCTTGTGCTGCTCGCGCTGACCCTGGTGCTGGGGCGCTATTCGGGCTATCGGCTCTCCGAGCTGTTCCGCTTCCGCAATCTGGCGCGCGAGTCGGAGCAGCCGCGTGATCCGCCACCCGCGCCACCCGCCGACAGCGGCAGCGTCGCGGGCTGAGCCATGTACGGTCTTTTTCGCACCGCCCGCCGCCTGCGCGAGATCGGCCTGATCGGGATCGGCGAGCGCAACGCCAACTACGTGCTGCGCTACAACCAGCGCAAGTTCTACCCGCGCGTCGATGACAAGCTCATCACCAAGCAACTCGCGATCCAGGCCGGCCTGCCGGTGCCCGAGCTCTACGCCGTGGTGCGGGCCGAGCACGAGATCGCCCGGTTGCACGAGACGCTCGCCGCGCGCGAGCAGTTCGTGGTAAAGCCGGCGCACGGCTCCGGCGGCGACGGCATCCTCGTCATCAGCGGCCGGCGTGGCGACAAGTACCGGCGCTCCAACGGCCAGCTCATGACGCGCGAAGAGTTCAACCACCACCTTTCCAACGGGCTCTCGGGCCTGTTCTCGCTGGGCGGGCAGCCCGATCACCTGCTGGTGGAATACTGCGTCCAGTTCGATCCGATCTTCGATCAGGTGAGCTTTCGCGGGGTGCCGGACGTTCGCATCATCGTCTTCATGGGCTATCCGGTGATGGCGATGATCCGCCTGCCCACGCGCATGTCCGATGGCAAGGCCAACCTGCACCAGGGGGCCATCGGCGTGGGCATCGACATTCCCACCGGCATCACCCGGCGCGGCGTCTGGGGCACCGAAATCGTGCGCGAGCACCCGGATACCGAACACAGCATCGTGGGGCTGCGCATTCCGCACTGGGATGCCCTGCTCGAAATGGCCTCGCGCTGCCACGAGCTGTCCGGACTGGGCTACATCGGGGTCGACTTCGTGCTGGATCGCAACCTCGGGCCGATGATCCTGGAGCTCAACGCACGCCCCGGCCTCGCCATCCAGATCGCCAACGGCAACGGCCTGGGCCACCGTCTGGCCAAGGTCGAGGCGCTCATCGAAAGCGGCCGCCTGTCGAAGGATCCGGGCGAGCGGGTCGAGTTTGCGCGGCAGAACTTTCCGACTCTGGGCTGAACGCGGCGGGCCAAAGCTGCGCTGGCGCTGCAGTCGCCGTATCATCCGGGACACCAACGCTGCTGGAGGACGTGCGATGTCATGGCGACTTGTTCTGGCAGGCCTCGCCCTGCTCCTGCTGACCGCCTGCGCGACCTCGCCCACCGGGCGTCGGCAGCTCCTGATGGTGTCCGATGCGGACGTCAACCGCATGGGCCTGGCCACCTTTCAGCAGATGAAGCAAACCGACAAGCTGTCGACCGACGCGCGCAAGGCGGATACGGCGTCCTGCATCGTTCGCCAGCTGGTCGCACAGCTGCCCGCCGACTGGCAGGCGCTGGATTGGGAAACGCAGGTCTTCGCGGTCGACTCGCCCAACGCCTTCGCCCTTCCGGGCGGCAAGGTCGGCATCAACACCGGCATGTTCAAGGTGGCCGCCAACCAGGACCAGCTCGCCGCCGTCATCGGGCACGAGATCGGCCACGTCATCGCCCGCCATTCGGCCGAGCGACTCTCCCAGAGCGCGCTGGCCGAGGCCGGCATGGGACTGGCCGGCGCGTACGTTGGGCGCAACGCCTCACCCGCGCAGGTCAATCAGGTTGTCGCGCTCCTGGGCGCAGGCACGCAGGTGGGCGTGCTGCTGCCCTATTCACGCCTGCACGAAACCGAGGCCGACAAGATCGGCCAGGCACTGATGGCCAAGGCCGGCTTCGACCCGCGCGAAGCGGCGAAGCTGTGGGAAAACATGATCCGCGCCGGTTCCGGCAGCCAAGCGCCGCCGAGGCTGCTGTCGACCCACCCGGACTCGGCGTCACGCGCCAGCGCGCTGGCGCAGGCGGCCCCCGCGCTGATGCCCGCGTACGAGGTCGCGCGTCGCGCCGGCGGACCGCGCTGTCCATAGTGCCAACTTGTCCCGCAAATGCGACCTCTGTACGGTTGAGCACGGCAGCGGTTTGCCAGTAGTCTTCGGCGCTCGCACCGAAGGCGCATTCCCCATCGCCTTACTCCGGACAAATCGGCCATGAACCTCACACCTCTGATCAAGACGCTTTTCCTCATCCTGGCGCTCAGCCTGGTCGCCGCCGCGCCCGCCGACGCGCAGCGCAACAAGCGCGGGCAGAAGGCGGCCGAGAAAGTACAGCTCTTTCCGGACGCGACGCGCACCGAGCCAGCCGCCAAGGCCGCCCCGCGCATGCAGCGCGACATGGACAAGCTGATGAAAGCCTACGAGGCCGAGAAGTTCAGCGAAGTGATCCAGGTGGGCGAATCCATCGGTGCCAACAAGAATGCCGGCGCCTACGAGAAGTCCTGGGCCTACCAGCTGATCGGCATCGCCAAGGGTGAGCTCAACGACTATCCGGGCGCGATCGAGGCCTACAAGAAGTCGCTCGAGGCCAACGGCCTGGACAACAACGCGCACTACCAGATCATGCTTCAGCTCGGCCAGCTGCAGTACCAGGACGACCGGTTCGACGATGCGCTCGCCACGCTCGATCGCATGCTCACCGAGACCCGCAAGGAAGACCCGCAGACGCTCGCGCTCAAGGGCGGCATCCTGTATCAGACCGAACGCTACGACGAAGCGGCCACGGTGCTCAAGCGCGCCATCGAACTGAGCGACAAAACCCACGACAACTGGGTGCAGATGCTTCTGGCCTCCTACATCAACGCCGAGAAGTTCGACCAGGCGACGGCGCTGGGTGAGGAGCTGCTGGCCAAGAACCCCGATGACGCCCGTTTGCTGTTCAACGTCGCCACCATGTACGCGCAGAACGACCAGTACGAAAAGGCCACCGCCCTGCTGGAAACCGGCCGCGGCCGCGGGATGCTCGACGAACGCGGCTACCGCCAGCTCTACGCCCTGTACTCCAACATGGAGGGAGCCGAAAGCAAGGCCATCACCGTCATCAACGATGGCCTCGCCAAGGGCCTGCTGCAGCCGGGCGTGGACGTGTACACGGCGCTGGGTCAGGCGTACTACTTCACCGACCAGATTCCCCAGGCCATCGCCGCCTATCAGAAGGGCGTGCCGCTTGCCAGCGACGGCGAAATGGCACTCAACCTGTCGCGCCTGCTCAGCAACGAGGAGCGCTACGCCGAATCGAAGAAGATGGCGCAGGATGCGCTGGCCAAGGGCCTGCGCCGTCCGGGCGACGCCTGGGTGATCATCGGACGGGCCGAGCACGGCCTGGGCAATCGCGCCGGGCTCATCGCCGCCTACCGCGAAGCGGCCAAGTTCCCGGAGACCAGGCAGACCGCTGAAGAGTGGCTGAAGAAGAACGCAAGCCGTTAACCGTAGGCACAGCCGGCCCGCTTGGTATAAGCTAGACCATTCCCGTCGCCGATTGCCCCGATCCACGGATCAGGGCGGGGCTGCGGGCGACAGAACCCCCTAGGTTTCAAGTCACGCATGACGCAATACGACTCACATTACGGCTTCGACGATGGCAGCGCCCGCAAGTTCAGCTGGGCCCGCGTGGTCGGCTTTTCCTTCGCGATCGCGCTGCACGTGTCGGCGTTCATGCTGATGCTGACGCCGGCGGCACCGCCGCAGGCCGCCGATGACGCGCCCGAGACGGTCGAAGTGACTTTCATCGAGCCGCCGCCCCCTCCCCCGCCGCCGCCGCCGCCGCCGCCGGAGCCGCCCAAGCGCCCGCCGCCCAAGATCATCGAGCGCGCCGCGCCGCCGCCGCCGACGCCGGCCGCGCCGCCGCCCGTCATCCTGGACGATCCCACCCCGATGTCGGTGCCCGCACCGCCGCCCGCGCCGCCCGCGCCACCCGCCCCGGTGGCCAACTACGGCGCGAGCGAGGACACCAGCTATCGCCGCTATCGCCCGCCGCGCTATCCGCCGCAGGCGGTACGCCAGCGCCAGGAAGGCGAGGTCGTGCTGCGCGTCCTGGTCGGCACGGACGGCACTCCGACGCAGATCGAAATCGAAAAATCCAGCCGCTCGCGCCTGCTCGACCGGGCCGCCATGGATGCGGTCCGCGAATGGAAATTCAACCCTGGCATGCGTGACGGCAAGGCCATCCAAAGCTGGGTACTCGTACCCATTTCGTTCAAGCTCAGTGATCTCTAAGAAGGGACAGGCGTTATGCAACAAGATGCAGCTTCCACCTCGCCGGCAGACCAGACCGCGGCTTCTGCTGTCAACTCCGCCGCCCAGGCGCCCGGATTTGCCGGCGCATCGGATGCCGATGCGCTGTCTCAGATGGGTTTCTCCCATCTTTTCCAGGAAATGGTCGCCAAACCCGGCGAATTCGTGGTGTCCTGGGTGGTGCTCGTCACCCTGGTCGTCATGTCGGTCGGCTCCTGGTATTACACCGTCGTCAATTTCCTGAAGAACAGCGTGGTGCGCGCCCGCGCCGAGCGCGTGATCCGCACCTTCTGGGACACGCCCAACCCGGCCGAAGCCATCCGCCTGATGGAAGAACAGCCCAAGAAGGAGCCGTTCTCCAAGATCGCCCTGGAAGCCGCCCAGGCCGCGCTGCACCACCAGCGCAGCGAGGGCAGCCGCCTGGCCGAATCGCTGAGCCGCTCGGAGTTCATCGACCGCGCCCTGCGTCAGGCCGTGACCCGCGAAAGCGCGCGCCTGGAAAGCGGCCAGACCTGGCTTGCCACCTCCGGTTCCACCGCGCCGTTCGTCGGCCTGCTGGGTACGGTGTGGGGCATCTACGGCGCGCTGATCCGCATCGGTGCCACCGGTCAGGCCTCGATCGACGCCGTCGCCGGCCCGGTGGGTGAAGCCCTGATCATGACCGCGCTGGGTCTGTTCGTCGCCATTCCGGCGGTGATCGCGTTCAACGCCTTCGTCCGGGTCAACAGCCAGACGAACGCGCGCTTCGACGCCTTCGCGCACGACCTGCACGACTTCTTCGCCACCGGCGCACGCGTGGGCGACGCCGTGGCCAAGCGCTGATCGCGGCGGCCCGGTGACAGGATGGAGCTGAAGACATGGGAATGAGCAGCGGCGGTGGCGGTAGCGGTGCGCCGATGGCGGAAATCAACGTCACGCCGCTGGTCGACGTGATGCTGGTGCTGTTGATCATCTTCATGATCACGGCACCGCTGATGGCGCACAAGATCCAGATCAAGCTGCCGGAAGCCACGTTGAACGTGAAGCCGGAGGAAACCGGACGCCCCATCACGCTGGCGATCAAGGAAGATGGTGAAGTCTTCTGGAACGACGAGCCGATCAGCCAGCAGATGCTGGAGTCCCAGCTCGCCCTGGAAGCCCAGAAGCAGCCGCAGCCGCGCATCGACATCCGCGCCGACCGGACCACCAAGTACCGCATCGTGCAGAACGTCGTGAAGACCGCCAAGAGCGTGGGCATCGCCAAGGTCGGCTTCGTGGCGACCAACGAGCACTGAGCCCGGCGCGCGCAGACAGAGACAGGAAACCCCCATGGCCTTCAGCAACTCGGGCAGCAGCAACACGATGGTGTACATGAACGTCACGCCGCTCATCGACGTGATGCTCGTGCTGCTGATCATCTTCATGGTCACGGCACCGATGCCGTCCTTCCAGATCCAGATCGACCTGCCGCAGCCGAGCAAGAACAAGGTCGAGCCGGAAAAGGAGCCGCCGCCGCCGATCCGCCTGCGCATCAGCGACACCGCCGAGCTTTACTGGGACAACAGCCCCTTGCCCAAGTCGGCGCTGGTGCCCTCGCTCATGGTGGAGGCGTCGCGCGACCCGCAGCCGACCCTGGAGCTGGAGACCAGCCCCGAGGTGCGCTACGAGGTGCTTGCCGACGTGCTGTCCAAGGCCAAGAACGCCGGCATGATCAAGATCGGATTCGTGGAAACGATGTAACGCCTTGGGCGTGACCGCTTGAACCAGAACGCCGCCCCCGGGCGGCGTTCTGCCGTGTGGCGAACACCTCGTCGGGGGCGTAGCCCTACAACCTGCGAACCGCCTCGGGAGCCGAGCCGCGTTGTCGTCGCGGCGCCCCACCACCGCAGGTCGGCCCTGCGTGGCCGACGTTGCCGGGCATCGAACAACCCGTCGGGGGCGTAGCCCCGACCTACGAACCGCCTCAGGTGGCCGCCGCCGCGATGGCGGCGAGATACCGACGCACGGTGCGGTCGAGCCCTTCATACAGCGCGTCGTCGATCAGCGCGTGTCCGATCGACACTTCCGCCACGCGCGGCACCGCGCGCAGGAACGGCCCGAGATTGGCCTGATCCAGATCGTGCCCCGCATTCACCTCCAGCCCGGCCGCCTGCGCCGCGCGCGCCGTGGCCGCGCAGGCGGCAAGCGCCGCGGACGCATCGCCGCGCGAAAAGGCGGCGGCATAGGGCCCGGTGTAGATTTCCACCCGCGACACGCCGATCCTGCGGGCTGCATCGAAGCCCTCGATGCTGCCGGCATCGACGAACACGCTGACCCGTGCCCCGCTCGCGCGCAGGCCGGCGACCAGCGGTGCCAGGCGCGAACAATCGCGCCCAAGGTCGAAACCGTGATCGGAGGTGATCTGGTCGTCGCCATCGGGCACCAGCGTCGCCTGGTCCGGCCGGACTTCCTCGACCAGCGCGAGGAAGCCCGGATACTCGCCGCGCGCCGGCGCAAACGGATTGCCTTCCAGGTTGTACTCCACGCCGTCAGTCAGCGCCGCCAGCGCGCGCACGTCGTCCGGACGCACATGGCGCAGGTCCGGGCGCGGATGCAGGGTGAGCCCGTGGGCTCCGGCGGCCAGCACGGTACGCGCTGCCCGCACGATGTCGGGCCGCACGCCGCCGCGCGAATTGCGCAGCACCGCGATCTTGTTGAGGTTCACGCTCAGGCGGGTCATTGCGGCATTATCCGCGCCCCGTCGCCGGAATTGAACGCCGCGGAACGTACCGCGCCCGGCACACAGCCGCGCACGCATCCGGGCTAGACTCACGCGCAGATGCCCGCCTTTGCCTACCACGCGCTGGATACCGATGGCCGCAGCCGCAAGGGCGTGCTGCAGGCCGACACCGCGCGCGCGGCGCGCGCCAGCCTGCGCGAACGCGGCCTCAACGCGCTGGATGTCGCACCCGTCGCCGAGGGCGCGGGAACGACGGCGGGCGGTCGCGCGGCACTGTCGGGCGCGCAGCTCGCCACGCTCACCCGCCAGCTTTCCGCCCTGATCGGTTCGGGGTTGCCGATCGACGAAGCCCTCGATGCCCTGGCCGAAGGCAGCGACGCGCGCAGCCGCGGCCAGCTGGTCGCGCTGCGCGCCCGGGTGATGGAAGGTGCCACCCTTGCCGATGCCATGGCCGAGTCGCCGGGTACCTTCCCGGTGCTCTATCGCGCCACGCTGGCCGCGGGCGAAGCCTCGGGCCGCCTCGACGGGGTGCTGGCGCGACTGGCCGACTACACCGAAAGCCGCCAGGCGCTGCGCGCCAAAGTCATCCTGGCCCTGGCCTATCCGATCCTCCTGACCGGCGTCGCGCTCGCGGTGGTCGCGGGACTGATGATCTGGGTCGTGCCGCAGGTCATCAGTGTGTTCGAAAAGGCGCAAGAGGCCCTGCCTTGGGCCACGCGCGTCCTGATCGCGCTGTCGGATGCGGTCGAACGCTTCGGCCTCTGGCTGCTGCTGCCGCCGGTGCTCCTCGTGCTGGCGGGTGTCGCGGTGGCGCGGACACCCGCCTGGCGAATGGCGTGGCAGCGCGGCCTGCTGCGCCTGCCGGTGATCGGCCCGCTGATCCGCGCCACCGACATGGCGCGCTTTTCGCGTACCCTGGCGCTGCTGGTATCGAGCGCGGTGCCCCTGCTCGACGCACTCCAGATCGCGGCCCAGGTGGTGGGCAACGTCGCGCTGCGCGAGGCGGTGGCGCAGGTCGCGGTGCGGGTGCGCGAAGGCGAGACGCTGGCTCGCGCCCTGCGCGAAACCGGGCAATTTCCGCCGGTCATGCTGCGGCTCATTGCGAGCGGCGAGAAAAGCGGGCGGCTGGACACCATGCTGTTCGACGCGGCCGCGCAGCAGGAGCGTGAACTGGATACCGCCCTGGGCGTGGCCACCACGGTGCTTGGCCCGGGCGTGATCCTCCTCGTGGGCGCACTGGTGCTGTTCATCGTGCTGGCGATCCTGCTGCCGATCTTCTCGCTCAACACCCTGGTGCGATAGCGAACCTGCGGCAGCAATGCTAACGTTTGCCGCACCCCTGATCGGCCGCCAGAACGCATGACCCTGCTTCGTTTCGAACACGTCAGCAAGCAGTACGCCGGCGGATACGAGGCGCTGAAGGACATCAGCTTCGAGGCCGAGGCCGGCGAGATGCTGTTCATCACCGGCCATTCCGGTGCCGGGAAAAGCACCCTGCTGCGCCTCATCCACCTGAGCGAGCGTCCGACCCGCGGCGCGGTGCTGGTGGGCGGACGCAACCTCGCCACGGTCCGCCGCCGCGGCCTGCCGCAGCACCGCCGCCGGGTCGGCGTCGTGTTCCAGGACCACCGCCTGCTGATGGACCGCAGCCTGTTCGACAACGTCGCGCTGCCGCTGGTCATCGCCGGCACCGCGCGCGCCGAGATCGAGAAGCGCGTGCGGGTGATCCTGGAGCGTGTCGGGCTGGGCGGACGCGAACGCGCGCTGCCGATCATGCTGTCCAGCGGCGAGCAGCAGCGCGTCGGCATCGCGCGGGCCGTGGTCGGCCGTCCCGATGTGCTGGTCGCGGACGAACCCACCGGCAACCTCGACCCGGACCTCGCCGCCGAGGTCATGGCCCTGTTCACCGAGTTGCCGGCGCAGGGCACCTGCGTGCTGGTGGCCAGCCACGACCTCCATCAGGTACGGCGCCTGCGCCGACGCGTGCTGGTGCTCGACCACGGCCACCTGATCGACGATTACCGTCCGGAGGCCGCATGAACGCGCGTACCGTACGCCGCAGGGCCACACGACGCCTTCCGCAAACGGAGCGCGTCGCGCGTACCGGCGGTGAGGCACGGCGCAGCGCCGCCGAGCGCCTTCGCGCCTGGCGCGAGCAACACCTCTACGGCCTCTTCTCCAGCATTGGCCGACTCATGCAGCGGCCCTGGGCCACGGCGCTCACGGTCGGCGTGCTGGCGGTGGCGCTGCTGCTGCCGCTGTGCCTGGCGATCCTGCTGGGCAACGTGGAGCGCCTGTCGGGCAGCTTCCGCGAGGCGCGCGAGGTGAGCCTGTTCCTCGCTCCGGAGGCCGGCGACCCGGCCGTCGAGGCGCTTTCCCGCACCCTGCGGCAGGATCCGCAGATCGTCGACATCGCGGTGCGCACGCCGGAAGAAGGACTGGCGGAGTTTCGCCAGATGGCCGATTTCGCCGATGCCCTGGCGCTGCTGGCGGACAATCCCCTGCCCGCCGTGATCGTCGTCACGCCCGCGCCCACGGTCGAGCCGCTGGCCCTGTCCGAGCGCCTGCGCGCTCTTCCCAGCGTCGACTTCGTGCAGCATGATGCGCAGTGGCGCGCGCGGCTTTCCGCCTGGCTCGACTTCGGCCGGCGGCTGGCCTGGCTGGCGGCGGCGCTGCTGGGCGTTGGCGTAGTGCTGGTCGTGGGCAATACTGTGCGTCTGGACATTCAGAGCCGGGCGGAGGAGATACAAACGGTGCAACTGCTGGGGGCCACCGACGGATTCGTGCGACGACCGTTCCTGTATCTGGGCGCGTGGTACGGCCTGTTTGCCGGATGTCTGGCCCTGATCGTCGCGGCCGCGGTTCCGGCCATGCTGCAGGGGCCGCTCGGGCAGCTCGTGGAGAGCTATGGCAGCCGCTTCGAGCTGCACGGCCTGGGCGTGCGCACGATGCTGCTGGCGCTCGTCGGTGCCGTCGCGCTGGGATGGGGCGGTGCCTGGCTTGCCGCCGGCCACCACCTGCGCCGCACGCTTCCCGACGCGGAGGCGCGCTCGTGAGGAGCAGCATCACCCGCCACATCACCAGCGACACGCCGCGCATCCTGATCGTCGACGGCTCGCGCGTGGCGCGCAAGCTGATCGAGCAGGTGCTGGTCAAGGACGTGCCCGGCGTCACCGTGATCTCCTGCGAAACCGCGGCCGAGGCCAAGGCGGCGGTACAGGAGGGCGTCGTCGACCTGGTCACCACCGCGCTGCGCCTGCCCGACATG
The DNA here is from genome assembly GCF_037203605.1 of Denitratimonas tolerans. Taxonomy (NCBI): domain Bacteria; kingdom Pseudomonadati; phylum Pseudomonadota; class Gammaproteobacteria; order Lysobacterales; family Lysobacteraceae; genus Denitratimonas; species Denitratimonas tolerans. Next base: position 59,818 of record NZ_JBBDHC010000018.1, read on the forward strand.
GACGGGCTCGATCTTGCGCACCACATCCGGGAACATGCGCCGCAGGCCTATATCCCGATCATCGTCGTCTCGGGCGATGCGCAGGAGCGTTTGGTCAACCGCAGCTTCGGTGACGACGTCACCGACTACTTCGACAAGGGCCTCGGATTCTCCGCGCTCTCGGCCTTCATCCAGGGCTACGTGCGCCCCGAGCCGGAGACCGGCGGCGAGGTGCTGTACGTGGAAGACAGCCGCGTGGTGGCGGTGGCCACCCGCCGCATGATGGAAAAACACGGCTTGACCGTGACCCATGTGATCAGCGTGGAAGACGCGCTCGCGCACCTGGAAACGGCGCGCGCGCAGGGCCGCATCCCCGGTCCGGACGTGATCCTGACCGATGTCTACCTCAAGGGCGGCATGACCGGCAGCGATCTGCTCGAACACGTCCGCGGCGCGCAATACCGCTACGGCAAGGGCCAGCTTCCGATCCTGGTGATGACCGGCGACGACAATCCCGCCAACCAGAGCGCGCTGCTGCGCGCCGGTGCCAACGACCTGGTGCAAAAGCCCATCGAAGAGCGCCTGCTGATCACCAAGCTGATCTTCCAGCTGCGCGTGGGGCGGCTGATGCGCGAGCGCATGGCGGCCGCCGCGGCAACGTGAACGCGACCGACCGGATCCGGCTCGCCCCGGGCTGGAAGACGCGGCTGCTTGCGGCCTTCGAGGATCCTTCGATGCAGGCGCTGCGCGCCTTCCTCGTGGCCGAGCGCGCGCGCGGCAAGACCATCCACCCGCCGGCACGGCGCATCTTCGCGGCGTTCGACGCCACGCCGTTCGAGCAGGTGAAGGTCGTCATCCTCGGACAGGATCCCTACCACGGGCCCGGACAGGCACACGGCCTGTGCTTTTCCGTGCCGCCCGGCGTGGCGGTGCCGCCCTCGCTCCGGAACATTTTTGCCGAGATCGAGCGCGACCTGCGGATCGCGCCGCCCGCCCACGGCTGCCTGCTGCCCTGGGCGCGCCAGGGCGTACTCCTTCTCAATGCGGTCCTGACGGTCGAGAACGGCCGCGCCGGATCGCACCAGGGCAAGGGCTGGGAGGCATTCACCGATCATGCCATCCGCGCGCTGGCGGAAGAACGCGAGGGGCTGGTGTTCCTGCTCTGGGGCAGCTACGCGCAAAAGAAGGGCCGGTTCATCGATGCGCATCGCCACCGCGTGCTGCGCGCTCCGCACCCGTCGCCGCTGTCGGCGCACCGCGGCTTCATCGGCTGCGGGCACTTTTCCGCGACAAACCAGTTTCTGTCGCGCACCGGGCAGGCACCGATCGACTGGCACCTGCCGCCGCGCGCGCAGGTGGAGGCGATGCTTCAGGAACACGGCTCCGCAGCGCCCTGAGCGCGCGCCCGTTCCCGCCACCTGTGCCAGACTTGCGTGCATGACTTCCAGCATCTCGTCCTCCCGACCCGAGCATTCGACGGATTGCTCCGATGACCTGCTGACAAGCCTGGTGAGTACCCTGCACGCCGACCTGCGCCGCATCGCGCGGCGCGAGCGGTTCCGCATGGGCGCAGGCGCGACCCTGTGCACCACCGCCCTGATCAGCGAAGCCTGGATCAAGCTGCAGCGCGTGCCGGCCTGGCAGAACGAGCAGCATTTCCTGGCCACCGCCGCGCTTGCCATGCGGCAGGTGCTGGTGGGTGATGCCGAGCGCCGCGTCGCCGCCAAGCGCAACGCCGGCGTGCCTTCCGTGCCGCTGCACGAGGCACCGGACGCCCCCGACGAATGCGACGAACAGATCCTCCAGATCAACGACGCGCTGGAGCGCCTGGCCGGACTGAGCCCGCGCCTGGCGCAAGTGGTGGAGTGCCGCTTTTTCGCCGGCTACAGCGAGGACGAGACGGCGCGGGCACTGGGCATCACCGACCGCACCGTGCGTCGCGACTGGGTCAAGGCGCGGGCCTGGCTGTATCGCGAGCTGGACGAGGACGCGTTCAACGATGCCGGCGAGGAGCCGGGAGACGTCTCCGAATGACGCGCCCTGCGGGCCCATCGGGCGACGAGGCCGCCCGCTTTGCCCGCATCGAAGCCCTGCTCGATGCCGCACTGGATCTTCCGGCCGAGGCGCGCGAGGCGTTCCTGACACAGGCCTGCGGCGCGGATCACGCGCTGTGCCGCGAGGCGCGCAGCCTGCTTGCCGCCGCGGCCGCGTCCGAGGGGTTCCTCGAAACCTCGGCCCCCTCGCCAGCGCAGTCGCCGCCCGAGCGCATGCTGGGACCGTGGCGGCTGGTGCGGCCCATCGGCCGCGGTGGCATGGGCGAGGTCTGGCTGGCCGAGCGCGCAGACGGGCGCTTCGAGCAGCAGGTGGCCATCAAGCTGCTGCATCGGGTGGGCGGCGACGAGGATGCCCGCTTCCTGCGCGAGCAGCGACTGCTCGCGCGGCTGGAACATCCCGGCATCGCCCGGCTGATCGACGCGGGTGCCCTGCCCGACGGGCGACCGTACATGGTGATGGAGTACGTGGACGGCACCCCTCTGCAGGTACACGTCCGCGCGCTTGCGTTCGACCAGCGCCTGGCGCTGTTCCTCCGGATCTGCGAGGCGGTCGCCTTCGCGCACCGGCACCTGGTCATCCACCGCGACCTCAAGCCGGAGAACATCCTGGTGCGCCGCGACGGGCGCGTGGCCTTGCTCGACTTCGGCATTGCCCGGCGGCTGGACGGCGAGGTCAACCAGACCGGCGACCTGCGCCTGACCCCGCGCTACGCCGCACCCGAGCAGCTCTCCGGCGACGCGCAGAGCACGCTAACCGATGTCTACGCCCTGGGCCTGCTGCTGCACGAGCTGTTGACCGATCGTTCGCCCTGGGGCGAGCTGGTGGGCGCGGGGCCGATCGCGCTGCTGCAGCGTGCCCGCCGCGGACCACCGCCCGCGCCCAGCGCCAGCGTCGACTCGGCGGTGCGGGCGCGCGCCCTGCGCGGCGACCTCGACGCCATCGTGCACAAGGCGCTGCGGCCAGAACCGGCGGCCCGCTACGCCTCCGTGGAAGCCCTGGCCGAGGACGTGCGCCGACACCAGGCGCACCGCACGGTGGCCGCGCGCGGCGATGCGCTGGGCTATCGTGTGCGCCGCCTGCTGCGGCGCTACTGGTTTGCGGCTGCGGCGGTCACCACGGTCTTCATCGGCCTGCTGGTCGCGCTGTCGGCCATTTCGATGGCGCGCAACGAGGCGGTGCGCGAGCGCGACATCGCCCAGACCGAAGCGCGCCGCAGCAAGGCGGTGCGCGACTACCTCGGACTCATGTTCCGCGATGCCGGCCGCCACGCGCGCGACGGCGACGCGCTGACCGCCAAGGCCGTGCTCGACCAGGCCGCCGACCGGGTGGTGCAGGATTTTTCCGATGACCCGGTCGCCAGCGCCGACGTGCTCAAGGCGCTGGGCGAGCTGCACTTCTACATCGACGACTACGCCGCCGCCGAGCCGCTGTTTCGACGCTGGCTGGCGCAGGAAGACACCATCGCCGATCCGGAGGCCGCCGCCGCAGTGCGCTTCGCCCTGGCTGAAACGGTGAACCGCATGGGGCACGGCGCCGAGGCGCGCGCGCTGCTCGACGCCGCGCAGCGCTATTGGCAGACCGATCCCGTGCGCCACGCCGACGTGCTGCTCACCTCGCGCATGCTGCAGGCCCGCCTGCAGCGCGAAGGTGGCGATCCGGCGGGTGCCTTGCGCACCCTGGAAGCCGCCCTGCCGCAGCGGCTGGCGCGCTCCGGGTCCGAGCACGTGGAAACCGCCACCCTCCTGACCAACCTCGGCGTGGCCTACGTGCAGGCCGGCCATCTCGACCAGGGCATCGAGGTGTCACGGCGTGCGCTGGAGCGCTGGGATCGCCTGCAGATGGGCAGCGGCAGCGAAGCCCTCAATACACTGAACAACCTCGCGGCGGCGCACTACCGCCAGGGCGACATGGAGGCCGCGGAAGCGACCTTCGCGCGCGCCCTGGAACTGCGCCGTGAACTGTTCGGCCCGTCCGCCGCCACCGCGGCGCTGATCGGCAACTACGCGCGCGTGGTGCATCGGCAGGGACGCCTGGTCGAAGCGCTGGCGCTGTGCGCGGAAGGAGAAATCATGGCGCTCGCGCACGCCGGCTCGGTCAGTCCCTTGACCCAGGCCCTGCGCGTCACGCGCGGCGAAGTGCTTCTGGCCCTGCGGCGGGTGGACGAAGCGCGCGCCGCGCTGGATGCCGTCTTCCGTGAAGACCTGTCGGGACTGCCGGCCACGCTGCGGCTGCGCGCCACGCTGGGCATGGCCGAAGCCGCGCGGCTTCAGGATGATCCTGCCGCCGCCGCTGCGTTCGATCAGGCGCAGGCGCTGGCCGACGCCCTGGGCACCGGGGCGGCCGAGTTCGAGCCGCGCCTGGATGCGCTGCGCCGCGCCCAATGAAAACGGCCCCGTTTCCGGGGCCGTTTGTCGTGCGGCAAGGCGGGCGGTGGTCAGGCCACCAGCAGGGCCTTCATCTTCTTCATCGCGTTGGCCTCGATCTGGCGGATGCGCTCGGCCGAGACGCCGTATTCATCGGCCAGCTCCTGCAGCGTCATCTTGCGTTCGTCATCCAGCCAGCGGCGGCGGATGATGTCGCGCGAACGCGCGTCCAGCTGAGCCAGGCCTTCGCGCAGCAGTTCGAGCTGGCTGCCTTCCTCGTCCTCGCGCGCGTAGGCGTGGGCCGGGTCGGCGTCCGGCGCGACCAGATAGGCCATGGGCGCGGGCGGCGCATCTTCATCGGCATCCACCGGCGTTTCGAAACCGATGTCGCGACCCGACAGCCGCGCCTCCATCTCCAGAACCTCTGACTCGGGCACGTTGAGATCGCGCGCCACGGCCTGGACTTCCGAATGGTTCATCCAGCCCAGGCGCTTGCGGCTCTTGCGCAGGTTGAAGAAAAGCTTGCGCTGCGCCTTGGTCGTGGCGATCTTGACGATGCGCCAGTTCTTCAGGATGAACTCGTGCATCTCGGCGCGGATCCAGTGCACCGCAAAGCTCACCAGGCGCACGCCCTGAGTGGGGTCGAAGCGCTTGACCGCCTTCATCAGGCCGATGTTGCCTTCCTGGATCAGGTCGGCGATCTGCAGGCCGTAACCGCTGTATCCTCGCGCCACGTGCACCACGAAGCGCAGGTGCGAAAGCACCAGCGAGCGCGCGGCGCTGAGATCCTGGTCATCCAGATAGCGGTGCGCCAGTTCCTGCTCTTCCTCCACCGTCAGCACCGGGATGCGGTTCACCGCGCCGATGTAGGCGTCCAGCGAGCCCAGCGCGCTGGGGATGGGCAGATTGCTCGTCATGACAGCGGTGTTCATGGTGTTTTTCTCCCGTTGGGGACTTGCCCCCATTCTAGCACTCGGGCCATTGGAGTGCTAAAACGCCGGAAAGTTCCGCCCCATCGAGAGCAGATGGGGCCGCGGTCGATGTTTTCCAGCCCCGGTGCGAAAGACCGGGCCACAGCGGGCCGAGCCGCCGGCGCGAACCATACCCTGCATGAACGGCGCAGGTCGAAAGCGGCCGGATCGATGAACGGGGGACTTCCGGGAGAGGTCATTGCCCCCATCCTGAGGCATCCTGCGCTTGCCGAAGCGGCCCCGCGTTGGCACGCTGGCACCGCTTCGGTGTTCGACACGCGGCACCGGCACCCGTATCCAGAGGTTTTCCCCATGTTCGCACTGCGCCACCTGATTGCTTTCGGCCTCGCCTTGGCCCTCGCCGGCGGCGCGTTGGCCAAACCCACGCCGGTCGAGCCGGTGACGCTGGCCCCGACCGAGACGCAGCGCGATGTGGTGACGCTGGTCACCCAGCTGCTGAGCAACAGCCGCTACCACTACCACCCGCTGCCGCTCGATGACGCGCTCTCGGCGAGCATCTACGACCGCTACCTGGAAGCGCTTGATCGCGACCGGATGTACCTCCTGGCGACCGACGTGGAGCGCTTCGCGTCGCTGCGCACCGGGTTCGACGACGCCCTGCGCGAGCGTCGCCTGGAGCCGGCCTTCGACATGTTCAACCTCTACCTGCAGCGCGTGTCCGACCGTACCCGCTTCGTGCGGGACTACCTCAAGACCGACATCGACCTCGACGCCGAGGAAACCTGGGCCTACGACCGCAAGGACGCCCCGTTCGCCAAGGACACGGAAGAGCTGGATGCCCTCTGGCGCAAGCGCGTGAAGAACGACGTGCTGCGCCTCAAGCTCGCCGGCAAGCCCATGGAGGCGATCCGCGAGACGCTCGACAAGCGTTACGCGAACTTCGAATCGCGCATCCGCTCGACCCGCGGCGACGACGTGTTCCAGACCTTCATGAACGCCTATACCAGCGCGATCGAACCGCACACCGGCTACATGAACCCGCGCACCACCGAAAACTTCAATGTCTCCATGCGGCTGTCGCTGGAAGGCATCGGCGCGGTGCTGCAGGTCAACGACGAGGACATCACGGTGATCCGCTCGATCGTTCCCGGCGGCCCGGCGGCGCTGTCGGGGCAGGTCAAGCCCGGCGACCGCATCTATGCCGTGGGCCAGGGCGATGACGGAGCCATGGTCGACGTGGTGGGCTGGCGCATCGACGATGTGGTCGAGCTGATCCGCGGCCCGCGCGAGACGCGGGTGCGGCTGGATCTTCTGCCCGCCGATGCCGGCGTGGACGGCGAGCACCAAACCGTGATGCTGACCCGCGAGAAGGTCAAGCTCGAGGAGCAGGCCGCCAGGAAGTCGGTGCTCACGGTGGGCGAAGGCGAGGCCGTGCGGCGCATCGGCGTCATCGATCTGCCCACTTTCTATCAGGATTTCGAGGGACGCCGGCGCGACGAGCCGGACTACCGCTCCGCCACGCGCGACGTCGCCAAACTGCTGGCCGAACTCAAGCAGGAAAAGGTCGACGGCGTGGTGGTCGACCTGCGCAACAACGGCGGTGGTTCACTGACCGAGGCGGTGGAGCTGTCCGGCCTGTTCATCGATCGCGGCCCGGTGGTGCAGGTGCGCGATGCGGGCGGGCGCATCGACGTGCAGCGCGACGGCGCGGCGGGTACCGCCTGGGACGGCCCGCTTGCGGTGCTGGTCAACCGCGCCTCGGCCTCGGCCTCGGAGATCTTCGCCGGTGCCATGCAGGATTACGGGCGCGCCCTGATCATCGGGGAAACCACCTTCGGCAAGGGCACGGTGCAGAACCTCGTCGACCTCGACATGTTTTCGCGCGGCGGTCGCGCCGGATTCGGCCAGCTCAAGATCACCGTGGCACAGTTCTTCCGGGTCGAGGGCGGGTCCACGCAGAACCGCGGCGTCACCCCGGACATCGGATTTCCGGTGACGCTGGATGCCGAGGACTACGGCGAGAGCAGCTACGACAACGCCCTGCCCTGGACGCGCGTGGAGGCGGCCGGCTACGCCACCCAGGCCAACTTCAAGCCGCTCCTGCCGCTGCTGGAAGCGCGTCACGAAACCCGTGCCAAGGACGATCCCGAATTCGTCTGGCTGGCCGAGGACGTGGCCGAGTACCGCCGCCAGCGCGCTGAAAAGACGATTTCCCTGAACGAGGCCACCCGCCGCGCCGAGCGCGAGCGCACCGAAGCGCGCCGCACGGCGCGCGAGGCGGAGCGCAAGGCGCGCGGCCTGGCCGATGCGCATGCCGGCGCGACCGAAGACGACGGCCTGCAGGCCGACGAGCGCAACGTGGCGGCCGATGCCAAACGCGAGGCGGACGCGCGCAACCAGCCGCCCGATGTGCTCGCGCGCGAGGCGGCCCACATCCTTGCCGACGCCATCGACCTGCTGCGTGATGACCGCGCGCTGGCGGCCCAGGTGCTGCCGGCCGAGGGCACGCCGACAGCATCGGACGCCAAGCGGATTCGCTGACCCGCGGCAGCGCGCCCCGACCCTCCTCGGACAGCACCCGCCCTGCGGGTGCCGATCCCGACTTCGCCCAGGAAATCCTCGCGTGTCCGCAACCGGCATCGCCGCGACCCCCGCGCCGCGCCCGTGGGCGATTGCCCTGGCGCTGGGCGTGCTTTACGTGGTGTGGGGTTCCACCTACCTGGCCATTCGCATCGCGCTGGAAGGCTATCCGCCGTTCCTCCTGGGTGCCATCCGGATGCTGCTGGCCGGCGCGCTGATGTACGCGGTGCTGCGCTGGCGCGGCGTTCCCGCGCCGACCCGGCCACAGTGGCGCAGGCTGTGGTGGCTTTCGATCTTCATGGTGCTGCTGAGCAACGGACTGGTGAACGTGGCCGAGCGCGAAGTGTCCTCGGGCATGGCCGCGGTGGCGGTTGCCTCGATGCCCCTGTGGGCGGCACTGTTCGCACTGGCGCGCGGCGAGCGCCCCGGGCGCGTGGAATGGATCGGCCTGGCCGTCGGATTCGCGGGCGTGCTGTGGCTCAACGCCGGCGGCACGCTGGCGGCGACGCCGACAGGCATGATCATGCTGCTGGTGGCACCCATCGCCTGGGCCTGGGGTTCGATCTGGAGCCGCGGCCGCGACCTGCCGACCCCGTTCATGTCCGCTGCCGGGCAGATGCTCACCGGCGGCATCTGGATGCTGGCCGCCGCCCTGGTCACCGGCGAACGCATGACCGCCTGGCCATCGCTGCAGGCGAGCTTGGCGCTGTTCTACCTCGTCGGCTTCGGTTCGATCGTGGGCTTCACCGCCTACATCTGGCTGCTGCATCACGTGCGCCCCGTGCTCGCGACCAGCTATGCCTACGTCAATCCGCCGATCGCGGTGCTGTTCGGCGTGCTGCTGGCCGGGGAGGTGATCAGCGCCAACGAGATCGCCGCCACTGCCGTGATCCTCGCGGGCGTGGCCGTCATCACGCTGGCGCGCAGCCGGCCAAGGCCCTCGCGCTGACCCGCCAAGGAAGCTCTGAACAAGACCGTCATGCCCGGGCAGGCCGGCATCCAGCCACTTCAAGCCCTTGAAGACAAAGGTACTGGACTCCCGCCTGCGCGGGAGTGACGAGAAAAACACAGCGTGTTCAGAGGTTCCCTAACGCGGACGGCGCGCCCTGCGGCATGCGGGCCAACCCTCACGGGAGATGGATTGCTGCGGTTGGTCAGATGGTGTTTCCGCAAACGGCCAGACGACCCGGTCGCGCGATCACCGTTGCCACTGCCCGCGGCGAGCGAGCATGCTGTGGCCAAATGTGCAGACAAATGTGACGACCTAGCACCAATTTGAGTCTTCTTCAATGGCTTGCACATTATTTCGGATCCGCTATTTTCCGATCTTGCAGGGGCTCGTCGGGGAGAATGCTCGTGAGCCGTGCATTGCGTATGTTGGCAGGGGTGCCTTTTGTCTGTCTGTTTGTCCTGGTGGCTTGGCCCGCATGGGTTCATGCTCAGGATTCCGTATCCGATCAAGTCGGAGCGACAGCCGGGCAGTTCCGCGTGGATGAATCCGGTGCGGCGACGTATTCCGTCCCGATCCAGGCAGTGCCGGGAACGGCCGGAGTTGCGCCGGATATCTCGCTGAACTACTCCAGCCAAGGGGGTGACGGGCCTTTGGGGCGCGGATGGGCTGTTGGCGGTTTGTCCGCAATCTCGCGCTGCAGATCCACGCGGGAAGCGGGTGATTTCATCGCTTCTGGCATCCCGCAGGATGGAACGCCACCGGCGGTAAATTACGGCGCAAGTGATCGCTATTGTCTCGACGGGCAACGCCTGCTTCCTGCACCCGGCGGGTCACCCGCGTGCCCGGCGGTAAGTGGCTACTTTGTCGAAAACCTGCGCACGCAGTCCGAGAGCTTCCAGCGAGTTTGCGCCTATTCCGCCGCCGGTTCCGGGGCGAATGATCCGAGGTTCTTCTCGGTGGAGCGTCCGGACGGCTCCACCAGTTTCTACGGCGACCGCGACGACTGGACCACGGCGGCCACGCGCCCGGACGGCTATGTGAACAGCACGGCCCCCGGCCACACGGCCAAGGCGCTGAGCTGGTGGCAGACCCGCTTTCAGGATTCGACCGGCAACTACATCGACTTCCGCTACCTGAGCAACCCGGCGGGCGGCGCGTACCCGGGGGAATCCCTCATTTCATCGGTCGAATACACCGGGAAGAAGCAGCTCGCCGCCCAGACGGGCGGCGCGTGGGGTCCGTACGCGAAGATCGTGTTCAACTACGCCGCGCTCTCGACGACGCAGTACGTTCGCGGCTCGGTAGCCGGCGGCACGGTCTGGCAGACGCGCCAGCTTTCCTCGATCACGGTCATCGGCGACATCGCCAGCGGCCAGCAGGCGCGCCATTACGCGCTGGCGTACTCCACGTCGGTATCCGGGTCCGGAGCCAGAACGCTGACCTCGATCCGGGAGTGCCGGGATTCCACGCAGGCGGTGTGCCTGCCGCAAACCTCGTTCGCGTGGGCACCGATCCTCAACGGGTTCTACAGCACCGACATGATCTCCAACACCGCGGGTTTCGACGGGCTCGCAAGCCTGCGGCTGGGCGACGTGGACGGCGATGGACTCACCGACGTCGCATGGTTCAGCGCGTCGGGAAACAGCAGCCAGCTCCAGGTGAGCTTCGGCGAGATCAACGGCAGCGGGCAGCTGTCGTTCAATCGCGTGGCCCAGCTTCCCTGGATCGTGGCGCGCAAACCAGCCGACATCGACAAGTACTGGCACCTGTTCGACTACGACGGCGACGGGCGCGACGATCTCTTCGTCGCCATTCCGAACGGGAACTGGGTGCTGTATCCGTCCAGTGGGCGTCCCACGAGCGCGGGCGTGCGCGCGTTCAACGCGGGAAGCAATCTGATCGCCGCGTTGTCGCCACCCATTTCTTCGACCACCACGAGCACGATCCTGGCCGATCTCAACGGCGACGGCCTGCTCGATGTCATGTATCGCCAGCCGGCCAGCGGCTCGACTCCCAGCTTGCTGTACACGCGGCTGACCGAGCGGATGGGCGCGGGGTTCGAATGGGGTGCGCAGCGCAGCGTCGGCATGGCCACGGACCTCGATCCGCCCCAGGTGCTGCTGAACGAGTTCACCAATCTGCTCGATCCCGACCAGCGCGTCCATCTCTTCGACTTCAATGGCGACAGCCGCTCCGATCTGGCGATCAGCACAGGAATCACCTGGTACAAGAACGACAACTCCAGCGAGTGCTCCAACCCGATTCCGCGACCGGCGCAGCCGATCGCCGAGTGGACCGATGAGGCAGGGCAATCCTGGCGCGAGTGGCCGGCCCAGGTTCCGCAGGACGCGGTGGATCTGGCGTCGAACCGGTGCACCGTGCTGACCCGTTTCGTGGAACTGTACGGGGTGACCAGCATCCAGCCCACGCACGTGCAGATGTCGGTGATCAAGCGCTGGCATCGCGGCGGTGAGCTGTGGAGCGGCTTCCCGCAGCCGCCCCCGCCCACGGGCTCTACGTTCAAGTTCGCCGACTTCAACGGCGACGGCTTGACCGACGCGCTGGTCAAGAGCGGGAGCTGGAGCGTTGATCTGACGGGCATCGGCGTAGTGCAAACCGGCCTTCCCGCGTTTCCGAACGAGGATTATCTGCAGCTCACCGACGTCAACGGAGACGGGCGCGCGGACATCGTCTATCCACAAAGCGCGAACTCGAACTATCGCCCGTTCGTCGGTCACTTCGCGCGGCCCGACGGCACATTTCCGACCTATGCCAGCCCCCTGCCCGGCGGCTACGCCCGCGGCTGCAAGAACACGACCTGCGATCTGACGCGAACGCACTTTTTGTTCGGGGATTTTGACGGCGATGCCGCCACGGACTTCTTCGCCCTGTACGACAACACCTCCGAGTACTACAGCAGCCGGCCGCCCAGCAACCACCGCTTCGTGCCGCGCGATGTCATCGGCAAGATCACCGATGGCGTGGGGGCGGTCACGGAGCTGAGCTATCGCCCCCTCACCCTCGCCGACGTGTATCGCCGCGGCACCGGAACCCGTGCCGTGAGCTGGGGGCGCGGCTCCCCGGTGCAGGATGTCTTCGGACCGCAATACGTCGTGATCCGCGCCCAGAGCAGTGCGCCGGTCTACGGCAACCCCAATGCCCTGAGCGCGATCTACTACCGGTATTCGGGCGCGCGCATCCAGGCCGGTGGTGGCGGTCACCTGGGCTTCGAGCAGGTCCAGTCGTTCGACACCACGCCCGGCAATGCCCACATCGTGAGTACCACGACCTACCGGCAGGACGCACCTTTCATTGGCATGCCGCAAACGACCGAGCGTCGCGTGGTCAACGGCGCGTATGTCCCGCCCTCCTGCCTGACCGGCTGGGTGACCAACGCCTGCTTCCAGCGGCTCGCGCCGCCCTTCCCGTGGATCGCCGGCACGCGCGTGGCGCTCAGCACCAACTCCTGGGAAAGTTCACCCGGCTATTGGTCCGGTTCGCAGACCCCCGTGCATGTGCGCATGGCCGGAAGCCAGGAAGACGTTTACGCCCTGGAAAGCGGCGCGCTGACTTCACAGGTGTTGTCTGCTTTCAGTTACCAGGGCTACGGCTTTGCAGGAACGACATCCGTAGACACCTACGGCGCAGGTGGCAGCCTGGTCGCGCGGGTGCAGACCAACAACGTCTACGACCACTACACCACGCCCTGGCGGCTCGGACGCCTGAGATACAGCACCGTTACCCATACCCGCAACGGAGTGAGCACCTCGCGCCGCACCGACTACACCTACGACATCGGTGCCGCCTTCACCGGCCTCCTGACCTCCGAGCAGGTGCAGTCGAACGGGGGCGTGAGCCAGAACCTGCGCACCTTCCACACCCTGGACGCCTTCGGCAACCGCACCCATACCTACACCTGCAGCAGCCACCTCACCGAGGCGGCCTGCAAAAGCACCGCAGTGACCTTCCAGCCCACCAGCCTGGAGTACATCCACCGCTACGCCCGCACCCAGTACGACAGCCGCGGGCGCTACCCGGTGGCGAGCTACTCGCCCTTCTGGAACGGCAGCGGCACCAGTGAGTATCTCGACAGCCAGGTGCTCAACCGCAACCTGTTCGGCGACGTCACCCACGCGCGCGACGCCAACGCCATCAATACCACCGCGATCTACGGCCAGCTCGGGCGGCTGTACCAGCGCGCCACCGACACCGGCGTCCCGGTGCAGACCACCTGGCGCACTTGCAGCCAGGTGGCCTGCCCGCCGGGCGCGGTCACGCGCCAGCAGACCACGGCCAGCGGGGCACCCACGCAGTGGAGCTACCACGACGTGCTGGGGCGCGTGGTGCTGGCGGTCAGCCAGACCCGCCACCTGGGCACGGTCAACAAGGGGTTTTCGGGAGTGTGCACGGCGTATGACGCAGCCGGTCGGCCCAGCCGCGTCTCCGAGCCGTTCTTCCTCGCCTCGGCGGCCTCGGCGGTGGAACCGCCGAGCTTTGCCTCGAACACCTGCACCGCGCGGTACTGGAACCTCACCCACTACGACGCCCTGGGCCGCGTGACCCAAGTCGTGCGCGCCGACGGCACCGGCACCAGCGTCTCGCGCTCCGGGCTGACCACCACGACCTGGGATCCGAACGGCAACGCCACCAGCCAGACGGTCAACGCGCTGGGTGAAGTGGTCACCTCCACCGATGCGGCGGGCCTGAGCCTGACGTTCACCTACGCGCCCGATGGTCAAATCGCCAAGGTGAGCCGCAACGCCGGGCGCGGCGACGTGGAGACCACGTTCCAGTACGACCCCCTGGGCCGCAAGACCAGCCAGACGGATCGGGACACGGGCACCACGAGCTTTGCCTACAACGCCCTGGGCGAGCTGATCCGGCAGACCGACTCGATGAACAACAAGGTCGAGCGCTGGCTCGACGCGCGCGGCCGGCTGTGGCGCCAGCAGGCCTACGCCGGCGCAAGCCTGGAGAGCACCTCGCAGTTCGTGTTCGACACCTTGAAGCGCGGGCTTCCCAGCAGCGAGAGCATCAGCGGCAGCGCGGGCAGCCAAAGCCGCAGCTACGGCTACGACGGCCTCGCCCGCCCGATCCGGCGCGACAGCACCATGGACGCCCGCACCTACCGCGAAGAGACCCGGTACGACGGCTACGGCCGCGCCTGGAAGACCCGCGATGCGAGCGGCGGGTGGCTCAAGCAGCAGTTCGATGCGCGCGGGTTTGCCACGCGCCTGTGCGACTCCACCGAGGCGGACACCGCGCCCAG
>NZ_JBBDHC010000019.1:0-65861 GCF_037203605.1 Denitratimonas tolerans
TGATGGTCAACAACATCAGTCTGGCTCATCGAAGCCGTGTGGGACGCGGGGGGAGTCCATTCGATCATTCAAGCCGACGCCGCTTCGCGGCGCGGCTTACTTCAAGCGTTAGGCCGCAAGGGGAAGCGCGTGGCAGGCCCAAAGAACAAACTCTTGATCGTTGGCGGCGCATTGAGTGGTCTTGCGGCCCTCCTGCACCTCGCATGCTTGTTGGTCGGCGCGCCGCTCTTCCGGCTCTTGGGTGCGGGGGAGCAAATAGCCCAGATGCATACCGCGGGTCATTGGTACCCCACAGTAGTTACGCTCGCGATCGCCGCAGTTCTGGCAGTTTGGGCAGCCTACGCCCTGTCCGCTGCGGGCGTGCTTCGCAAGCTTCCGCTGCGCCGGACGGTTCTCTCTGCCGTTACGGCCATTTACATCGTGCGCGGTGTGGCGTTCGTTCCAGTCATGGCGTACTTTCCAGGCAACAGCGTCACGTTCTGGGTCGTGAGCTCCTCGATCTGTCTCGCTATTGGTCTTGCGCACCTTGCTGGGCTTCGCCAGTCCTGGGGCAGGTTGTGAGGGTTTGCGGCCTAACAATGCGTGTATGGACTCCCTCGTCAACCCCTGACGGCCGGGTTTCATGAAGCGACCGCTTCACGGCGTTGAAACCCTGTTTTTCCTGCTGACATTTCTGCTTCAACTTCGGCAAGGCGGGAGCGGTTGGATTCGTGCATTCGGCTTTGTGCTGGGCTTTGCCCGAGCGGCGAATTCAACCCTCATTCGCAACACCGTTGATGGAATCCTCGAACACATCGAGGGGTGTTTTGAATCCGTGCTTCTTGCGTGGACGAGTGTGGAGGTGAGCCTCGATCCAGCTCAATTCATCCCCGCTGAGGGTGCTGAAGTCCCAATGCTCCCAACTTAAGCCCCCCGATATGCCCGATGCGCAGGCGGTTTGATGCGAGCGGGTCAGGTCGCCTGAGCCTCCTCACAACCGTGAGTGTTGCGAATCAGTATTGAATCCGCCGTGTTGCACTTCATGTCAGAGCCCGCCCGGCGATGGAAAGCTGGAACCACAGCCTCAAGGTCGAGGCGATCCACGGCGAGCGCTTCGCCATGCGCGAGCAGGCGCGTGCGCATGTGTTCGAGCACATCGAGGTTGACTACAATCGAAACCGCCTGCACTCGACACTGGGCTATCTCAGTCCCGAGCAGTTCGAGAAGGCAAACGCTGCTTAGGCGGGTGTCCGTGAAACGGGGGCAGGATCCGTTGGCACCGGGCAGGAGCAGGGCGAACGCCCAGTGATCGGCCTGCAACGGCGCATTGGCGCGGGGGCTGACCCTGATCCGGCTGGCATCGGCCGCGACCACGCGAAGCCCTGCCAGCGATGGCGTGGATGAGTGGTGCGGCCAGGTGCAGCAGATGCGCATTGACCTGATCGAACAGGCGCGCGGAGACCCGGAGGACAGCGCGGTGATTGCCTCATGAGTTACCTGATCATCTGTACCGTGGCATTGCTGGCATCGGCCCTGACGTTCTTCTCCGGCTTCGGTCTGGGCACGCTGCTGCTGCCGGCCTTCGCTCTGTTCTTTCCCATCGAGCAGGCCGTGGCGCTCACCGCGATCGTCCATTTCCTCAACAGTCTGTTCAAGCTTGCGCTGACCGGGCGGCACGCCGACCGGCGCGTGGTCGTCCGCTTCGGCCTGCCGGCCATCGTCATGTCGTTCCTTGGTGCCTGGGCCCTGATCTGGCTCGCCGGCATCACGCCGATGTTCTCCTACTCGGCGTTCGGGCGGGTGGTGTCGGTTACGCCGGTCAAGCTGGTGGTGGGATTGCTCCTGCTGCTCTTCGCCCTGCTGGAGTTCCTCCCGCGCTTTCGCAGCCTGTCGTTTGGGGCGCAGTACATGCCCCTGGGCGGCGCGCTCAGCGGGTTTTTTGGCGGTCTCTCCGGGATGCAGGGGGCGCTGCGCTCGGCCTTCCTGTCGCGGGCGGGGCTGACCAAGGAGGCGTTCATTGCCACGGGCGTGGTCATCGCCTGCCTGATCGATTTTTCCCGCCTCGCCATCTATTCCACCGCGCTCGCCCGCGAGAGCGCAGGCTTCGATTACGGCTTGCTGGCGGCGGCGGTAGTGGCGGCATTCGCCGGGGCGGCACTGGGCAACAGCTACCTCAGGAAGATGACCATGCCGGGCATTCAACGCCTGGTCGCGGTCATGCTGGTCGTGGTTGCGCTGGGCCTTGTTTCAGGGCTGCTGTAGTCGGGCACCTCGCGGGGGCGCCCGGACGATTCACGTGAGGGATCCCCGGCAAATCCGGGGTGCCATGGACGCGCCCGTAACCGGGCGGTACGCGGCTCCGCGTGAACCGCCCGGCGTTTCCGGCGTCGCGAACCGGCGCGCTATTGCCTGACTTCGCCGGCGTGGGTGGACAGGGCCTGCTCCAGGCCGGGCACCTGCGCCGCGCCGGCGGGAACCTGGATGCTGGAGCCGGCGAAGTCTTCGCCGATCGGCTGCACGCGCCCGCCGAGGCACTGCCCGAGGAAGCCTTCCGCGACGGCGTTGAATGCCTTGCCGTTCTCGGGGCGCTGGAAGCCGTGGCCTTCATCCGGGAAGAGCACATAGGTCACCGGAATGTTGCGCGCGGTCATGGCGTTGACGATCTGGTCGCTCTCGTCCTGCTTGACGCGCGGATCGTTGGCGCCCTGCCCGATCAGGAGCGGCTTGCGGATCTGATCGACCCGGGTCAGCGGCGAGCGCTCGGTGAGCCAGGCGCGCCCGGCCTCGGTGCGCGGATCGCCCATGCGTCGCGCCAGCTGCTCGAAGAAGCTGGCCCAGTAGGCGGGCACCGTGGCGAGCAGGGTATTGAGGTTGGAAGGGCCGACGATGTCCACGCCGCAGGCGAACGTCTCCGGCGTGAAGGTGAGGCCGACGAGGGTGGCGTAGCCGCCGTAGCTGCCGCCCATGATCGCGACCTGATCGCGGCGCGTGACGCCCTTCGCGATGGCCCACTCGACCGCATCGAGCAGGTCGTCATGCATCTTCGCCGCCCACTCGCCGTCGCCGGCGTTGGTGAAGGCCTTCCCGAAGCCGGTCGAACCGCGGTAGTTCACGCGCAGCACGGCGTAGCCGCGGTTGGCGAGCCACTGGTCGACGCCGCTGTAGCCGTAGAAATCCCGCGCCCAGGGGCCGCCGTGCACCAGCAGCACCATCGGCACTGCCGCATCGGGTTTGCCGTCTGCATCCGGATCGGCGGCGAGAGGCAGCGAGAGGTAGCTGACCAGGGTCAGACCATCGCGCGAGGGAATTTCCTGCGGCCACATCGGCACCAGCGGCGCGCCCTCCAGCGCCGGGCGCGCGGAAAACAGGCGGGTCAGCGTACCGGCACCGGCCCGCTCGTAGCGGTAGTACTGCGCCGGCGACTCGGCCGCGGAATAGGCCAGGATCCAGGTGCGGTCATCCAGGGTACGGCCGTTGACCGAGACTTCGCCCGGCCCGAGCGCCGCCAGGCGCTCCAGATCGGCGCGAACCGCCTCGTCCAGCGCGGTCCACTCGTCGCGCAGGTAGTTGACCGACACCGCCTGCACCCGGCGCGTCACCGGATCGGCGAGCCAGTCGCTCACGTCCGCGCGCGGATCCTGATGCAGCAGGGTGCGCGCGCCGCTCGCGACGTCGAGCGCGAACAGTGCGGAGGTGTCGCGTTCGCGGGAATCGCGCAGGTAGAGCGTCGCGCCATCGTCGCTCAGGCCGGCCGGACCAGTGGTCATCGAATCCTCGAATCCGATCGTGTCGAACGTCTCCCAGGCATCGCCCTTGCGCCGCAGCACGTCGCTGCCGCCGTCCGTGCGGCTGCGCATGGCAAAGCGCGGCTGCAGCTCGCCGTCGGCGAAGTACTGGCCGATCTGCTGCTCGTTCTTCTCCACCAGGGTGCGCGTACCGTCGCGCAGGTCGACGCGATAGAGGTCATGCCACTGCGGATCGCGGTCGTTCATGCCGACCAGCACGAGATCCGGATGGCGGTGGCTGAGCCCGACCACGCTCGCCGTGGTGGCGGCGAACGGCGTCAGGTCGCGGTTCTCGCCGCTGTCCAGATCCACCGAGAACAGGTGGAAGTCCTCGTCGCCGCCGCTGTCGCGCACGTACAGGAGGGTGCCGGGCCGGTAGGACCAGAAATGATTGCGGATGCCGCGCGCGGTGTCGGCGGTGACGGCGCGCGCGGCGTCCGGATCGCCGATCGGCGCGACCCAGACGTTCATCACGCCCTCGCGCGGCGCGACCCAGCTCAGGTAGGCGCCGTCCGGGCTGATCTGGACGCTGGCGCGCTCCGGGTTTCCGAACAGCACGTCGCGCGAAATCAGCTCGACCGCGGGCGGCGCGGCGGGCGCGGAAGACGACGCGGCGGGATCAGGGGCCTCGGCTTCCCGGCCGCAGCCGGGAAGCAGCATCGAAGCGGCGAGTAACAGGCAGGGGAGAAGAGCGGCTGGCTGGCGCATGAGGCTCGACCTCGGGAACTGGCGGACTACGTTACACCTACCCGCGCGCCCGTGGCGTCCCCGCGAGCCCAGACCGGCACCCCCGGTTCTGACGATACGTCCACGGGGCGTTTGACACGGCCTCGGGTTCGCGCTACTTGGTAGATCGTGCAGCGCACAAAACGACGCCGCGAACCGCCTCCGCAATCCCCCACAAGAAAAGGACATCCGCAATGCCACTCAAGCATACTTCCCTGTCGCTGGCCGTCGTGCTGGCGCTGGCGGTGCCCGCCCAGGCGCAGGAGGCCTCGCGCACCGACGGGGCCAAGGCGCTCGATACCGTCATCGTCACCGGCACGCGCGTCACCGACCGCACCGTGGCGCAATCGCAGTCGCCGATCGACATCATCACGCCCGAACTGCTGCAGGCCACCGGCACCACCGAGCTGGCCACGGCGCTGGCGCGCGCGCTGCCCTCGCTCAACTTCCCGCGTCCGGCGATTGCCGACGGCACCAGCGGCGTGCGTCCGGCGCAGCTGCGCGGCCTGGCACCCGACCAGGTGCTGATCCTGGTCAACGGCAAGCGCCGCCACGTCTCGGCGCTGGTGAACGTCAACGGCACCATCGGGCGCGGCTCCTCCGCGGTGGACCTCAATGCCATCCCGGTCAGCGCCATCGAGCGGGTCGAGGTCCTGCGCGACGGCGCTTCGGCGCAGTACGGCTCCGACGCCATCGCCGGCGTGGTCAACCTGGTGCTCAAGGGTGCGGGATCGGGCGGCAGCATCGCCGCGCGCTACGGCGAGTACTCGGAAGGCGACGGCCAGCAGTGGCAGCTTGCCGCCGACGGCGGAGTGGGCTTCGGCGAGGGTGCCGGCCGCATCCACCTCACCGCCGAAACCGGCCACCAGGACATCACCAACCGCTCCGGTGCCTACACCGGCACCGCGCCACACACCGGCAACTTTCCGGGCGTGGGCGAGGCCACGTTCAAGATCGGCGATCCAGAGGTGGACGCGACCGCGGTGGCGGCCAACGCCAGCCTGCAGGTGGCCGACGACACGCGCTTCTACGCCACCCTGATGGGCAGCAACCGCGACATCGACTCGTTCGCCTTCTACCGTTCGAAGAACCACAGCGGCCAGGGCGCGCTGCTGGCGCAGGTGTATCCGAACGGCTATGTGCCCGAGATCAACCAGAAGTCGCGCGACCGCAGCTTCGTGCTCGGTGCCACGGGCGGCTCGGACGGCGGCTGGAACTGGGACGTGAGCTATGACTACGGCCGCAACACCCTCGACTTCCGCACCCAGAACACCATCAACTACGCGCTGGGTGCCAACAGCCCGCGCAGCTTCCACGACGGCACCCTGACCTACACCCAGCAGGTGATCAACGCGGACTTCTCCCGCCCCGTGGGCATCGGGCTGGACTACCCGGCCACGTTCTCGGCCGGCACCGAATACCGCAAGGAGACCTGGGAACAGGCCGCCGGCGAACCGGATTCCTACTTCGGTTCGGGCGCGCAGGGCTTTGGCGGCTTCACCCCGCGCAATGCCGGCCGCCACGAACGCCACAACCTCGCCGCCTACGCCGGCCTGGAGGCGGACTTCGGCGACAGGTTCTCCGGCGGCGTGACCGGGCGCTACGAAAACTACTCCGACTTCGGCAGCGAATTTTCGGGCAAGCTGTCGAGCCGCTATGCCTTCACCGACGCGGCGGCGCTGCGCGCCACCGTGGCCAGCGGCTTCCGCGCGCCCTCGCTGGCGCAGCAGAACTACCAGGCGGTCACCACCAACATCACCAACGGTGTGGCCTACGAGGCCGGCACCTTCCCGGCGGCCGGGCCGGTGGCGCGCGCGCTTGGTGCCGAGCCGCTGCAGGCGGAAACCTCGCTCTCCTACAGCCTGGGCCTGGTGCTGCAGCCGACCGACGCGCTGTACTTCACCGTCGACGCCTACGAGATCGACATCGACGACCGCATCGTGCTGTCGTCCAATCTCCTGCTCGGAAGCAACCAGGCCGCGCAGGATCTCCTGGCCGGGCTGGGCATCAGCGGCGTCACCAGCGCGCGCTACTTCAACAATGCCATCGACACCCGTACCCGCGGCGTGGACGTGGTGGGCACCTGGTCGATCGCGCTGGATTCCAGCAACCTCGACCTGACCGCCAGCTACAACCGCAACAAGACCACGGTGACGCGCATCGCGCCCAATCCGTCCCAGCTCGATGCGCTGGGCGCCAACCTCGAACGCATGGGGCGCGACGAGCGCGGCCGCATCGAAGAGGGCTTCCCGCGCGACAAGTTCGCCCTGGGCGCGAACTGGACGCTGGACCAGTGGACCTTCAACCTCGGCTCGACCCGCTACGGCGAGTTCACCACGCGCCACGCCAGCGTTCCGGCGCAGGACCAGCGCTTTGGTGCCACGTGGGTGGTCGACCTTTCCGCCAGCTTCCGGCCGAACGCGAACTGGTCCTTCACCCTGGGCGCGGACAACGTCACCGACGCCTATCCGGACAAGGTGATCGCAGCCAACTCCACCTTCGGCCTGATCCCCTACAGCCTGCAGTCGCCGTTCGGCTTCAACGGCCGCTACTACTACGCACGCGCCGGCTACAGCTGGTAGCCACCGCCCGAATTCGTTCAGAAACGAGAACGCCCCGGCCATGCCGGGGCGTTCTGCGTTGCGCCTGCTGCGCTCGCCGCCGGGCGCAGGCGGACCTGCGCCCGGCGGGAAGGTCAGGGCGTGGCAGGCTCTTCGAAGCCGTCCGCGAAGATCGCGTCGGGCAGCGGCGGTACGCCGTCGAATACCACCGCGATGGTGCAGTTGCGCACGATCGGACGGGTGGTGAAGGTGCTGCCGGTGAGCGTGCCTTCGCAGCCTTCGGCCGAAGCGATCGTGCCGCCGGCGTCCGGCATGAGGGTGAAGCCCAGCACGTCCTCGTAGGCCGCCGTGACGGGCGAAGCCGACGGGCCCACCGTGCCCGGGCCGGTCACGTTCACCTGCACCTGGAAGCTCTGGCATTCGGCCGGAACGGTGAAGTCCTGGGTCTGGTCGGTGCGGCTGTTGACGCTGCCGCTGCTGGCAGCATTGCCCAGGCCGCGACGCGCGAAGGCGTGCCAGATGATGCACTTGTTGCTCAGGTACTGCGGATCCGCTGCAGCCAAGGCCGTGTCGGCGCCGAGGATGCCGTTGCGCCCCGCCACGAAGGTCGGTCGGCAACCCTGCAGCTTGAGGCCGTCGGTCACCAGCTGTAGCGCCAGGCCGTTGCCGCCAGCGCGGCTGTGGATGTCCTGCTCATAGCCGTAGCGGTCCACCAGCTTGCAGCTCATGTCCCAGAGCATGGTGGCCCAGACCGAACCCACGCCGTGCGGTACCGACTGCGCGGTATCGGCCACGTCTGCAAAGGTGAACGGATTGACGTTCATGTCCGGGCTGTACGGAAAGCGCCGGATGCCGCGTCCGTCGCCGGGCTCGAAGCTCGAGTAGGTGCCTATGCCGCGCGGCAGGTCGCAGACCGCGTCGGTCATGGTGAACATCAGGCCGTAGAAGTCGCTCCAGCCCTCGCCGGCCTGCTCGTCACCGGACAGGCAGCCGGTCTGGGTGCCGCCGGTCAGGCGGTTCGACACCCCGTGGCCGTACTCGTGCACGATGATGCCGGCATCGAAGTCGCTGTCGCGATCCGGGTAGAGCTTGGGACTCATCGTGACCATGACCGGCGCGCCCGCGGCGGCGGCCAGCAGGGCATCACCGTCCTGGTTGCCGAGCATACCGACCACCGGGATGGTGACGCTGGCACCGCTGGTACCGGCGGCCATGCCTGCGCCGGTGTTGGTGCCGTCGTTGTTGAAGATGATGACGCCGGCGGCACCGTTCTGCTGCGCAACGAGCGCCTTGAGGCCGAACTCGCAGGAGCCGCGCTTCACCAGGGCGATCTTGCCGCTGACCGCAGCGGCATTGGCATAGGGGCCTTCACAGCCCTGGATGCCGGTGGTCGGCCCCTGCACCGGCACCACCTCGCCGCTGAGCGAGGTGAAGGTGCCGCCCCAGTCGTCCGGTACCGGCGACTGGTAGGTGGCGGCGTAGGGCGCGGTGACCTCGACGCCGCCGGGCGATGTCCAGCGGAACATCTGCATCCGTCCCGGACTGCCGTCGCCGGGCGACGAGAAATTGGCGTTGTTGGTTCCCGAGCCGTCGAGCGCGTCGGCGCGCACCGCGTCGTTGCCCGCTCCGCCGCGACCGAAGTTGTTCTGCTGGAAGTTGCCGGACGGCTCATCGAAGCCGTACTGCCACAGCACGTCGTGGATGATGTTGTTCCAGTAAAAGAGATTCACCACCGAGGCCACGCGGTTGGTGGTGGTGGCCGGCTCCTCGCTTTCGACCCAGGGGAAATCGAAGCTCAGCGTCTGGCTGCCCGCGTTCCACACGCCGAGCGGACGGTTGGCATCAACGTCGGTATTGCTGCCACCGAGATCCCACTGCGCGCGCACGTTGTTGCCGCGGGTGTGCAGCGCCTCGGGCGCACCGGCCGGCGGGTTGGTGCGCGTGTCCTGCCAGCCCGAAGGCGAGGCGTTGGCTTCGGGCGGATTGGACACGAGGTCGTGCGAGGCACCGGGGTGACCGGGGCTTTCCACGCCCAGGCCGAAGACGCGGTACTCGGCGTTGTAGGCCGCCGCGGCCGGTGCCGCCGCGCCGTCGGCGATGTCATCGACCCAGTTGTCCTGCGCCAGCAATGCGCCGGTCAGCGCGTCGAAGCGCATGTCCAGATGCTCCTGCCGGGTCTGGTAATGGTCGATCACCACGCGCCAGGCCAGGCGCAGCTCGGTGCCGACGGGTTCGTACACCAGCTCCATGTCGATCGGGGATTCCGACAGCATGCCGCCGGGATAGCGGGCGTGCTGCTAGCGGCCGGTCGGCGCGCGCTCGGGCAGCGGCAGGTTGAAGCGATCGATGCCGAAATGCGCGGCCACCCGGGTGAGCATCTGCGCGGCCGTCAGCGCCGGCTCGCGCGCGGAGGTGCGCGCCTGCACGTTCACCTCGAAGGCGCTGCTCGCGCTCAGCACCCGTCCGTCGGGCAGCACGTTCACCTGTGCGATGGCCTTGTACACCGGGAGGCCATCGACGTACTGCTGGAAGAACTGGTGCGACACGCCGTTGTGGCGGGTGACGTAGCTGCTCTCCTGGTGCCGGTACTCCAGGTCGGAGTCCGCCAGGCCGCGCGCCGCAGCCGACTGGCGCAAATAGTCTTCGGCGATGGTTTCGGGCGCGGCGTCGCGCGCCGGGGTCAGCATCAGCTCGGGGGCCTGCGCGAAGGCGCTGCCGCAGGCAAACGCGACGGCCAGCCCGATGGCCAGCCGTGTCACTGGAAAGGGAAGAGGCATTGGCATGGAGTTCCGTGGAAGGATGAGGTCGGTGCCGAAACAACCGGATTGAGCACGTTCGCACCATCGGCGGCGGCGCGGCACGGGAGCAAGCTGCGCCCGACCCCTCGGCCGATCCGACGCCCTGGCAACAGGTCGCCCGACGTCGGGAATCCCGATGTCCTGCCGAATCCGTGTGCCCCACCCCTGAGTGCGCACCGGATTGTGTCAGCGAGCGGAAGGGCGCGCAAATGCCTCACGTCATGCAACGCCGCTGCGGCCACCCGCGCTTGCGCCATACTCGTGCCCCCGGGCGCAGGCGTCGCCCGTCTTGCGCGGTGTGCGATGCAGTGGATCATGGCGCTCGTCGGGTCGATTCTGGGCCTGGTGGCGGGCGACGGAAGCGCGGCGCTCCTCGGGTTCCTCGCAGGCGCGCTGCTGGGCTGGCAGTGGGGCCGCATTCGCGCGCTGGGCCGACGGCTGGACGCGGTGGAGGCGCGTCTGCGCGCGCTGCGTTCAAGCCAGGTGGCGCGTCAGGGCGCGCAACCGGTCGCGGAAGCGGCAGCGCCCGGTGCCGCGTCGCCCAAGGCTCCGGTCGCGACATCCGACGCCGGCATTCCGCCCGCGCACGAGGCGGGGAGCGGATCGCCGGCACGGCACGCCGAGGTGAATCCAGCCGCGCGCGAAGCCGGCTGCGTGGATTCGACCGGGATGGAAAGTGCGCCCGAACTGCTCGAATCGGTTGTCGCCCCGACGTCGCCTGCCCGCACCGAGCCGATCCGCGCGATGCCGCCGGCGGCCGTTTCCAACGCCCGCGTCCAGACCGGGGTCCCGGCCGGACCCTCTCCGCTGGAGCACGGGTTGCAGCGGGTGCGCGCATGGTTCTTCAGCGGCAACGTGCCGGTGAAGATCGGCATGCTGGTGCTGCTGTTCGGCGTGGCGGCGGCGCTCAAGTATTCAATCGACGCGGGCTGGGTCAGCCTGCCGCTGCCGCTGCGCCTGGCGCTGATCGCCGCCGGCGGCGTGGCGGCGGTGCTGTGGGGCTGGCGCAACCGCATCGAGCGGCCGGCGTTCGGCCTGAGCCTGCAGGGCGGCGGCATCGGCATCCTGCTGCTGACGACTTTCGCGGCGTACCGGCTTTACGCGCTGCTGCCTGCCGGCGTCGCCTTCTCCCTGGTGCTGGTGCTGGTGGCCGGCGCAGCGATGCTGGCGGTGCTGCAGAACGCGGTTGCGCTGGCGGTGCCGGGATTCCTCGGCGGTTACCTGGCACCGGTGCTGCTGTCGACCGGCAGCGGCAGCCACGTCGTGCTGTTTTCCTACTACGCGCTGCTCAACCTGGCGGTCTTCGCCATCGCCTGGGTGCGGCACTGGCGCGCGCTCAACCTCATCGGCTTCGCCTTCACCTTCCTGATCGGGCTGGGCTGGGGCATGCGCTACTACCGCCCCGAGCACTTCACCACGGTCGAGCCGTTCCTGATCCTGTTCTTCGGCTTCTATGTCGCCATCGCCGCGCTGCACGCGCTGCGCGCGCCCGGACGCCTGCGCGGACTGGTCGATGGGCCGATCGTGTTCGGCACGCCGCTGCTCGCCTTCGGGCTGCAGGCCGGGATGCTCCACGACCAGCCGATGCGCCTGGCCTGGAGCGCGATGGCGGTGGCGGTGATTTACGCCGGGCTGGCCGGGTGGCTGCTGCGGCGGCGCGACATGGCCCTCATCGGGCAGTCGTTCGGAATCCTGGCGGCGGGATTCGCGACGCTTGCCATCCCGCTCGCGTTCTCCTCGCGCTGGACCGCGATCACCTGGGCGCTGGAAGGTGCCGCGCTGGTCTGGCTCGGCCTGCGCCAGCGGCGCGCGCTGCCGCAGGCGTCGGGCCTGGCCCTGCAGATATTGGCGGGCGCAGCCTGTTTCATCAGCCTGTTCGACGGCGGCTGGGACGCCGCTGCCGGTGAATGGCCCGTCCTCAACGGCCACGCGCTGGCGGTATCGCTGCTGGCCGCCTCGGCCTTTGCGACCAGCTGGCTGTACGAGCGCGCCGGGGCCGGCCGCCTGGCGGTGTGGCCGGGATTCCTCGTGGGCACGGCCTGGTGGCATCTGGCCGGTGCGCGCGAAATCGACCAGCACGCGCACGGCGGCGGGCTGCTTTCGACGGGCGCAGGCACGCCGCTGGCCTGGCTCGCCTTCGCCGCGCTCACCCTGCTGGCGATGGGCGGCCTGCGCCACCTGCTGCGCTGGCCGCGCCTGGGCTGGAACGTGCTGCTGGCGCTGGCCCTGAGTGCGGCGCTGGCGCTGATCGGCCAGCACGAGGCCGCGCTCGCACTGCACTGGCCGCAGGGCACGCTGTGGCTGGCCTGGGTCGCGGCAGCACTCGCCGGGCTGGCGCTGCTGCGCCGACCCGCGCAGCGCGGGCTGGGCGTCGGGCACCTCCTGTTTCTGGCAACACTCGCACTGGTCTACGGCGGGGCCTTGGCGCAGGTGGCGCGTGCCGCGGCGCTGGGCGAGGACTGGGTGTTCGCGCTCGGGCTGGCACCGCTGATCGCACTGGCGCTGCTGACCTGGCGCCTGCCGGCGCTGGGCGCATTCCCGCTGGCGCGGGAGTTTCCAGGATATGCACGCATCTGGTTCGCGCTGTCGGGCATCGTGCTTGCGCTGGCCTGGGCCCAGTCGCTGCTGCTGTCCGGCGACACCGCACCCCTGCCCTTCCTGCCGCTCGTCAACCCGAGCGAACTGCTGCAGGCGATCGGGCTGATCGTCGCGGCGCGCTGGGCCTGGCAGCGCGTGCCGGAACCGGCACCGGCGCTGGCGGCAGGCGCGGCCCTCCTCGTGCTGAGCCTGGCGGGGCTGCGCGCGGTGCACCACTTCGCCGGGCTGGCGTGGAATCCGATGATCCTCAACCACGGCGTGGCGCAAACGACGCTGACGGTACTGTGGAGCATTCTGGGCGTGGGAGCCTGGCTGCTGGGCTCGCGCCGCCAGCGCTGGAGCCTCTGGCTTGCCGGGGCGATCACCATGGGTCTGGTGCTGCTCAAGCTGGTGCTGGTGGATCGCCAGTACGTCGGCAACATCGCCGGCATCGTTTCCTTCATGGCGGTGGGCCTGCTGCTGGTGCTGGTCGGGCGCATCGCCCCGACGCCGCCACGCCATGAACCCCGTCAGGAGTCCCGCCCATGATCGCGCGCATCCTCCCCTTCGCGCTGCTGCTGATCGCCTCGCTGGCACCGGCCCAGGAATTGCGCAACCTGCCGCCCGCGCCGCAGGACTTCGCCTGGCAGTGGCCGCTCACCGTGGCACCGCAGGAAGACCTCGTGCAGGTCGAGCTGACCCCGGAAGTCTACGCCCGGCTCTGGCGCGACGACGTGGCTGATCTGGTGGTGTTCAACGGCCACGACGAGGCCGTGCCGACCGCCCCGCTCGATGCCGTGCTGGCCCGTGCCGACCTCGCGCGTGCGCCCACGGCACCCGTGGAGGTGCCGATGTTCCGCATCCCGGTGAGCGGCGCGCGTACCGCCAGCGAGCGCCTGCGGCTGGTCGTGGCCCGGCGCACCGACGGGCACCTGGAACGGCTGGACGCGAACCTGGACATGGGCGGGGATGTCGTCACCGAATCCGCCTCCGAGATCCTGCTCGATCTTTCCGCCATGCCCGGCCGAACCCGCGGCCTCACGGTCGAGTTCAGCCCCGGGACCGAAGGTCTGGTGGCGCGGGTGGATGTGCTGGGAAGCCGCGACCTGTCCGCCTGGACGCGGCTGGCCACCGCGCAGGCGCTGGTGGCGCTGAACGACAACGGCCTGCGCCTTGAACGACGCCGGATCGAGTTCTCCGACACGGCGCTGCCCTATGTGCGGCTGGTGCGCACCGATGCGCCGCAGCCGCTTCCCGTCGTCGCCGTCCAGGCGCTGCGCAGCCGCACGCCCGATCCGGTCGCCCGCGCCACCGCCAGCATCGAATTGACCGGGCACACCGAGGCGCGCCTGCCCGGATTCCTGTACCAGGCCAATGGCCCGCTGCCGGTGGAACGCATCCTCGTGACCCTGGCCGAACGCAACGCCGCCGCCAGCGTCATCATCGAGAGCCGGCCGCGCAGCGACCTGCCCTGGCGCGAACGCGCGCGCGGCGCGGTGTTTCACCTGTCGGGGCGCGGCGGCGCGGTCGAATCCAGTCCGTTCGACATCGAGCCGGTGCGCGATCGCCAGTGGCGCGTGCGCACCGATCCGGTACAGCTCAAGACGCCGACGCTGACCCTGTCCTGGCGGCCGGACCGCTTCGCCTTCCTGACCCAGGGCGAGGGCCCGTTCCGCCTCGCCGCCGGCAGCGCGCGCAGCGAGCGCGGCAGTTTTCCGCTCAACGCGGTGCTGCTGGAGGCGCGCAGCGCGCGCGGTGCTGACTGGATGCCGACACAGGCGCGGCTGGGGCGCGGCGCGGAGCTGGGCGGCGGCGCGGCGCTGGCACCGCGACCGGATGCCTCCGGCTCGCCCACGCCCTGGCAGTGGCTGCTCTGGGCCCTGCTGCTGCTGGGCGCGTTCAGCGTGGTGTCGATGGTGCTGAAGCTGCTGCGCCAGTCCGGGGCCTGAGCGCGGGCGAGGCTTTCGCGGGGCGGGCCTCAGCCGGGCTGCGAGCCGCGGATCAGCTGCATGAACTCGGCGCGGGTGCGGGCGTCCTCGCGGAAGTCGCCCAGCATCTGGCTGGTGACCATGCTGACCCCGCGCTTGTGCACGCCGCGCGTGGTCATGCACTCGTGCGAGGCCTCGATCACCACGCCCACGCCGCGCGGCTTGAGCACCTGCTGGATGCAGTGCGCGATCTGCGCGGTGAGCTTTTCCTGCACCTGGAAGCGGCGCGCATAGGCATCCACCACGCGCGCCAGCTTGCTGATGCCCACCACCTTGTCGCTGGGCAGGTAGCCGACGTGCGCGTGGCCGATGATCGGGGCCAAGTGGTGTTCGCAGTGGCTCTCGAAGTGGATGTTGCGCAGGACCACCATGGCGTCGTAGCCGGCCACTTCCTCGAAGGTGCGGTGCAGGTACTCGGCCGGATCGATCTCGTAACCGGAAAACCAGTCGCGGTAGGCGCGCGCCACGCGCGTGGGCGTGTCGAGCAGGCCCTCGCGCGCGGGATCGTCGCCGGCCCAGCGCAGCAGGGTGCGTATCGCGCTTTCGGCCTGCGCCTGCGTGACCGGCGTGTCGTCGTGTTGGCTCATGGATAACTCTCCCCTCGGTGCGGATGCGCGCGTCAGTTTCGCAGCGTATCGAAATCCGGAATCTCGAACTCGTAATCCGGCAGCAGGTAATCGGGCATCTCGCCGCTGCAGTCGATGATCTGGCAGCGGCGGCGCTGCAGGTAGGCGTCGCGGATCAAGAGGTAGCGATCGGCCGCGCCCTCCATCATGGCTTCGTACGGCAGCACCGAGGCGCGCGCGTCGACACCGTACAGGAGACTGACCTCGGCGCCTTCGCGCCCCGCCAGCCAGGTGATCGGGCTGACCGAGGCGTTGACGCCCTTGCCGATGCCGTCGCGCACCGTGCTCGGGCCAAACAGCGGCAGCACGAGATAGCGCGAATCCAGCCACCCCCACTTCGCCAGCGTCTGTCCGAAGCCGCGGTCGCGCAGCGGGATGCCGACGTCGGTCGCCGGATCCAGGACGCCGCCAAGGCCCAGGAACGCGTTCAGCGCGAACCGTCCCAGCGCGCTGCCTGCCTGCCCCGGATGCCCCTGCAGCAGCAGGTTGATGCCGGTGAGGGGCTGCTGCAGGTTGGTGAAGAAGTTGCTGATGCCGGTGCGCAGCGGGCGCGGCGTCACGGTGGCGTAGCCCTTGGCGACCGGCCGCAGCAGGATGCGGTCGAAGGTGTCGTTGAAGGCGAACATGCCGCGGTTGAAGCGCTCCCAGGGATCCTCGGGAGCCAGTCCGTAATGCGGCTTTTCTTCCGCGCCCGCCAGCGCGGCCGAATCGGCGTCGGCGGCCGCCGCATCCCGTCCGGCGTCCGGCGGCGGCGTGCGCGTGCCGTTCCCGGCACACGCGGCCAGCGCCATGAGCAGTGCAACCATCACCAGAGCACGCAGCCCGTTCACGGCCTCATCCTGCCATGTCATCGAGTCGATGCGCGCGGCAGAGCGCGCGATAGCGCCCCGCCGCGTCCTCGCGCACCCGCGAGGGCGCGCGTCCGAGGGCGCGCTGGCGCCCGCGAAGCCAGTGCAGCAGCGCGACGCCGGCGCTGTCGATCTCATTCACGCCGGAAAGGTCCAGATCGCCGATTGCGGTTTCCTTGCCAAGCCACTGCGCATGGATGCCGCCGACGGTTTCGAGGGTGAGCCGCTCGGGAAGCGGCCAGGGGGCTGCGGCGTTCGTGTCCACGGTCAGTCCTCGAGCTGGATTTGCCCGCTGCGCAGGTCCTCGATCACCGCATCGAGGTTGCGCGTGCGCAGGATTTCGTCGAACTGGTTGCGGTAGGTCTGCACATAGGAAATGCCCTCGACGATCACGTCGAACACGAGCCAGGCATCGCCCTTGCGGCGGAACATGTAGTCCACCTGCACCGGCTCGCCGGCGCGGCGCACGATGCGGCTGGCGACGCGCACGATCTGGCCATCGCGCAGCGGCGTGGTCGCCGCGATGCGCACATCGGTGCCCGCGTCCACGTCGAGCAGGGCATCGGCGTAGCGGCGCAGGAGGTTGTCGGTGAGCGCGTCGGCAAACGCCTGGATCTGCTGCGCGCTGGCCCCGCGCGCGTGGCGCGCCAGCACCAGCTGGGCGGCATAGGGCCGGTCCATCACGTCGTTGAGCTGGGACTTGACGAAGCCGCGCAGCGCCGCCGGATCGGCGCGGAACTCCTCGCGCCGCGTGGCGATGGCGTCCAGCACCGCATGGCTGCGCTCGAGCACGAGCTCGCTCGGCTCCATGGAAAACGCCGCGGGCGCGGCACCAACGGTCAGCAGCAGGGCAAGAAAGAGGCGCAGGAGCATGGTTTCTTCTCGTTGTCGAAGGGATCAGCGCGCGGGCGCGCCGCCGCCAGCATCGTCGCTGCGGGCGGAATCGGCGTTGAACAGGAATTTCCCGATCAGCTGCTCCAGCACCACGGCCGGCTGGGTCAGGAGGATCTCGTCCCCGTCCTTGAGCGGCTCGGGATCGCCGCCGGGCGACAGGCCGATGTAGCGCTCGCCCAGCAGGCCGCTGGTGAAGATCGCGGCACCCGTGTCTGCCGGCAACTCGCCGGCAGACTGCTGCAGGCGCAGGGTGACCTTCGCATCGAAGTTCGGATCGAGCGAGATCGACTCGATCTCACCCACCTTCACCCCGGCGATCTTCACCGGCGCGCGCGCCTTGAGATCGCCGGCGTTGGTGAAGCTGGCGGTGACCCGATAGCTGGCACCGCCCATGCGATCGGCCGAGTTGGTCGAGGCGAACGCGAGCACCAGCGCACAGGCAAACCCCATCAGGATGAAGGCACCCACGCTCCACTCGGTCTTGGGACTGGCCATCAGCACACCCTCCGCATCAGTTCATCATCAACGCCGCGCACGCCTCAGTACAAGGTCGCGCTGAGCAGAAAGTCCAGGAACAGCACCATCAGCGAGCCGTACACCACCGCTTGGGTGGTGGCGATCGAGGTGCCTTCCGGGGTCGGTTTGGCGTGGTAGCCCACGTGGGTGGCGATCAGCGCGCAAAACGCACCGAACACGATCGCCTTCACGAAGGCTTGGCCATAGTCCTCGTACAGGTCCACGCTCGACTGCAGCGAGGCCCAGAAGTAGCCCGAATCCACGCCCAGGATGTAGACCGCCTGCAGCCAGCCGGCGAGGATCGAAAAGGCAATGAATACCGCGGTCAGCAGCGGCACGCTGATGAAGCCGGCGAGGAAGCGCGGCACCACCACCTTGCCGACCGGATCGATCGCCATCATCGAGAGCGAGGTGATCTGGTCGGTGGCGCGCATCAGGCCCAGCTCGGCCGCCATCGCGGAACCCGCGCGCCCGCAGAACAGGATCGCCGTGAGCACCGGCCCCAGCTCGCGGAACACGGTGAGCGAGAGCATCGTGCCCAGCGCGTTGCCGGCACCGAAGGTGACCAGGGTGCGGTAGCCCTGCAGCGTCATCACAAGTCCCACGAAGGCACCGCCCACCGCGATGATCGGCACCGAGCGCGCGCCGATGACGTAGATCTGCCGGATGGTGTCGCGCAGCTGCGGCCGCGTGAACCGGATCGCGCCCAGGATGCGCAGCAGGAACAGCCCGAAGGCGCCGAGCGCGGCGAGTTGGCTAGCCATGGTTCGCCTTCTTCGTGGCGCGGTAGTCGAAACCGATCGGTCCGTCCGGCAGGCCGTCCATGAACTGGCGCACCAGCGGATCATCGGTGGCGGCCAGCTCGTCCGGCGCGCCGGCAAAAACGATGCCGCGATTGGCCACGATCAGCACCTGGTCGGCAATGGCAACCACCTCGTGGATGTTGTGCGAGATCACCAGGCTGGTCATGCCGAGTGCCTCGTTGAGGCCGCGGATCAGCTCGACGATGACGCCGCAGGCGATGGGATCCAGGCCGGTCAGCGGTTCGTCGTAGAACATCAGCGGCGGACCCATCACCACCGCACGCGCCAGCGCCACGCGCCTGGCCATGCCGCCGGACAGCTCGTTGACCTCCAGCGCGCCGGCCTCGGCCAGCCCGACCGCGGCGAGCTTCATCCGCACCAGCTCGACGATCAGCGCCTCGGGCAGCCGGGTGTGGGTGCGCAGCGGCAGCGCCACGTTTTCGAACACGTCGAGGTCGCTCAGGAGGCCGTTGCCCTGCAGCATCACGCCCATGTGGCGGCGCAGCGCGAACAGGCTGCGCACGCTCGGGCGCGGCAAGGGCGCACCCAGCACGGTGATGCGCCCGGCGGAAGGATCCAGCTCGCCCACCGCGGCGCGCAGCAGGGTGGACTTGCCTGCGCCCGACGGCCCCAGCACGGCGGTGATGCTGCCGCGCGGCATCGCCATGTCCACGCCCGACAGGATCGTGCGCGGACCGTAGGCCAGCGTGACCCTGTCGAAAACGACGGCGGCATCTTCAGGTGGGGTCATGGATCTCGGAACGCCTCGCAGAACGGCCCGCAGCACCCCGCCGCACCTGTCGTGCGCGTACCGGGCGATTGCATGAAAGGACTGGCGATTATCGTTCGCCGGCGTTCTCCACGCCAGCGGACAGGCTCAGGCGCAATTCATGTGCGCGCCGTCACTCACGCACCGCATGGGCACCGTCGGCCGACGATCCCGGACGCCGCGCGGCCGGTGGTTCAACAGCAGCCGCTTCATCATGCTGCGGGCGCGGATCGGCCCGGCTCAGGCGCTGGATGTCCTGCTCCAATCGCAGCTGCCGCCGGAACGACAGCTCCCGATCCAGTTCCTCGACGAA
Source organism: Denitratimonas tolerans (assembly GCF_037203605.1). Taxonomy (NCBI): domain Bacteria; kingdom Pseudomonadati; phylum Pseudomonadota; class Gammaproteobacteria; order Lysobacterales; family Lysobacteraceae; genus Denitratimonas; species Denitratimonas tolerans. Next base: position 19,184 of record NZ_JBBDHC010000019.1, read on the forward strand.
TTTTCGCGCCATCGCGCGGCTGTCGCGTGGCACCTTCAGCGCAAGCTTGCCCGAATAGCCCGCCGGCACGCTGCTGACCAGCTTGAAGTCGGAAAACTCCAGCTCGATCTTCGGGCTCATCCAGAGAAACCCGGACCGGTAGCGCACGCTCGCCACCGCATCCAAGCCAGCCACCAGCTCCTTGCTGGCCGACCGCAGCAGGCCCAGCACGGCGTCGCCGGTCTGGTACTCCAGCCGCAGCCGGCCCTCCTCCAGATGCACGACGCCGTGCAGCATGCCCCAGCCACCGTGGGCATCGCAGTGAACCGGAATGCTGTACATGACTTCTCGTTTCCCCGGAGCATGTGGAACCTGTCGATGCGCGCGACCATGAGGCCTTCGGCGCGGCACCGACGCGACATTATCACCGCGCCGGCGCCCGCGGTGGCGCGAACCGGACCGACGCCGCCGGCTACACTGATTCGCGATACGGCAAGCCACTGACCAGAAAAGGAACCGACTGTGACCGACTTCGACGGCATCGAACGCCAGACCGGCCCCGCACCGGCGTGGGCAGTGGTCTGGCTGCACGGCCTGGGGGCCGACGGCCACGACTTCGAACCCATCGTGCCGGAACTCGTGCAGCGCGACTGGCCCGCCATCCGCTTCGTCTTCCCGCACGCGCCGGTGCAGCCGGTCACGATCAACGGCGGCGCCCGGATGCGCTCCTGGTACGACATCCTTGGCGTGGACCTCGATGTACGGCAGGACGAGGCCGGCATCCGCGCCTCGGCGGCCTTTGTCGACCGCCTGGTGGAACGCGAGATTGCGCGCGGCATCGCCGCCGGGCGCATCCTCCTGGCCGGGTTCTCGCAGGGCGGCGCCATCGTGCTCACCGCCGGCCTGCGCCAGAGCAACGCGCTGGGCGGCATCATCGCCCTGTCCACCTACCTGCCTTTGGCCTGGACGCTGGAAGCCGAGGCCGCTTCGGCCAACCGGGAAACCCCCATCTTCATGGCTCACGGCAGCATCGACCCGGTGATCCAGATTCCCCGCGCCGAAGCCAGCCGCGATGCGCTCAGCGCGCTCGGCTATCGGGTGGAATGGCACCGCTACCCCATGCCCCACGCCGTTTGCGCCGAGGAAATCCGCGACCTTGCGGGGTGGATGCAGGCGCGGTTTGCGGCCGATCCGGCCTGATCGACGCCGCGCGCGTCGCAGCAGCCGTCCACACGCGCGCAAACGCCCCGCGGCAATCAAGCCGCGGGGCACTTCGAGTGGAACGGCATCACTTGGTGCGCGGGGTGCCGCCAAGCTCGATGCGGTCGCGGTTCTTTTCCACCGTGGCCAGCCCGATGCCCTTCACCGCAGCGAGCTGGTCGGCGCTCTTGAACGGCCCGTTGGCCTGGCGGTATTCGACGATGGCCTGCGCCTTGGCCGGGCCGACGCCGGTGAGGCCGGCGGCCAGCGCCGGCGCGTCGGCGGTGTTGATGTTGACCGCGCCGGCGGCGAACGCCGAGGCGCTCAGCACGAGGGAAAGGAACAGGGACTTGAGGACGAGGGCAAAACGGTTCATGGCGTGTCTCCGGTGTGTGAGTGCGAATCCGTCGGGAGGCTTCCCGGCCGGTGGAGACAGTGTGCGAAACGCGCCGCTGCGCACCCATCGGCGCACGCCGGACGCACGCATCGGAACCTGCGGGGAGCTCGCCTAGGAAAAACACCCGCACGCGACTGCGAAGTTCGCCCGCGGCGCTGTGGCAGCGACTCCGCGCAGGCGACGGATCAGCTCGCGCAGGCGCTCGCATCGCGCGTCTTCCTGGCCCGGACGGTCGGCGAACCGGTGGCGCGCCGTGCAGCACGGCTGGACGATCACGTCATCCCTCGAACCCGTCGACAAACAGCGCGTTCGCGTCGCGCTCCAGCGCGCCGATGTCGAGCGTGCCGCTGGCGAGGCGCGGCGTGCAGTCCGGTCCACGCTGCGGCTGCAGCGTCGGCGGGAACAGCGTATCGGGCACGGCGTAGCCGGGAATGGGCTGCGGCGCGGGGTTGGCCGCATCCAGCAGCGGGCTGCCGGCGGTCGGGATGAAGTTGAGGCCGCCGGCGTTGACGAAGCCGGCGCTGGTCCCCAGCAGCGTGCCGATCCATTCCGGCGGCAGATAGGTCGCATCGCTCTGCACCCAGTTGTTGCTGCCGCCGACCTGGCGCCCGTTCGTCCACTGCGCTTCCACCGTGCGCTCCACCCGCAGGGTGCCGCCGCTGGGCGCGGCCAGCACGTTGTTGTGCGCCTCCACCGCCTGGATGCCGTCGAAGATGCGGAATACGGTCGCGTCCCTCCCGCTGGTGACCGCGATGGTGTTGTTGGCAAAACGCACCCGGCCGCGGCTTTCCCCGCTGCCGTCGCCGCCGACGCGGATCACCGCGCCGAAGCCCGGATTGGAGTGCACGATGACGTTGCCGACCACGTCCTGGTCCTCGCGCACGAGGCCCGGGGTCCAGCCGGGCAGCTGCGTCACCGCATCCGGGCCGATCAGCTCCAGCTCGTGGTAGGCCGCGCCTTCGAACCAGTTGTAGTGGATCTCGCTGCGCTCGTGCCGGCTCTTGAGCAGGTTGCCTCCGGTGCCGGAGTGGACGTAGTTGCAGCGCATCCGGAAAACCGAGCCGGGATGGGTCATTTCGTCGCTCTGGATGTAGAGCGCGTGGCGCGTGGTGCCGCTCCCGGCGGAATGGATCTCGCTGAATTCCAGCGTGAGGGTGCCCGAATGGCTGTCGGCGCTGAGGACGCCGTGGCTCGGGCAGTCGTGGATCAACAGATCGCGCAGGGTGATCTCGTGGGCGACAACGAAGACGCAGCGCGAGCTGCCGCCGGTGACCTCGAATCCTTCGAACACGACGTGGTCGGCGCGGCGGAACTCGATGGTGTTGGTGCCGCCGGAAAGCACCGGACGCAGGCCGCTGGCGCGCAGGCCGCGGATCACCACCGGATTGCCGGGGCTGCCGCCGTCCGCCGGCGGCACGATCACGCCGCCGGCGTAGGTCACGCCGCCATCGACCTCCACCACGTCGCCACCCGCCAGATCGACGGCGGCAAACAGCGCATCGAGCGTGGCGTGGGGCCGCGTCGGGCCGACCTGATGGGTGGCACTCCAGGCACCGGGCGCGGCGAGCAGCAGGAGCAGCGGCAGGGCGGAACGCAGGCGCATGAGAGGTCTCCCGGATGGGCAGCCACCCGCCGCCGCGGCGAGCGCGCGTTGCGGGAGTCTACGACTCCGGCCGCAGCCACAGCCAGATGGCGACGATCAGCATGATCGCGCTGCCCGTGGCCCAGGCCCAGAAGGGCGAAGGGCTGAGGGCCATCAGCAGCGAGCACAGCGCCATCATCGCGCTCGCCAGCCACTTGGCGCGGCGGCTGACCGCGCCGCGGTCTTCCCAGTTGCGGATCATCGGCCCGAAGCGGCGGTGCCGGCGCATCCACACGTGCAGCTTGCGCGAGCCGCGCGCGGCGCAGAACGAGGCGGCGAGAATGAAGGGCACGGTGGGCAGGCCCGGCAGCGCGATGCCGAGGATGCCCAAACCCAGCGCGAGCCAGGCCAGCGCGATCCACAGCCAGCGGAAGCGGCCGGGCTGGACGCGCCGGCGGCGCGGCAGGGCGGTGGACGCGGAAGTCTGCGGGTGATCCATGCGCGCTATTGTGGCGCGGTGCCGCCCTGCGCGCGCATTCCATCGATCTGCTCGCGAAGGGTCCGGAATCCCTCGGCCAGATCCGGCGCGGCGGCCGCGTGCGCCTGGCGCTGGGCGTCCACCTCGCGCCAGAGCGCCTCGGCCTCGTCGAGCCGGTCCATGGCCAGCAGCACGCCGATTTCCTGGAAGCGCATGGCGAACACGTCGTGATGCCATTCCCCGAAGAAGTGCTGCATGCGCGGAACGGCGCGGCGCAAGATGTCCCGGCTCTCGCCGAACCGGCCGAGCGCGGACAGGAGCTGGGCCTCCATCACGTCGACCTGCACGTCGTAGACGTGCTCCGTACCGTGCTTTTCCCGCACCGCTTCGCGCATTTCTCCGATCAGCGCCTGCGCGTGGGCCGGGTTCTGCGCCGCGGGCAGGGCCTGGAGCAACTGCAACAGCGCGATGATGCGTTCGTCGCTGCCGGGGAAACGCCCGCGCAAGAGGGTGACGGCGCGCCCCAGCAGGGCGACGGCCTCGTCGACCCGGCCCTCGCGATCCGCCAGTACGCCGCGGTATTGCCATATCAGGGCCTGGGTCAGCGAATCGTGCTCGTTGGCGGCATCCAGCAGCGCCTGGGCGCGCTCCAGCAGCGCCGGCACCGGCGCGTTCTCCGCTTGGTTGAGATGCACGCCCGCCAGCAGCGTCAGCGCCGGCACCACCCGCACATCATCGGTGCCGAAGGCGCGCTCGGCCTGTTCGAGGCGCTCGCGCGCCAGCGCCGCAGAGCGTTCGGAGCGGTAGTTGGCGTCGTAGATTTCCACCAGGGTGGTGTAGATCTCGTCGCGCACCTCGGGCAAGCCGGCCAGCTCCTCCTTGAGACGATCGGCACTGGCATCGAGCAGGTCGATCACGCGCTGGTCCAGCACGCCCACGCCCGCGGCGTTGATGCGCCCGGCGTCGAACAGGCTGACCAGGTAATCCTTCATCGCGGTGGCGCGCTGCGCTTCCTGCCGCGCCACCCGGGTTTGCTGCAGGCTGACGACGAGCCCGATGCCCAGCGCCAGCAGCGCCGCGAGCAGCGCCGCCGCGGCCAGGCGGTTGCGCTGCACCCACTTGGAGAAGCGATACAGCTCGCCATCGGGACGCGCGGTCACCGGCCAGCCGGCGAGGTAGCGTTCCACATCGTCGGCCAGCAGATCGGCGCCGCCGTAGCGGCGCGCGGGATCGACCGCCAGCGCGCGTGCGGCAATGGCATCCAGGTCGCCGCGCAGCTGCGCTGCCGGCAGCGCAATCGCCGCCGGATCGTCGCCGGCACCCACCGCGTGCGACGGCCGCGTGGTGGCGTCGCCGTCGCGATGCATCGCGCTGTAGCGCCGCCCGGTCAGAAGTTCGAACAGGATGGTGCCGAGCGCATACACGTCCGTGGCGGTGCTGATCGCTCCGCCCGCGATCTGCTCGGGCGCGGCGTAGGCCGGGCTGGCGAAGCGCTGTACGGTCTGGATGCCACCGGCGGCGTCGCCCTGCAGGATGCGTCCAATGCCGAAGTCCAGCAGGCAGGGCGTGCCGTCGGCCTGCACGATGACGTTGCCGGGCTTGATGTCCTGATGCACCACGAGCTGGCGATGCGCATAGGCCAGCACGCGGCAGAGCGAGGCAAACAGTTCCAGGCGGCGGTGCAGCGGCGGTGCCTGCTGCAGCCAGAGGTCGAGCGGTTCGCCTTCCACGTAGCGCATCGCGAACCAGGGCCGTACCGAGGCATCGACGCCGCCATCGATCAGGTGCGCGATCTGTGGATGCTGCAGCCGCGCCAGAAGGCTGCGCTCCCGCTCGAAGGCGCGCAGCACGGCGGCGCTGTCCATGCCCGGTTTGATCGTCTTGAGCGCCACGGTCTGGGCGAACGCGCCGTCGGCACGCTCGGCCAGCCAGACGCTGCCCATGCCGCCCTCGGCCAGATGCCGCAGGATGCGCCAGGGCCCGATGGTTTCGCCGCTGCGATCGACCATGGGCGGCGCGGGTGCCGCGTCGCCGGCAAACGCATCGGCCAACAGCGCATCGACACCGCCGTCGAGCAGGGTATCGCCCTCGGCGTCCAGCACGACGAGGTCGAGCAGGCGCGCGCGCCGCGCCGGATCATCGGCACAGCGGCGCTCGACGAATGCCCGGCGTTCGGACTCCGGCAGTTCCAGCGCCTCGCGCAGCAGCGCGATCTCGTCCAGGCTCACTGCGCCTGGGCCATGTGCAGGCGCAGGAGCGCGCGCGCCGCGCGCCAGTCGCGCGCCACCGTGCGTTCCGACAGCGCCACAAGCTCGGCGATCTCGGCAAAGCCCAGGCCTGCGAAAAAATGCAGCTCCACCACCTGCGCCAGGCGCGCATCCTCACGCGCCAGCGCGGTGAGCGCGGCGTCCAGCGCGAACAGGTCGGTCGCGGCGTCCGGATCCGCTGTTGCCACGTCCTCGGCCGCGCCGAGCGTGACGCACAGCTGCCCGCCGCCGCGCTTGGCGGCGACGCGGTCGCGCATCGCGTTGAGCAACACCTGGCGCATCGCTGCTGCGGCGATGGCGTGGAAGTGGGCGCGGTCCTGCGGCGCGAGGCGGCCACCGGCGAGCTTGAGATAGGTTTCATGCACCAGCGCGGTGGTCGAGAGCGTCGCACCCTCGGACTGGCGCAGCAGGCGGTGGGCGCGCTGGCGCAGGTCGTCGTACACGGCGGCGAAGAGCCGGTCGCGCGCCGCTGCGTCGCCTTCCGCGCAGCGCCGCGCCAGCTCGCAGGTCTGATCCGTGTCGATGTCGCGCCCAGCATCCATCAGAACCTCTCCGGGGCCTGCCGCCGCGCCCGCCGCGCAATCCAGTGCATGAAGTATGGCAACCCTCTGCCGGCTGCGCCAAGCGCGCGGCAGCCATCCGCACCGGGATGGCGAGACCGCGCCTTGCCGGCAGGATCATTCGGCCAGCGCGGCCTGCTGCGCCCCGAACAGCGCACGCGCTCCCGCTTCGCCCAGCGCCAGCAGCGCGTCGAGCTCGTCGCGCCGGAAGGCATGGCCCTCGGCCGTGCCCTGCAGCTCGATGAAGCCGCCGCCGTCGTTCATGACGAGGTTCATGTCGGTGTCGCAGTCCGAATCCTCGGCGTAGTCGAGATCCAGCACCGGCACGCCGCGATAGACGCCCACCGACACCGCGGCGATGGCACCGAAGATCGGCGAGCGCGCGATCTCGCGGCGCGCCATCAGCCAGCCCACCGCATCGTGCAGCGCGACGTAGGCTCCGGTGATCGCTGCGGTGCGGGTGCCGCCGTCGGCCTGCAGCACGTCGCAATCGAGCGTGATGGTGCGCTCGCCCAGCAGGCGCCGATCGACGCAGGCGCGCAGCGCGCGGCCGATCAGGCGCTGGATCTCCAGGGTGCGACCGCCCTGCTTGCCGCGTGCGGCTTCGCGGTCGTTGCGGGTGTGGGTGGAGCGCGGCAGCATTCCGTATTCGGCCGTCACCCAGCCCTCGCCCTTGCCGCGCAGGAACGGCGGCACGCGCGCCTCCACGCTGGCGGTGCACAACACCTGGGTGTCGCCGAAGCAGACCAGCACCGAACCCTCGGCGTGGCGGGTGTAGCGACGCTGGATGCGGACCGGCCGCAACTGGTCCGGCGCGCGGCCGCTCGGGCGGGAAAACGAGGTCATGGGGAAGGTCCGTGTGAAAACAGGCACCTTACCATCCGGACGCGACCGCGTTGCCGCCGGCCACCGCGGCGCGCCGCCGCCATGGCGATGCGCCGCCGCATGCCCGACAATGCAGCATTGCGCTTTGCACTCACGGAGACACCGCATGATCCGCAGCATGACCGCCTTCGCCTCGGCCGAACGCCAGACTCCGTGGGGCACACTGGGGTGCGAGCTGCGCGCGGTGAACCACCGCTATCTGGAGCTTTCGGTGCGCGCGCCCGAAGAGCTGCGCGTGCTGGAGCCGGCGCTGCGCGAGCGCATCGGTGCCAAGGTCCAGCGTGGCAAGCTGGAGCTCAGCCTGCGCCTGCGCGCCGCGCCCGATGCCGCCAGCGCGACGCTGCGGCTCAACGAGCCCCTGCTCGATCAGCTCGCCGCCGCCTCGCGCACCTTCGGCCCGCGCTTCCCCGGCCTCACCGTCGACTTCGCCACGCTGCTGGCGCTGCCGGGCGTGATGCAGCAGGACGGCATCGACAGCGCCGGCCTGCAGGGCGAGGCGCTGGCGCTGGCCGAGGAAACCATCGCCGAGTTCCTTCGTGCCCGCGAGCGCGAGGGTGAGATGCTCGCCGCCACGCTGCGCGAGCGCCTCGCCGGCGCCGAAGCGGCCTGCGCGCAGGTGCGCCAGTGGCTGCCGGAGATCCGCGCCGGCCTGCGCACCCGCCTTGAGGCGCGCTTCGCCGAGCTGGCACCCGCGCTCGATCCCGGCCGCCTGGAGCAGGAATTCGTGCTGTGGCTTCAGAAGCTCGACGTGGACGAAGAGCTCGACCGCCTCGCCACCCACATCGCCGAAGCCCGCCGCGTGCTCGGCCTGCGCGAAGCCGTCGGCCGTCGCCTCGACTTCCTCATGCAGGAATTCAACCGCGAAGCCAACACCCTGGGCTCCAAGTCCGTCGACGCCCGCACCAGCCAGGTCGCGGTGGAGCTGAAGGTGCTGATCGAACAGATGCGCGAGCAGGTGCAGAACTTGGAGTGACATGAAGAACGCCGCCGCCTCGCGCTCCGGCCACCGCGACGCCGGCCCGGACGCTCCGCTCGAACTGTCTCCGCCTGAGGCCTGGGCGCGCGTCCGCGCGGGCGTGCCGCTTCTGGACGTGCGCAGCGAGGGCGAGCGCGCCGCGGGCACGGCCGAAGGCGCGCGCGCAGTGGCGCTCGACGAACTGCTGGCCGATCCGGCTGCCGCGCTGCCCGCCCCGATGCAGGAAGTCGGCCTGCTGTGCGCCAGCGGCCAGCGCACCGCGCGCGCCGCGGCGCGGCTGCGGGAGCTGGGCCATGCGCGAGTCTGGTCGGTCGCCGGCGGACTGGCGCGCTGGCGCGCCGAGGCGCTGCCCGTCACCGCGCCGAACGAGACGCCCGACTTCCTCGAACGCTTCGGCCGCCATCTGCTGCTGCCCGAGGTGGGGCTGGAGGGCCAGCGCCGGCTGCGCGATGCGCGCGTGGCGCTGGTCGGCGCGGGCGGCCTCGGTTCCCCGGTCGCGCTGTATCTGGCGGCGGCCGGCGTGGGCCACCTCAGCCTGATCGACGACGACCGCGTGGACCGCAGCAACCTGCAGCGCCAGGTATTGCACGGCGAGGCCGATATTGGCCGCCCCAAGGTCGCCTCGGCCGCGGATCGCCTGGCGGCGCTGTGGCCGGGCATCGCGCTGCGGCAGGACGCGGTCCGGCTCGGCCCCGGCAACGCGGACGCGCTGCTGGCGGATCACGATGTCGTGGTGGACGGTGCCGACAACTTCCTCACGCGCTACCTGCTCAGCGACGCCTGCGTGCGCCTCGGGCTGCCGCTGGTGCACGGCGCGGTGGATCGATTCCGCGGGCAGGTGGCGCTGTTCTGGCCGGCGCGCCGGCCCGAGGCGGGCTGCTACCGCTGCCTGTTTCCCGCGCCGCCGCCGGCCGAGCTGGTGCCCAACTGCGCGCAGGCCGGCGTGCTGGGCGTGCTGCCCGGCCTGGTCGGGATGCTGCAGGCGACCGAGACGCTCAAGCTGCTGCTGGGCATCGGCGAGCCGCTGCTGGGCACCCTGCTCTGCGTGGATGCGCTGACGATGCGGTTCGACCGGCTCGCGCTGCATCGGCACAGCGACTGCGCGGTCTGCGGCGACGGGCGTCACGCGCTGTCGAACGCGCCGTTGCCCGGCGCAGGCTGTGGCACAGGTGCGCCATGACGCCGATCCCGCGCGGGCTGTGCGCCCTGCTCCTGCTCTGCCTGGCGGCGGGATCGGGCCTCGCGCGGGCGGGCGAGGCGCGTGCCGCGGTCGCCTCCAACTTCCTGCATACCTGCGAGGCGCTGGCCGAGGATTTCCACGCCCGCACCGGCCACCGCCTGCGGATCAGCTCGGCTTCGACCGGCAAGCTCTACGCCCAGATCCGCGCCGGCGCGCCCTTCGACCTCCTGCTCGCGGCCGACGCCGCGACGCCGCGGCGGCTGGTGTCCGAAGGTTTGGCCAAGGCCGATTCAGTCCATGACTACGCCCTCGGGCGGCTGGTGCTGTGGAGCCGCGATCCGGGCCGGATCGGCGACGGCGAGGCCCTGCTGCGCGGCGGAGACATCCCTCGGCTGGCGATCGCCAACCCGGCGCTGGCACCCTACGGCGCGGCAGCGCGCGAAGTGCTGCAGCGGCTGGGGCGCTGGGAGGCGCTGCAGCCGGCGCTGGTGCAGGGCGAGAACGTGGGCCAGGCGATGCAGTTCGTGGCGACCGGCGCCGCGCCGCTGGGGCTGTTGCCGCGTTCGCAGGTTCAGGAGGCCGAGCGGCAGGCGCGCGGGTCCGGCTGGGAGATTCCCGCGGACTGGCACGCGCCCATCGTGCAGAGCGCCGTGCTGCTCATCCGCGGCAGCGACAATCCGGCCGCGCGCGCATTCTCCGACTACCTGCGCAGCGCGCCGGCGCGCGCCATCGTGCGTGAGCACGGCTATGACCGGGTGGACTGACCCGATGCAGTGGCCGTCCTGGGTGCTGGCGGCGTGGGTGACACTCAAGCTCGCCGGCCTCACCACGATCATCCTGCTGGCGCTGGGCACGCCGCTGGCGTGGTGGCTGGCGCGCACCGGCTCGGCCTGGCGCGCGCCGGTGGGCGCGCTGGTGTCGCTGCCGATGGTGCTGCCGCCCACGGTGCTGGGTTTCTACCTGCTCATCGCGCTGGCACCGGACGGGATCATCGGTCGCACCACCGATCTCCTCGGGCTGGGATCCTGGGCCTTCACCTTCCAGGGCCTGCTGCTGGCTTCGGTGCTCTACTCCCTGCCCTTCGTGGTGCATCCGCTGCAGGCCGGCTTTTCCGGCCTCTCCGCGCCGGTGCTGGAGGCGGCCGCGACGCTGCGCGCCGGGCCACTCGACCGCTTCTTCAGCGTGGCGCTGCCGCTAGTGCGGCCTTCGGTTCTCACCGCCACCCTGCTCGGCTTCGCCCATACCGTTGGCGAGTTCGGCGTGGTGCTGATGGTGGGCGGCAGCATCGAGGGCCAGACGCGGGTGCTGTCGGTGCTGCTCTACGACCAGGTCGAGGCGATGGCCTACGGCGAGGCGCACCGGCTGGCCGCGGGCCTCCTGCTGTTTTCGTTCGGCCTGCTGCTGGTGATGCAGTGGCTCGGTCGCCGCACGGCGGTCACCGATGGCTGAGCCGGCGGGCATCACTCTCCAGACCCGGCTCGCGCGCGGCAGCTTCACGCTCGACGTGGACCTGCGCCTGCCGGCGCGCGGCACCACTGTCCTGTTCGGCCCCTCGGGCAGTGGCAAGAGCAGCCTGCTGCGGATCGCCGCCGGACTGGAGCCCGCCGCGCGCGGCTGCGTGCGGATCGGCGGGGAAACGTGGCAGGACGCGGATTCCTTCCTGCCGCCGCACCGTCGCGCGCTCGGCGTGGTGTTCCAGCACGCGGCGCTGCTGCCGCACCTGAGCGTGCTGGACAACCTGCGCTACGGCTGGAAGCGTGCCGGTGCGGCAACCGCCACGCTCGACGCCTGGATCGAGCGCCTGGCGCTTTCGGCGCTGCTGCCGCGCCGCCCGGAAACGCTGTCCGGAGGCGAGCGCCAGCGCGTGGCGCTGGCCCGCGCGCTGGCGTGCGAGCCGCGCTGGCTGCTGCTGGACGAGCCGCTCAGCGCGCTGGATGCGGCGCGCCGCGCGGAGGTGCTGCCATTCCTTGAAACCGTGCGGCGCGAGGCCGGCCTGCCGATCCTCTACGTCACCCATGCGATCGAGGAGGCGGTGCGCCTGGCCGATCATCTGGTGCTGCTGGAAGACGGCCGCGCCAGCGCCTGCGGGCCGGCGCTGGAGGTGCTCAACCGCGCTGACCTGCCGCTCGCGCTGCGCGAGGACGCCGGCGTCGTGCTCGACGCCACGGCCGACGCGCGCGACGCGCACGGGCTGGTGCGGCTCGCCACCGCGGCCGGCGCGCTGTATGCACACGGCGCGACGCTGGCCGCCGGCACGGCGCTGCGCGTGCGCATCCAGGCGCGCGACGTCAGCCTGGCGCTGAGCCGACACGGGGATTCCAGCCTGCTCAACCTCGTGCCGGCACGCCTGGTCGCACTCGACCCGCTGCCCGGCGGGCAGGTGCAGGCGCGGCTGGAGGCGTCGGGCACGCCGCTGCTGGCGCGGATCTCGCATCGCTCGGTCGAGCGCCTGGCGCTGCAGCCGGGAATGATGCTGTGGGCGCAGGTCAAGGCGGTCGCGCTGCTGGTCTAGGCCGGAAGCGGGTTTGACTTCCATCAAGTCCACGCCGGCCCGGCGGCCCTAGTCTGCCGATCGCCTGCCCGGGTTTCGCCCGGTGCGCCATCCGTTCGGGGGAATTCGCCGCGATGCCCAGCCTGCTGCGCCACCTGCGCCACGCCACCGCGTCGCTGTCACCGGGCTATTTCAGCATGGTGATGGCCACCGGCATCATGTCGATCGCCGCCCATCTGCTGGGCGTCCCGGTGCTGGCGAAGGCCCTGCTCGCGCTCAACTGGCTGCTCTTCATCGTGATCGGCGCGCTGGCGCTGGCGCACCTGGTCTGGCACCCGCGACGGGTGCGCGACGACCTCTTCAACCACCTCAACGCGCCGGGTTTCTTCACCTTCGTGGCGGCGTGCGGGGTGCTGGGGAGCCAGAGCCTTCTGATCGGCGGCGACCTGCGCGTGGCGGCGACGCTGGGCACCGTCGGGCTGCTGGCCTGGATCGGTTTCACTTACACCATTTTCACCGTGCTCACGGTCAAGCAGGAGAAACCGGAGCTTGCGCGCGGCATCAACGGCGGCTGGCTGCTGGCGGTGGTGGCGACCCAGTCGATGGCGGTGCTGGCGGCGCTGATCGCTCCCGCCGTCGGGCAGCCGCTGCGCATGGAACTCAATTTCTTCGCCCTGTCGATGTGGCTGTGGGGCGGGATGCTCTACATCTGGATGATGTCGCTGATCTTCTACCGCTACACCTTCTTCACCTTTTCTCCCGCCGATCTGTCGCCGCCGTACTGGATCAACATGGGCGCGATGGCGATCTCCACCCTGGCCGGTTCGCTGCTGATCCTCAACGCCCCGCACGCGCCGTTCCTGCACTCGATGCTGCCCTTCCTCAAGGGATTCACCGTGTTCTACTGGGCCACCGGCACCTGGTGGATTCCCATGCTGGTGGTGCTGGCGATCTGGCGCCACGGCGTGCGGCGCTTTCCCTTCACCTACGACCCGATGTACTGGGGCGCGGTGTTCCCGCTGGGCATGTACGCGGCCAGCACGCATCGCATGATCGACGCGCTGCAGCTTCCCTTCCTCGCGCGCCTGCCGCAGGCGATGTTCGCCATCGGCATGGCGGCCTGGGCGCTGCTGTTCGCCGGGCAGCTGCGCGCGCTGTACCGGCAGTGGCGGACGGCGGAAAACTGACGTGGATCAATCCGCGAGCGCGGCGCGGGCGCTATCCTGTTTACGGTATGTACTCAACTTCATAACGAGGAGGCTCCCATGAAGATCCACGCGCTCCTGCTCGCGCTGCTGCTGGCTCCGGCCCTGTCGGCGGCACCCGCCGACCATCCGGAAACCGGCGCGCCCAGCCATTCGGTCCGCGTCACGGGCGCGGTGAAGGCCCCCGCCGAGTTCGACGTGGCCGCGCTCCAGGATCTGGTGGCGCGCGACACCGGCCCGGTGGACGTGGTCTGCGCCTCCGGTGCCACCGTGGGTTCGGTGCAGAACTTCCGCGGCGTGCGCCTGACCGACGTGATCGACCGGGTCGGCATCGACGTGCAGGGCCACAAGGACGCGCGCCGCATGGTGATCCTGGCGCGCGCCACCGACGGCTACCTCGTCACCTTTTCCTGGAACGAGCTGTACAACAGCCCCATCGGCAAGGACGTGCTGGTGGCCTGGGAGAAGGACGGAAAGCCGCTGGAAGCGCGCGAAGGCCAGCTGCTGCTGATCTCCGGCCAGGACATCAAGACCGGCCCGCGCCACGTGCGCTGGCTCAGCGGAATCGAAGTGATCCGCATGGAATGACCCCGCGCGGCGGCTGCGCATAGCGCTTCACCCCGCCGCCGCCCCGCGCCCCGACCAGCCCCGCGCCCGTCCGCCCGACGCCAGGGAGGACGGCAAGGGCGCGTCGTGCCCGCGATTTACGTTTTCCCAACCCAGAGAAGAGCCATGTCCCACTCCCATGCAACGCTTCATCGGCGCGCTGGTCACCGCCCTGCTCGCCGGCCTCGCCGGCCTCGCCGCGGCCCACGCCGAAGACGCCGCCGGCAAGACCGTCAAACCCTTCGAGCTCGGCCGCGTGGTCGTGCTGGGCCAGCGGACCGCGCAGCCGCCAGCCGGGGAATCGGCCATCACCCGCGAGCAGCTCGACGCGCTCAACCGCGACACCGTGGGCGAGGCGGTGGCCATCGCGCCCGGCGTAGCGCTGTCCAACAACAGCCGCAACGAATCGCTGGTGTACGTGCGCGGCTTCGACCCGCGCCAGGTGCCGGTGTTCCTCGACGGCATCCCGCAGTACGTCCCCTACGACGGCTACATCGACTTCGGCCGCTTCACCACCTTCGACCTGGCCGAAATCCGCGTCGCCAAGGGCGCGGCCTCGCTGCTGTACGGCCCGAACACGCTGGGCGGCGCGATCAACCTCGTCTCGCGCAAGCCTACCCAGCCGCTGGAAGGCGACGTGCGCCTCGGCGCGGGCAGCGGCGGTGAGCGCAAGGCGGCGGCCAACCTCGGCATGCGCCACGGCGACTGGTACCTGCAGGCCGGCTGGTCGTGGCTGGATGCCGACGGCTTCCCGCTGCCGGACGGCTTCATCGACTACAAGGCCAATCCCACCGACACGGGCGACGAGCGCGAGAACGCCTACCGCAGCGACCGCCGCGCCTCGATCAAGATCGGCTATGCGCCCAGCGAGCGCAGCGAGTTCGCCATCGGCTACGTGAAGCAGGACGGCGAGAAGGGCAATCCCGTCTACACCGGCCGCACCGGCAGCGGCATCCGCTACTGGCGCTGGCCGTGGTGGGACAAGGAAAGCCTGTACTTCATCGGCAACCTCGGCCTGGGCGAAAGCAGCAGCCTGAAGCTGCGCGCCTACGAGGATCGCTACGGCAACGGGCTGGAGGCCTACAGCGACGGCACCTACGCCACCCAGCTCAACACCACCAGCTTTCCCAGCGTGTACGAGGACAAGACCCGCGGCGTCAGCGTGGCGCTGTCCACCCAGGCCATCGCCAACCACGACCTGCAGCTTGCGCTGCACCACAAGGACGATCGCCACCGCGACACCAATCCCAAGTCGCCGACCAAGAACTATCGCGACGTGACCACCTCGCTGGCGCTGGAGGACAGCATCACCTTGGGCGACCGCTACGGACTGCGCCTGGGCGCGAGCCACGAGCAGCGCGACGCCAGGGAGGTCTATTTCTGGCCGATCGGGAAAACCAGCGCCAACAACGCGCTCGTCGAACTGCAGCGCGATGTCGGCGAGAACGGCCAGCTGTTCGCCAGCGTCTCGCGCAAGACCCGCTTCCCGACCATCAAGGATCGCTACTCGGCGCGCATGGGCGCGGCCCTTCCCAATCCCGACCTGAAGCCGGAAACCGCGCGCCACGTCGAGCTGGGCTGGCGCGGGCAGCTGTGGTCCGGCGCGCAGGCGGAAGCGGCACGGTTCCACAGCCGCATCGACGAGCTGATCCAGGATGCGCAGGTGGCATCCGCGGAATGCGGCAGCACGGTCTGCAACCAGGCACAGAACATCGGCAAGGCGCGCAGCCGCGGCGTCGAGCTGTCGCTGCAGCAGGACGTGGGCGAACGCGGGCAGTTTGGCGCGGCCTATACCTGGATGGATCGCGACAACCTCGGAAATCCCGCCGTGCTGCTGACCAACAGCCCGCGCCAGCGCCTCTTCGCGCACGCGCAGTGGGCGCTTTCGCCGCGGTGGAAGGCGCTGGCCACCGCCGAGGCCGAACAGGGCCGCATCGTCACCTGCAGCGGCCCCGGCAACCAGGGCGGCTTCCTGCGCCTTGGCGGCTACGCGACGCTCGGCGCCAAGCTGGTATGGTCGCCGCGGGACGGGCTCGACATCGAGGTCGGCGGGCGCAACCTCGGCGACAAGTGGTACGAGCTGGCCGAGGGCTACCCGATGCCGGGACGGACCTGGTTCCTCAACGTCAGCTACGGGTTCTGACGGCGGAGAGCCTCGAAAAATCTGGCGAAAGCCTCAAGGGTGCGGTGTAGGAGCGAGCTTGGTCGCGATGGAGGGCACGGCAACCGGTAGCGCTTGGCGATGCGTCCGACGCTTTGATCGCGACCAGGGTCGCTCCTACAAAAAAGACGGTCATTCCGGCTTTCGCCGGAATGACGCGGACTGGGGGGTTTTTCGAAGCTCCCGGTGCTTCCCGCTCCCGCCGGCGGCATGCCGGCGGGAGCGATCAGACCGCCACGGCAAGGATCACGTGCGAGGACTTGATCAGCGCCAGCATCGGCACGCCCTCGCTGATGTCGAGCTCACGCGCGCTCTCGTTGGTGATCGTGGCCACCACGCGGCGGCCGCCGGCCAACTGCAGTTCCACCTCGGCATTGACCGCGCCCTCCCGGCACGACAGCACGCTGCCGGCCAGCGCGTTGCGCGCGCTGGTGCGCACGCCCGGCTCGCCCAGCACCACGAACGAGGACTTCACCAGCGCGATCGCGCTGCCGCCCTCGCGCAGGCCCAGATCGTCCACGCTGGTGTTGGTGACGATGGCGACCAGCCGGTCGCCGCCGCCGAGGTCGAGGATCACCTCGCTGTTCACCGCGCCGCGCTGGATGGTCTGCACGGTGCCTTCGTACTGGTTGCGCGCGCTTGTCCTGAGCATGAGATTTCCCAGCCTCCTCAGCAGTTGATCGAGATCGTCGGAGCAGGCGGATTCCCCCTGCCCCGCCAGCAGCCGCTGTTGCAATGCGGTCAGCGCCTGGTGAAAGGCCAGCACGCGCCGCCCCGTGTCGGTCAGGCGCGCGCCGCCGCCGCCGCTGCCGCCGGCTTCGGCGCTGACCAGCGGCTCGCCGACGAAATCATTGAGCGCGGCCACGGCATCCCACGCGCCCCTGTAGCTCATGCCCACCGCACGCGCGGCGGCACTGATCGAGCCGTGCGCGTCCAGCGCGTGCAGCAGCTGCGCCCGCTGCGGCGTCAGGCTGGTGCCCGCGCCGCGCAGGTCGATCAGGGGCTGGAGCTGCATCGGGACCATGCGTGAATCCGTGCCGGAGGCACCCCAGCTTACGCCACCCCTGCCCGCAAGGCGCGCGCCGTGCGGTGATGCCCCGCCGCGCGGCGGGGGCGTTCGCTTCACGCCGCGCGCGCGCCGCGCTCGACGTCGTACAGCAGGCCCTTGCGGCGCGTGTAGGCGTACCAGGTCAGCCCGATGCAGGTCAGGTAGAACACGAAGAACGACCACAGCGCGGCGTCGGCGTTGCCGGTCAGAGCGATCGAGGAGCCGTAGCTCTTGGGGATGAAGAATCCGCCGTAGGCCGCGATCGCCGAACTGAAGCCGATGATGGCCGCGCTTTCCTTGTCGGCCTGCCGGGTGCGTTCTTCCGGCGTCATGCCCGGCATCAGCCGGTCGATTTCCTTGCGCATGATCACCGGGATCATCTGGAAGGTGGAGGCATTGCCCACGCCGCTGACGAAGAACAGGAACAGGAACACCGCGAAGAAGCCGGCAAAGCTCTGCGCGTGGAGGAAATACACCACGCCCAGGACGCCTGCCGCCATCCCGACGAACACCCAGAACGTCACCCTCGCTCCGCCCCAGCGATCGGAAATCCAGCCGGTGAACGAGCGGCTGAGCGCGCCCACCAGCGGCCCGAGGAAGGCGAGCTTGAGCACCGGCACGTGCGGGAACTGGATCTTGGCCAGCAGCGGGAAGGCGGCGGAGTAGCCGATGAAGGAACCGAAGGTGCCCAGATACAGCCAGCACATGATCCAGTTGTGGCTGCGACGGAAGATCACCGACTGCTCGGCGAAGGACGCCTTGGCGGTGGTGAGGTCGTTCATGCCGAACCACGCGCCGATCGCGGACAGGGCGATGAAGGGCACCCAGATGAAGCCGGCATTCTGCAGCCACAGCGGCTGGTGATCGGCCACGCCGTCCGAACTCATCAGCGGCTCGCCGCCGAGGGCCCCGAAAACCCCGACGGTGATCACCAGCGGCACCAGGAACTGCACCGCGCTCACGCCCAGGTTCCCGAGCCCGGCGTTGAGCGCCAGCGCATGGCCCTTCTCGGACTTGGGGAAAAAGAAGGAGATGTTCGACATCGAGGAGGCGAAGTTGCCGCCGCCGAAGCCGCAGAGCAGGGCCAGAAGCAGCAGGATCCAGTACGGCGTATCCGGATTCTGCACCGCGAAACCGATGCCCAGCGCCGGGATCATCAGCGACCAGGTCGCCAGCGTGGTCCAGAAGCGCCCGCCGAAGATCGGCACCACGAAGGAGTAGAAGATGCGCAGGGTCGCGCCCGACAGCGCCGGCAGCGCCGCCAGCCAGAAGAGCTGGTCGGTCGTGAGCCGGAAGCCGACCGCGGGGAGCTTGGCGACCACCACCGACCACACCATCCAGACCGCGAACGACAGCAGCAGGGAGGGAATCGACAGCCACAGGTTGCGCCGGGCGATGCGCCGCCCGGTGGCCTCCCAGAAAACGGGATCCTCCGGCCGCCAGTCCTCCAGCAGGTGGCTGCCCAGCACGCCCTCGTGCTCGGGCTTGTGGATGGGCTGCATTTCCGGCAGTTCCGGCAGCTTGCGCAGCTCCTTCTCGGCGACCCCGCGCTCCATCGCGCGGATCGAGACGTGCATCCACACCAGCGACGCCAGCACGACCACGAAAAGCAGCGCAAAGCAGCTTTGCCAGATGCCCACCAGATCATTCAGCGCGCCGAACGCGATCGGCAGCAGGAAGCCGCCGAGGCCGCCGACCAGGCCGACGATGCCACCGACCGCGCCCACGTGCTTGGGGTAGTACACCGGGATGTGCTTGTACACCGCGGCCTTGCCCAGGCTCATGAAGAAGCCCAGCACGAACACCAGCACGATGAATCCCGTCACGCCGGTACTGAGGGTGAACCGGATCGGTCCTTCGATGCCGTGGATGACGTAGTCCGTCGGCGGATAGGCCAGCAGGAAGCAGCAGGCGATGGACACGCCGAAGGTCCAGTACATCACCCGGCGCGCGCCGAACTTGTCGGACAGCACGCCGCCGTATACCCGGAACAGGCTGGCCGGGATCGAATAGGCGGCTGCCACCATGCCCGCGGTGCGGATGTCCATGCCGTAGACGCCGATCAGGTAGCGCGGCAGCCACAGCGACAGCGCGACGAAGCCGCCGAAGACGAAGAAGTAGTAGAGCGAAAAGCGCCAGACCTGCACGTTCTTGAGCGGCTCCAGCATGCTGGCCAGGCTCGGCGGCTTCGCGCCTTCCCGACGGCGCTGTTCCTGCTCCGGGTCGTCGCTGGTGGTGAACCAGAAAATCACCGCCATCACCGCCAGTCCGATCGCCCAGTACTGAGCCACCGCCTGCCAGCCGAGCGCGACCATCACCATCGGGGCAAGCAGCTTGGTGACCGCCGCGCCGACGTTGCCGGCACCGAAGATGCCCAGCGCCAGGCCCTGACGGCTGGCCGGGAACCAGCGCGAGACGTAGGCCACGCCCACCGAGAAGGCACCGCCGGCGATGCCCACGCCGACCGCCGCGAGGAGGAAGCTGGCGTAGCTGTCGGCGTAGGTCAGCATCCAGGTGGCCGCCGCCGCCGCCAGCATCACCAGCACCTGCACCAGGCGACCGCCGTGCTGGTCGGCCCAGATGCCCAGAATCAGCCGGATCAGACTGCCGGTCAGGATCGGCATGCCGATCAGCAAGCCGAACTGGGTTTCGCTCAGCCCCAGCTGCTTCTGCACCTCGATGCCGATGATCGAGAAGATCGTCCACACCGCGAAGCACGCGGTGAAGGCGGCCGTGGACATCCACAGCGCCCGCTGCTGGGGGCCGCGCTCGATGGCTGTTGAGTCCTGCATGGAATGTCTCGACTGTGAGTTGGGGGAACCGGAACCCGGCGCGCCGGAGTGGCGGTCAGGCCGCCGCTTCGATCGCCTCCAGCCCGCGTACCGTGTAGCGGTGCTGGAGTTCGAGCAGGTATTGCTGGAGCGCCTGCTGGCGCACCTGCAGTTCGAGGTAATCGCGGATGCGCTGGTGCACGGCGTCGAATTCGAGCGCCTCGCCGTCGGCGATCCCGTCGACCTGCACGACGTGATAGCCCCAGCGCGACTCGACCGGAAAACCGGCCAGCCCCTGGCGCAGGCGGAACACCTGGCGATCGAACTCGGGCACGGTCTGGCCGCGCTCCAGCCAGCCCAGATCCCCGCCCTCGTCCTTCGAGGGGCAGTCCGAATGGCGCAGGGCGAAGTCGGCGAAGAGCTGCGGCCGCGTCTTCAGCTCCGCGATCAGTTCTTCGGCGCGGCTGCGCGCGCTGAAGCGGCCGTTCACGTCATCCGCCGCCGCGGCCAGCAGGATGTGGCGCGCGCGCAGGCGCAGCGGCGCATGGAAGCGCCCGGGATTCTGCTCGAAGTAGCGCCGGCAGTCTTGCTCGGACGGCATGCGGCTCTCCGCCTCGCGTTCGAGCAGGACGCGGATGCAGGCCTCCTCGAGCGGCTCGCCGGGATGGGGCTGCAAATCCTGCGCAATGCCCAGCCGCTCCGCCTCGCGGCGCAGCAGCTCGCGCACCACCAGCGCACGCGCCGCGCTGGCACGCGACTGTTCGGGCTTCATGGCGCGGTGGAACTGCATTTCCCCGGCGATCTGCGCCTCGCTGATCGCCGTATCGCCGACGAACAGGAACGCCGGGGCGCGCTGGCCCAGCGTGCGCGGGCCTTCGCTGGCGTCGCGCGCGCGGTCGGCGTGGGCGTCATCGGCGACCGGTGCCTGCGAGTCGATCAGGGTGATGGCAAGCGGGCGGCTGCGTTCCATCATCAGGCCCTCGGGCCGTAGCGCAGCGGCGACTGGCGGCGGCGCACCACCTGATAGGGCCGCCACAGGTAGCTGAGCGGGATGCTCCACACGTGCACCAGGCGGGTGAAGGGCGTCAGCAGGAACAGGGTCAGGCCGAGGAAGATGTGCGCCTTGTAGACCCAGCTCACGCCGGCCACGAACTCGGCCGCGCCGCCGCGGAAGGTGACGATGCGCTGCGCCCATTCGGCCAGCGCCATCATCACGCCACCGTCCATGTGCTTGCTGGATTCGACGATGGTGTAGAGGCCCAGCAGCAGCTGCGCGAACAGCAGCAGCAGGATCGCGGTATCTGCGAACGTGCCGGTGGCCCTGACCCGCGGATTGGTCAGCCGGCGCAGGGTGAGGATGCTGATGCCGACCAGACAGACCGCGCCGAACGCGCCGCCCACCACCATCGCCAGCAGCTGCTTCTGTGGCACGGTGATGAAGGGCTCGTATACCCAGTGCGGCGTCAGGAGGCCGACGAGGTGGCCGGCGAGGATCGCCAGGATGCCGATGTGGAAGAGGTTGCTGCCCCAGCGCATGCCCTTGTCGGACAGGAGCTGGCTGGAGCCGGCGCGCCAGGTGAACATGGCGCGGTCGAAGCGCGCCCAGCTGCCGATGAAGAACACCGCGAGCGCGATGTAGGGATAAATCTGGAAGGCGAAGGTATCCACGTGGCTCATGGCTGCACCTGCGGGTTGGCATGGCTGGGCGCGGCCGCCGGACGCGGCGCGCGGGTGGCGGAAGGATCGCAGTCCTGGGCGGGGGCCTCGGCACCGAAGCGCACCGCCTCCTCCTCCCAGAGCTGGTCCATGACCTCGGGCGTGTCGTCGCGCGGCTCCTGCCGCGCGCGGCGGCGCAGCGCGTCGATATCGACCACACCGCTGGCGTACTCCACCAGGGTTTCGAGCAGCACGGCGTGGCTGCTTCCGCGCTCGCCCGCGCGCGCGGCCAGAAGGCCGATGATGTGGCTGACGTGCTGCAGCCAGTCGCGCGCCTCCTCCGGCGGGCGTTGGCCCAGGTACTCCAGCAGCAGCGGCAGGTAGTCCGGCAGCTCGCGCGCGGACAGCTCGTAGCCGTTCCTGCGGTAGGCCTCGATCAGGTCGACCATCGCCTGGCCGCGATCCCGGGATTCGCCGTGGATGTGTTCGAACAGCAGCAGGCTCATCGAACGGCCACGGTCGAACAGCGCCAGCCAGCGCTCCTGCGCCTCGAGCGGCTCGGTGGCGAGCAGGTCGCGCACGTATTGCACCAGCGCCATCCGGCGCGCCGGCGGCAGGGCGTCGTCCTGCGCTGCGGCGAGGAGTTCCTCACCGTGCTCCCAGAGCGCGTCCCGCGGATAGTCGAGCAGTACGCCGATGAGCTTGAGCAGGCTCATCGGGTCACCTCGAGCGATTTTTCCTGCCGGTTCGGATGCACTGCGTAGCTGGTGCTCTTGCGCTGGCCGAAGAGGTCCGCCGGCGAATCGCCGCTGCAGCCGTTGCCGAAGGTGAAGCCGCAGCCGCCGCGCTCGCCGAAGGCATCGTTGGCGTACTCGCGGTGCGCCGAGGGAATCACGAAGCGGTCCTCGTAGTTGGCGATGGCCAGATAGCGGTACATGTCCTCGGCCTGGGCCACGGTCAGCCCGGCCTGCTTCAGCACGGCGTGATCCTCGACCCCGTCCACGTTCAGCGAACGCCGCCAGGCACGCATCGCCATCATCCGCTCCAGCGCGCGCACCACCGGCGCTTCGTCGCCGGCGGTCAGCATGTTGGCCAGATAGCGCACCGGGATGCGCAGCGAGGCGATGTCGGGCAGTTCGCCGTTCATGCCCACCCGGCCGCGCTCGGCCGCGGACTGGATCGGCGACAGCGGCGGCACGTACCAGACCATCGGCAGGGTGCGGTATTCCGGATGCAGCGGCAGCGCCAGCTTCCAGTCGATGGCGAGCTTGTAGGTGGGCGAATTGACCGCCGCTTCCAGCCAGCTGTCGGGGATGCCTTCCTTGCGCGCGGCCTCGATCACCGCCGGGTCGTTGGGGTCGAGGAAGATGTCCAGGTGGGCCTGGTACAGGTCTTTCTCGGCCGGCACGGACGCCGCTTCCTGGATGCGGTCTGCGTCGTACAGCAGCACGCCGAGATAGCGGATGCGGCCCACGCAGGTTTCCGAGCACACCGTGGGCTCGCCCATCTCGATGCGCGGGTAGCAGAAGATGCACTTCTCGGATTTGCCCGACTTCCAGTTGTAGTAGATCTTCTTGTACGGGCAGGCCGACACGCACATGCGCCAGCCGCGGCACTTGTCCTGGTCGATCAGGACGATGCCGTCCTCCTCGCGCTTGTAGATCGCGCCCGACGGGCAGGCGGACACGCACGCCGGGTTGAGGCAGTGCTCGCACAGCCGCGGCAGGTACATCATGAAGGTCTTCTCGAACGCGCCGTAGATCTCCTTCTGCACGTTGTCGAAGTTGCGGTCCTTGCTGCGCTTGGCGAACTCGGTGCCGAGGATCTCCTCCCAGTTCGGGCCCCAGTGGATCTTCTGCATGCGCTGGCCGGAGATCAGCGAGCGCGGGCGCGCGGTCGGCTGGTGCTTGCCGTCCGGCGCCTCGTGCAGGTGCTGGTAGTCGAAGTCGAACGGCTCGTAGTAGTCGTCGATCTGCGGCAGGTCGGGGTTGGCGAAGATCTTCGACAGCATCCGCCAGCGCCCGCCGGCGCGCGGCACCAGCTTGCCGCTGCGGGTGCGCACCCAACCACCGTTCCACTTGTCCTGGTTCTCCCATTCCTTGGGATAACCCACGCCGGGCTTGGTCTCGACGTTGTTGAACCAGGCGTACTCCACGCCCTCGCGCGAGGTCCAGACGTTCTTGCAGGTGATGGAGCAAGTGTGGCAACCGATGCACTTGTCCAGGTTCAGCACCATCGCGATCTGTGCGCGGACCTTCATCACACCACCTCCTGGGCATTGGCAGGCACGGGCTCGCCGTCCAGCCAGTCGATCCTGTCCATCTTCCTCACCACCACCAGTTCGTCGCGGTTCGTGCCCACGGTGCCGTAGTAGTTGAAGCCGTAGGCATACTGCGCATAGCCGCCGATCATGTGGGTGGGCTTGAGCACCACCCGGGTGACCGAGTTGTGGATGCCGCCGCGGGTGCCGGTGATCTCGGAGCCGGGCGTGTTGATGATGCGTTCCTGCGCGTGGTACATCATCGCGATGCCGTTCATCATGCGCTGGCTGACCACCGCCCGCGCCGCGATCGCGCCGTTGACGTTGAACAGCTCGATCCAGTCGTTGTCCTCGATCCCGGCGCTGCGCGCGTCGTCCTCGCTCAGCCACACGATCGGGCCGCCGCGGGACAGCGTCTGCATGATCAGGTTGTCGGAATAGGTGCTGTGGATGCCCCACTTCTGGTGCGGGGTGATCCAGTTCAGCACGATCTCCTTGTGGCCGTTCGGCTTCTTGCCCAGGATCGGCGCGATGGTCTTGGTGTCCACCGGCGGGCGGTACTGCATGAACCCCTCGCCGAAGGCCAGCATCCATTCGTGGTCCTGGTAGAACTGCTGGCGACCGGTCAGGGTGCGCCACGGGATCAGCTCGTGCACATTGGTGTAGCCGGCGTTGTAGCTGACGTGCTCGTCCTCCAGCCCCGACCAGATCGGCGAGGAGATGATCTTGCGCGGCTGCGCCTGGATGTCGCGGAAGCGGATCGCCTCGTGCTCCTTGCCCACCGCAAGATGGGTGTGGTCGCGGCCGGTGAACGTGCCCAGCGACTCCCAGGCCTTGACCGCCACATGGCCGTTGGTTTCCGGCGCCAGGTGCAGGATCACTTCGCAGGCGTCGATAGCCGAATCGATCTGCGGCCGGCCGTGGCTGACGCCCTCCTCGCGCACGCGGTGGTTGAGCTCGCCGAGGAAATGCACCTCGTCCTTGGTATCCCAGTTCATGCCCTTGCCGCCGTTGCCCTGCTTGTCCAGCAGCGGGCCCAGCGAGGTGAACTTCTTGTACAGGTTCGGGTAATCGCGCTCCACCACCACCATCGACGGCATGGTCTTGCCTGGGATCGCCTCGCACTCGCCCTTCTTCCAGTCGGTCACGCCCAGCGGCATCGCCAGCTCGTTGGGGGTGTCGTGCAGGGTCGGCACCAGCACCAGGTCCTTGACCACGTCCAGCACGCCGGGCGCCAGTTCGCTGACGGTCCTGGCGATGCCCTTGAAGATGTCCCAGTCGCTGCGCGACTCCCATGCCGGGTCCACCGCCTTCGACAGCGGGTGGATGAAGGGGTGCATGTCGGAGGTGTTGAGGTCGTTCTTCTCGTACCAGGTCGCGGTGGGCAGCACCACGTCGGAATACAGCGCGGTGGTGCACATGCGGAAGTCCAGCGTGACCAGCAGGTCGAGCTTGCCCTCGGGTGCCTCGTCGCGCCACCTCACTTCCTCGGGCTTGGTCGCGCCGCGCTCGCCCAGGTCCTTGCCCTGCACGCCGTGGCGGGTGCCGAGCAGGTGGCGCAGCATGTATTCATGGCCCTTGCCGGACGAGCCCAGCAGGTTGGAGCGCCAGATGAAGAGGTTGCGCGGGAAGTTCTGCGGCGCGTCCGGATCGGCGAAGGCGAAGTCCAGCGCGCCGGACTTCAGCTGCGCCACCGCGTAGTCGACCGGTGCCACGCCGGCCGCCTCGGCCTCGCGCACCACCTCGATCGGATTGCGGTCCAGCTGCGGCGCGCTGGGCAGCCAGCCCATGCGCACCGCGCGCAGGTTCAGGTCGGCCATCGAGCCGGTGAACTTCGCCGGGTCGGCCAGCGGCGAAAGGATCTCCTTCACGTCCAGCTTCTCGTAGCGCCATTGGTCGGAGTTGAAGTAGAAGAACGAGGTGCCATTCATGTGGCGCGGTGGCTTGCTCCAGTCCAGCGCGAACGCCAGCGGCTGCCAGCCGGTCTGCGGGCGCAGCTTTTCCTGCCCGACGTAGTGCGCCCAGCCGCCTCCCGTCTGACCCACGCAGCCGCACATGACCAGCATGTTGATCAGGCCGCGGTAGTTCATGTCGTTGTGGTACCAGTGGTTCATCGCCGCGCCGACGATGATCATGCTGCGGCCACGGGTCTTGTCGGCGGTGCGGGCGAACTCGCGGGCGATCTCGATCACGTCCAGACGCGGCACGCCGGTGATCGTTTCCTGCCAGGCCGGGGTGCCCGGCAGGTTGTCGTCGAAGCTGGTGGCCACGTTGCCGCCGCCGAAGCCGCGGTCCACGCCGTACTGCGCCAGCAGCAGGTCGTACACCGTGGCGACCAGGGTTTCCGCGCCATCGGCGGTCTGCAGCCTGCGCACCGGGATGTTGCGCTCCAGCACGTCCTCGAACTTGACGGCGGTCCACTTCTCGTGCTCGATGCCGCCGAAGTACGGAAAGCTCACCGCCTCGATGCCGTCATGGGCGTCCTTGAAGCTCAGCCGCAGGCGCGTCTCGCGACCGGCGCTGTCCTTTTCCTCGATGTTCCACTTGCCCTTTTCGCCCCAGCGGAAACCGACCGAGCCGTTCGGCACGGTGACGGCACCGGTGGTCTCGTCGAACGCCAGGCTCTTCCATTCGGGATTGTTGGCCTCGCCCAGCCCGCCGAGGTCGGAGGCGCGCAGGTAACGCCCCGCCACCAGCCGGCCATCGTCGCGCCGCTCCAGCCGCACCAGCAGCGGCATGTCGGTGTATTGCCGGCAATAGTCGGTGAAGTACTGCGAGGGCCGGTCGACGTGGAACTCCTTCAGGATCACGTGGCCGAACGCGAACGCCAGCGCGGCGTCGGTGCCCTGCTTGGGGTGCAGCCAGTGGTCGGTGAGCTTGGCGACTTCGGAATAGTCCGGGGTGATCGCCACCGTCTTGGTGCCGTTGTAGCGCGCCTCGGTGAAGAAGTGCGCGTCGGGCGTGCGGGTCTGCGGGACGTTGGAGCCCCACGCGATGATGTAGCGGCTGTTGTACCAGTCGGCCGATTCCGGCACGTCGGTCTGCTCGCCCCACACCTGCGGCGAGGACGGCGGCAGGTCGCAGTACCAGTCGTAGAACGACAGGCAGGCACCGCCGAGCAGCGACAGGTAGCGCGCGCCGGAGGCGTAGGACACCATCGACATCGCCGGGATCGGCGAGAACCCGACCACGCGATCCGGGCCGTACTTTTTCACCGTGTAAAGGTTCGAGGCGGCGATCAGCTCGTTGGCCTCCTCCCAGCGCACCCGCGCGAAGCCGCCCATGCCGCGGCGCGACTTGTAGTCCGCCGCCTTGGCCGGGTCTTCCACGATGCTGGCCCAGGCGTCCACCGGTGCCATGGTCTTGCGCGCCTGCCGCCACAGGCGCAGCAGCGCGCCGCGGATCAGCGGGTACTTCAGGCGGTTGGCGCTGTACAGGTACCAGGAATAGCTGGCCCCGCGCGGGCAGCCGCGCGGCTCGTGGTTGGGCAGGTCGGGCCGCGTGCGCGGGTAGTCGGTCTGCTGGGTTTCCCAGGTCACCAGGCCGTTCTTGACGTAGATCTTCCAGCTGCAGGAGCCGGTGCAGTTCACCCCGTGGGTGGAGCGCACGATCTTGTCGTACTGCCAGCGCGCACGGTAGCCGTTCTCCCAGTCGCGGCTTTCGGTCTTGGTGAAGCCGTGGCCGTCGGCGAACGGCTCCGCCTGGCGCTTGAAGAACTGCAGGCGGTCAAGGAAATAGCTCATCGGGAAACCCTCTCGGCAGACGGACGCGGCAGGGCGTCGTGAGACTGGCCGTCAGGCTTCGACTGGCGCACTCGCCGCGACCACGCATGCTGGTCCGAGTGCTGATCCGCCGTTTGACTGACGTCAATTTCTCCGAAATCGGCAGCGGATTTCCCGTGCGCCAGCGATACTCACGCCGCGCGCGACTCACTCCGCCGTCGGATCGGGCGCGGTTCCGGTGCCGCGCCGACGCGGGCCGCGGCGACGCACGCTGTCGCGCACGTCCACCTCGATGCCTACATACAGGGGCGCATCCGCGGCACCGCCGGGCAGGACATAGGCCAGCGCGTCGCGGCAGGGAAGGCGCGCGACGTAGTCCAGAAGATCCGCGCGCGGCAGCCGCAGGCTCCACGCGCCCGGCTCGACCTGCAGCGCCGCTCCGTCCGGCGCGTCCCCCAGAACGATGCGCTGGACCAGCCGAACGCCCGGCGACAGGTGGCTGCTGCGAGTCAGATGGCCGCTGTCCAGAAGTTCGGCCAGGGCATCCTCGTCGATGCGGAAGCGCAGCTGCTGCCCATTGATCTGGATCTTCATGATGCCAGCGCCGCCCATTCGTCCGGCGTGTTGCAGTTTGCGAGCAAGCGCACGTCGCCCGGCGCAAGCGGCAGGATGGTGCCGTTGCAGGCCGCATGCAGCGCCCGCAGCGAGCGCTGCTCCGGCGGAAGCTGCGGGCTCTGCGCGAGCCAGGCGCGCAGCGCCGCGTCCAGCGCCAGCCGCAGCGGCAGGACGTGGCCGCGATAGTGCGCGCAGCGCGCCGGGGCCTGCGCCAGCGCGGCGAGCAGCGCGGGCGCGACCTGCGGCATGTCGATCGGAAGCACCACGAGCGGTCCGTCCTCCAGCACGGCGCTGACCGCGAGGAGGCCGCCCAGCGGTCCCTGGTCGGACACGGCGTCGGGGATGCCCTGTGCCTGCGGATAGTCGCCGCTGACCACCACGCGCTGCGCGCCGGCGTCCATCAGCAACTGCGACTGGTGCTGCAGCAGGGTGCGTCCGTTCCAGACCAGCCCGGCCTTGTCCCGGCCCATGCGGCGCGAGCGCCCGCCGGCCAGCAGCACGCCCGTCCAGGGCGCGTCAGTGCGCATGCCCTTCATGCAGCGGGGCCGCCTCCTCACGCTCGCACAGCGAACAGCCCTCGCTCCAGATGCTGTCGCCGTCGGTGTAGTGCTCCTGCTTCCAGATCGGGCTGCTGTGCTTGACCGCCTCGACCACCTGCCGGCAGGCGCGGAAGGCCTCGTCGCGGTGCGGGGTGCCGGCGACCACCACCATCGCCACATCGCCGATCCCCAGGCGGCCCTTGGCGTGGCCGATGTAGAGCTTCAGCCTGCCATCGAAGTCGCGCTCGGCCTTGGCCGCGATCTCGGCGAAACCGTTGAGCGCCAGCGGCACGAACATGTCGTAGCTGACCCCGAGCACCGCGCGGCCGTGGTTGAGGTCGCGCACCCGCCCGACGAACATCGCGATGCCGCCGAAACCGGGGTCGGACACGAAATCCAGCGCCGCAGCCGGATCGAGCCCGCCTTCGGCAATGTCGCGCACGATCAGTCGATGGGCATCCACGCTCAGCCTCCGCTGACCGGCGGCAGCACCGCCATGCGGCCGTCCTCGGGCACGGGATCGGCTTCGCGCAGCACGGCCTTTTCGCTGGCGAAGGCCGAGTACTTCAACAGTTTCGGGCAAAACGCCGGCCAGTGCGCGCTGGCGTAGGCTTCCAGCGCCAGGCGCAAATCGTCCACGCGCGCACCCGGGGCCAACTCCAGGTGGACGCAGCCATCGGGCTGGTGGTCGCGGAACGCGCCGAACAGCTTCACTTCCACCTTCACGGCTGTACTCCTTCCAGCGTCAATCCGAGCAGGTGCCCGGGGCCGCAGACCTCCACCGGCGCGCCTTCGGGCAGGTCACCCGCGCTTCCATCGATCACGACCCAGGCATTGGCCTGCGCCAGCGGCGCGATCCGGAACGATTCCTGCCCAGGCAGCGCCTGCGCCCACAGGCGTCCGTGTGCATCCAGTTCCACCCGCGCCTTGAGGAAGACGCGCAGGGCATGATGCGCGCGGCGGCCGCCGCGCAGCGGAAGGCGCAGGGCGCGCTCGGGGGCCAGGCCCAGCATCGCGCGCAGCGCCGGCTCCACGAAAAACCGCAGCCCCACCGCGCTCGACGCCGGATTGCCCGGCAGGCCGAAGAACAGCGCGCCGTTGGGCAGGGTGGCGAACAAGAGCGGCTTGCCGGGGCGGATCGCCACCTTGTGGAAATGGATGGTCGCGCCGAGCTTGCGCAGCGCGTCGGGGATGAAGTCGTAGCGGCCCATCGACACCGCGCCGGTGCTCAGCACCAGTTCGGCACCGGCCGAGCGCGCCTCTTCCATCGCGATGAAGAACGCATCCACCTCGTCGCTCACGGTCTGGCGCAGCACCAGTTCGGCCCCGGCCTGTTCGACCCGCTGCGCCAGGTACGGACCGTTGCTGTTGCGGATTTCGCCCGAGGCCAGCGGCCGCGCGGGATCGTCCACCAGCTCGCGGCCGGTGTTGATCAGCGCCACCCGCGGGGCCGCGCGCACGTCCACCAGCGACACGCCCAGCGCGGCCAGCAGCATCAGCTGCGGCGCATCCAGGCGGGTACCGGCGGCAAGGAAGCGGTCGCCCTTGCGCACGTCCTCGCCATGCCGGCGCACATGCTGGCCGCGCGGCACCTCGGCTTGCAGGCGGATGCGCGCCGGCTTGCCGTCGTCATCGCGGGCCAGCACTTCGACCTGCTCGACCGGGATCACCGCATCCAACCCGTCCGGGATGCGCGCGCCGGTCATGATTTCCCACGCGCCCGCCGGCGCGGAAACCCGTTCGTCGCCGGCCGCCTGCGCGCCCAGCACCTCGAACTCGGCACCCGCCGCAATGCCCGCATCGCCCACTCGCAGGGCGAAGCCGTCCATCGCGGAATTGTCGAACGGCGGCAGGTCTTCGCGGCTGTGCACCGGCTCGGCCAGCACCTGTCCCGGCACCGGCGTGCGCGGCACCACCGGCAGCGGTTTGGCTTCCCGCAGGATGTGCGCCAGCGCCTCGTCGTAGCCGATCACGGGTGCGGCCTGCCGTCGAGCATCGCCAGCGCGTGCGCCAGCAGCGGGCTGAGCATGTCCATGCACTGCTGCGCCGCGCGCGGGCTGCCCGGCAGCGCGAACGCCAGCATGCCGCCGATCTGCACCACCTCGGCGCGGCTGAGCCAGGCCAACGGCGTGTGTTTCGCGCTCTCGGCCCGCAGCATTTCGGCCAGACCGTCGACCGGGCGATCGGCCACCCGCCGCAGTGCTTCCGGGGTCACGTCGCGCGGACCCAGGCCCGTTCCGCCGCTGCACAGGCACAGGCGCACGCCCTTGGCGGCCAGCGCGCGCAGGCGTTCGGCCAGCGGATCGATGCCATCCGGCAGTACTTCGATGTGGCCGACCTCGGCACCGAGTTTGCGCAGCCCTCCCACCAGCACCGGGCCGGAGCGGTCCTCGTAGTCGCCGGAGCTGGCGCGGTCGCTCAGGGTGATGACCGCGCAGGGCACGCCGTCGAGGCGGGCCAGGCCGCGCGGCCGGTAGTGCGCGCGCTCTTCGTCGCTCATGCCATCGGGATGCACCCACAGCCCCTTCTTGCCGCCTTCCTTGAACAGCAGGCGCACGCCGTTGATGGCAAGCGCCGGCTGCACCGGCTTGGTCAGGTCGTAGAGCGTGAGCAGGGCCGCATTGACCCCGGCCAGCGCTTCCATCTCGACCCCGGTGCGGGCCTCCAGCGCGCATTCGCAGTACACCCGGATGGCGTGGCGCGCCGGCACCGGCACGCAGCGCACGCGCACCAGCTCCAGCGAGATCGGGTGGCACAGCGGCATCAGCTGCGAGGCCATCTTGGCCCCCTGCAGGCCGGCGATTTCCGCCATCACCAGGGCATCGCCCTTGGGCAAGCGGCGCTCGACCACGGTGGCGAACGCTTCGGCACCGGGCAGGAATTCGCCCACCGCCACCGCGCGCCGGCGGGTCGGGCGCTTGTTGCGGATATCGGCCATGTGGAAAGCCGCGTCGGATTGCGTCGTCATGGGTGCCTGCCTATCCACCGATCGAAGCCAGGTGCGGAGTGATGCCGGTGTTGCCCTGGTGCAGGCCGTGGCCGGCGGCCTTCAGGCCGAGCTGGGAGGCGATGCGCGCGGCCAGCGCCTCGTGGTCGTCGTCCGACTGCAGCAAGGGCCGCAGCGGGATGCCGAAATCGCCGAACAGGCACAGCCGCAGGTCGCCGCGCGCGGTGACGCGCAGGCGGTTGCAGCCGGCGCAGAAGTCCTTGGAGTACGGGGCGATGATGCCGATCCGTCCGCGATAGTCCGGGTGCGCGTATTCGCGCGCCGGGCCGGCGTCGGGCGCGCGCGGGCGCAGCATCCACCCGGTATCGATCAGCTGCTGCTCCAGCGCCTCGGCGCGATAGTGGTGGCGCTCGAAATAGGCCAGGTTGGTGCCGGTACGCATCAGCTCGATGAAGCGGATGGCGACATCGCGGTCGCGCAGGAAGTCCATCCACGCCGGCAGCTCGTCGTCGTTCAGCCCGCGCAGCAGCACCGCATTGAGCTTGACCGCAGCGAAGCCCAGGCCCTGCGCGATCTCGATGCCTTCCATCACCTCATCGAAGCGGTCGTGCCCGGTGATCGCGGAAAATCGCGCCGGCTGCAGGCTGTCCAGGCTGACGTTGAGCGCGGTCAGCCCGGCTTCGCGCCACAGGCGCACGTGCCGGGGCAGCAGGCAGCCGTTGGTGGTCAGGGCGATCTTCTGCACGCCCGGCGTCGCCGAGACGGCGGCGATGATCGACGGCAGGTCCTTGCGCAGGCTGGGCTCGCCGCCGGTCAGGCGGATCTTGCGCATCCCCACCGCTGCGAAGCCGCGCACCAGCCGCCGAACTTCCTCCAGCGTCAGGAAGGTGGGGCGTCCATCGGCCTGGTAGCCATCCGGCAGGCAGTAGCTGCAGCGGAAGTTGCAGGCTTCCGTCAGCGACAGCCGCAGATAGGGAAACGTGCGGCCGAAGCCGTCCACGAGGGTTGCCATGTTGTGCTCCAGTCCAAGCGCGGGAGGCCGACCCGTTTCCGGTTCCGACCCGGTGGCCGCCCCGTTTCCGGCGCGGCCACGGCCCGTCTGCCGTATCACGAGGACCCAGGCAGCCGGGCTTGGAGTCGAGGCGACCAGCGTGCCGGTGCCCCACGCGTATCCTAGCGGCATGCGGCAGGCCCGCGCTTGACCACCGTCAAGTTGACGGACGGCCGGGGCAAGGCACCATGTCGCCTCCGGATCGCCGCGCGCGTCGCGCATGATCCCTGCCGGAGCACCCGCCGATGCACCTGACCCGCTTCCAGGACCTGCTGGACGCCGCCCTGCAGCAGGCCGAACCGCAGCGCCTGCTGTTCGTCTTTGCCCGCATCGGCCTGCCGGAAAACGCCACGCCTGAGCAGCGCGAGCGCTTCGAACGGCGCGAAGGCGGCACGATTTCGCCCTGCCTGTGCGTGGACAAGGTGCCGGGCGAGGTGGCCGGCTTTGCCGCGCTTGTCGAGGAGTCCGCCGCCACCGGACAGGACTGGGACCTGGTCTTCGTCGGCGCGCTCGCCGGCCGCGGCGGCATCGCACCCGGCAGCGACGAGGCCGCCCAGCCGCTGCGCTTCATGGTCAACGCGATCAACAACGGCCGCGTCGCCGATTTTGCGGTGTTCGACCGCGACGGCGAGGTGATGCAGTTCCACTGAACCGGGAGCACCGGCGCGCGCTGGCGGGACGCGCTAGCGGCCGGATAGACTTTGCTCCCCCCAATCGGCCGGAGCGGCACGATGCGTCTGACGGGCGAGCTGCCGGTCACGGGCTGGCGCGAGTGGGCGACCCTGCCCGCACTCGGGCTGGTCAGGATCGCGGCCAAGATCGACACCGGCGCGCGCAGCTGCGCGCTGCACGTCGAGTGGCAGCGCGAGCGGGTCGAAAACGGCATCGCGCAGGTGGCGTTCGCGCTGCGCGAATCCCCGGAGGCTCCGCTGCGGGAGCTGTGCGCGCCGATCGCGGGGCGACGCACGGTGGCGGACACCGGCGGCGGGCGCGAGTCGCGGATCTTCATCCGCAGCCGCCTGCGCCTGGGCGACTGGGAGCACGAGGTGGACATCGGGCTGGCCAACCGGCACGGGCTGCGCCATCGGCTGCTGATCGGTCGTGCGGCGCTCGCCGGGCACTGGTGCGTGGATCCCGGGCGAACCTTCCTCCTGGGCGACGGCGAGGCCTCCGCGTGAAGCTGGCGATCCTTTCGCGCAACACCGCGCTCTATTCCACCCGCCGCCTGGTCGAGGCGGCGCGCGCGCAGGGCCACGTGGTACGCGTGCTCGACCCGCTGCGCTGCTACCTGCGCATCGTCCCGGGTGCGTTCGAGCTGCACCACAAGGGCCGCGCCCTGCGCGGCTACGACGCGGTGATCCCGCGCATCGGGGCGTCGATCACCCGCTACGGCACCGCGGTGGTGCGCCAGTTCGAGCTGATGGGCGTGTATTCGCCCAACGGCGGCGATGCGATCGCCCGCGCGCGCGACAAACTGCGCTGTCACCAGCTGGTGGCGGCCTGCGGGCTGGGGATGCCGCTGACGGTGGCCGGCGACAGCCCGGACGACACCGCCGATCTCCTCGCGCTGCTCGGGCCGCCGCCGCACATCGTCAAGCTCAATCAGGGCAGCCAGGGCCTGGGCGTGGTGCTCACCGATACGGTGCAGGCCTCGCGCAGCGTGACCGAGGCCTTTCGCGGGCTGTCGGCGGATTTCCTGGTGCAGGAGTTCGTGGCCGAGGCCGGTGGTTCGGACCTGCGCTGCCTGGTCGTAGGCGAACGTGTGGTGGCCGCGATGCAGCGCCAGGCCGGCAGCGGCGAGTTTCGCGCCAACCTGCACCGCGGCGGCAGCGCGCAGGCGGCGAGCCTGGACGCGGCCGAGGCGGATGCGGCGGTGCGCGCGGCCCGGTCGGTCGGGCTGGAAGTAGCGGGCGTGGATTTGCTGCGCTCGCACCGCGGCCCGCTGGTGCTGGAGGTGAACGCCTCGCCCGGCCTCGAAGGCATCGAGGCGGCGAGCGGAATGGACGTGGCGGCGGAAATCATCCGCCACGTCGCACGGCACGCCGCGCAGCGCCCGGCGGCCGGCACCAGCCCGCGCCGCGCGCGGCGGCCGATTAACGAAACCCTGAAATCCCCTTAACGATCTTCTTCGCCCGCCGCACGTAGCCTGTCGTCACCTGGATCTTCCTCGACACTCCTGAGGATTGCGTGACAGGTAGATTGCGGTAATCGGGGCAACACCTTCGGCCCGCGTGTACCGGCGTCCCCCCGCCGCGACCGCGGGCCTTTTTG
Source organism: Denitratimonas tolerans (assembly GCF_037203605.1). NCBI lineage: Bacteria > Pseudomonadati > Pseudomonadota > Gammaproteobacteria > Lysobacterales > Lysobacteraceae > Denitratimonas > Denitratimonas tolerans. The sequence continues at coordinate 54,031 of NZ_JBBDHC010000019.1, forward strand.
TTGCCCGCGCGCCGCCGTTCGGTATCCGGCACGGCATGAGGCCGCGCGATGCGGCTATGCTGGCGGCGGGCTCCCTCACCCGGCACATATCCCATGCGCATCCTGGTCATCGAAGACAACACCGACATCGCGGCCAACCTCGGCGATTATCTGGAGGACCGCGGTCATACCGTGGATTTTGCCGCCGACGGCATCACCGGCCTGCACCGCGCTGTCGTCGACAGCTTCGACGCCATCATCCTCGATCTCAACCTGCCGGGCATGGATGGGCTGGAGGTATGTCGCAAGCTGCGCCAGGAGGCGCACAAGGACACGCCGGTGCTCATGCTGACGGCGCGCGACGCGCTCGAGCAGAAGCTGGCCGGGTTCGAATCGGGGGCCGACGACTATCTGGTCAAGCCGTTCGCACTGCAGGAGCTGGATGCACGCCTGGGCGTGCTGCTGCGGCGCGGGCGCGGCAGCCATTCGCGCGTGCTGACCGTATCGGATCTGGAATACAACCTCGATACCCTGGAAGTGGTGCGCGCCGGCACGTCGATCACGCTCAATCCGACCGCGCTCAAGATTCTCCAGGTGCTGATGGAGGCGTCTCCCGCCGTGGTGACGCGGCAGGATCTCGAAACCCGCGTCTGGGGTGAAGAGCTGCCCGATTCGGACAGCCTGCGCGTGCACATCCACGGCCTGCGTGCGGCCATCGACAAGCCGTTCGACCGGCCGCTGATCCATACCCGGCACGGCATCGGCTACCGGCTGGTGGATCTCGAACCGTCCGCGTGAGCGACACCGTGGCGGGTTTGCCCGAACGACCGATTCCCCGCCAGCGCCTGCGCGCGCGCATCGTGGCGTCCTTCGTGCTGCTGGGCTTCGGCCTCACCGCGCTGTTCGCCGCATCCACCCTGGCGCTGCGCGCGCGCATCGAAAACCAGCTCGTCGGTGCATGGCTGGGGGCGGAAGCGACCAGCTACCTGGAGTTCAAGCGCGCCCATCCCGAACCCAGCGCGGCCTATGGCCTGCAGGAGCAGCAGATCGAGATGTTCGCATTCCGGCCCGAAAGCCCGCAGATCCCGCTGGCCTGGCGCGATCTTCCGTCCGGCGTGCACGACTGGCGCGATCCGGATGCGCGCGGCCGCAATGCCGACTTCAAGCTCGCCGTGGCGCGCGCGCCGGACATCGTCACCTACATCAAGTACGGCTACGGCCGCCAGGCGCTCAGCGCGCAGCAGCTGATGACGGTCCTGGGCGTCAGCGTGGTGGCCTTCACCCTGCTGGCCTGGCTGATCGGGCTGTGGTCCTCGCGCCGGGTGATGCGTCCGGTGGCGGATCTTGCGGCGCGCGTGGAGGGCTTTGGCGGCGACGTCGCGCGCACCGCGCTGGCACCGCACTTCGCGCAGGATGAAGTCGGCCAGCTCGCCCAGGCGCTGGACGACTACGCCGACCAGCTCACCGAACGGGTCGCGCGCGACCGCGAGTTCAACGCCGACGTGAGCCACGAGCTGCGCACCCCGCTGGCGGTGATCCGCGGTGCCACCGAGCTGCTGCTGGCCACTCCCGATCTCTCCGAAAAGATGCGCCAGCGCCTGCTGCGCATCGAGCGCGCCACCCAGCAGAGCACCGACCTGACCACGGCGCTCCTGATGCTCTCGCGCAACGAGCGCGGCAGCGGGCGCAGCGACGTGCGGCGAATCGTCGAAGCCCAGGCCGAGGCCAACCGCGTGCACCTGCTGAACAAGCCGGTGCGCCTGCGCGTGGACGGCCAGCGCGACGTCTTCGTCGACGCGCCCGAGGCGGTGCTGTCGGTGGCGCTCAACAACCTGATCGGCAACGCCTGCAAGTACACCCTCGAAGGCGAAGTCGCGGTGACGGTGCTGGCGGACCGGGTCGAAGTCGCCGACAGCGGGCCGGGCATAGCCCACGAGGATGCCGAACGCCTCTTCGAACGCGGCTACCGCGGCAGCAGTTCGGCCGGCAGCAAGGGGGCCGGCATCGGCCTTGCGATCGTCCGCCGGCTGTGCGATCTCTACGGCTGGCGCGTGCGGCTGGAGCCGCGCACGGATCGCCAGGGCAGTCGCGCCATACTGGAATTCGAACCAGGCCCGGAACCGGGCCACGCCTGATCGCGGCTCAGAAGCGCAGCCACCAGCAGCCGGCGTGGCGGACCACCCCCAGCGTCGCCAGCGGCGGCGGCGAAGGCTCGCTCAGCCCGCTCCCGTGGAACGCGCCGATGCGCACCGCCTCGGGATCTTCCGGCGGGATGCCGGGATAAGCCTCCGGATCGAACACGACGAAGGCGGCCTCGGGATACACCAGCTCGGCCGAACCGTCGGAGCGTGCGGCGATGGTCTCCAGACGATCCATCACCGCACGCGCGCTCCACTTTCCCGTGCCGGGCCAGTGGTAGAGGCCCGAAAGGCCGTTCACGTCGCGCAGCTCCAGCAGGTGGCGCAGGCTCATCAGCAGGGCCTCGGGCGTGCGCGCGCAGTCGACGGCGACCGGACCGTAGGACGCCAGCGGCGGCGCTGAGCTCCCGTCGATTCCACTTTCCGCGCTGGTGGCCGGGAGGCCCGAGTCGGGCACCGGATCCGTGCGTGCCTCGCGCGCATCGAAGTGCTCGCAAGCGCGGTCGGTGTAGATGAGCGTGCCGTCCTCGGCCACGCAGCGCCGCACCGCGGCAGTGGCATCGCCGGCCAGCAGCGCGAGGACGAGGACAGCAAACCAGCGTGCATGCCTGTTCATCGGCACAGCTTATCGCGCCCCGCCGTCTGCGCTCAGCCCAGCCGATCCAGCACCGCCTGGGTCGGCCTGGCGAGATTCAGGGTGTAGAAGTGCAGCCCCGGCGCACCGCCGTCGAGCAGGCGTCGGCACAGCCCGGCCACGGCATCGGCGGCGAACGCCTTGAGGCTCGCGGCATCATCGCCGTAGGCCGACAGGCGGCGCTGCATCCAGCGCGGGATTTCCGCGCCGCACAGTTCGGAGAAGCGCCTGAGCTGGGTGAAGTTGGAGATCGGCATGATGCCCGGCACGATGGGGATGAAAACCCCCAGCGCGCGCGCGTCGTCCACGAAGCGGAAGTAGGCGTCGGCGTTGTAGAAGTACTGGGTGATCGCCGCGTCCGCGCCGGCCTCCACCTTGCGCTTGAAGTGCGCCAGATCCGCGAAGGCGTCCTCGGCCTGCGGATGGGTTTCCGGATAGCAGCCCACCTCGATGCGGAACCAGTCGCCGTAGCGGACGCGGATGAATTCGACCAGATCGCTGGCGTAGTGGAAGTCGCCGGTGCTGGCCATGCCCGAGGGCAGATCGCCGCGCAGCGCCACGATGCGCCGGCAGCCGCGGGCACGGTAGCTGTCGAGGAGTTCAGCCAGCTCGGCGCGCGTGCCGCCGACGCAGGAGACGTGCGGCGCGGCGTCGAAGCCGTGCCGGGCGCGCAGCGCGTCGACGGTTTCGGGCGTATAGCTCAGCGTCGAACCGCCCGCACCGAAGGTCACCGACACATACTCGGGCGAATACGCGGCGAGCTTCGCGGCCGCGCGATGCAGCTGGGCGCGCTGTTCGTCGGTTTTGGGCGGGTAGAACTCGAGGCTGATCGCGGGCATCGGGAATCCTTGCGCAAGGCGGAGCGGCGCAGTTTATCGCTTCATCGCGATGAAAGGAATGACACTGCGATGTTGTCGCACGCTTCCCGCCGCAGAAACGCGGAAGGCCCGCACGGGCGGGCCTTCCGGGAACACGCGAACGCTGGGCTTCAGCCCAGCGCGGCCTCGATTTCCGGCAGCAGGGTGAACAGATCCCCGACCAGACCGATGTCGGCGATCTCGAAGATCGGGGCATCGCCGTCCTTGTTGATCGCAACGATGGTGCCGGCGTCCTTGATCCCGGTGAGGTGCTGGATCGCGCCGGAAATGCCAACCGCGACGTACAGCTCGGGCGCAATGATCTTGCCGGTCTGGCCAACCTGCAGCTCGTTGGGCACATAGCCGGCATCGACCGCGGCGCGCGACGCGCCGACCGCCGCACCGAGCCGGTCGGCGAGGTGATAGATGACCTGGAAGTTTTCAGCCGAACCGACCCCGCGACCGCCGGATACCACGCGCGCCGCGCTCTGCAGATCCGGACGATCGGACTTGCCCGCCGCCAGGCCCGCAAAGCGGGTGTGCGTGGGCAGGGCCACATCGAGCGCCAGCGCGCGCACCGCAGCGCTGCCGCCCTGCCCCGCCGCGGGCCAGGAGGCCACGCGCACGGTGGCGACGACCGGCCTGTCGGCCGGGGTGCCGACCGTGACGATGGCGTTTCCGGCGTAGATCGGGCGCTTGAAGACGTGGCTGGATTCCACCGCCATCACGTCGCTGACCTGGGCCACGCCCAGCAGCGCCGCGACGCAGGGCATCACATCCTTGCCGAAGGTGGTGGACGGACCGAAGACGTGGCTGTAGCCGGCCGCCGCCTTGGCGATCTGCGGTGCCAGTACCGCCGCGACGGCGTGGGCGTTGGCGGGGTGGGCGACGGTGAGGACGGCAGCCACGCCGTCGATCTTCGCAGCCTCGGCCGCGATCGCATCGGGCGCGTCGGACAGCACGATCACATCGATGCTTTCCGGCGACAGCGCGCGCGCGGCGGACACCGTCTTGGCGGTGGCCGAGGCGTTGAGTGCACCGTTCAGGTGCTCGGCAACGATCAGGACTTTGGACATGTCGGCTTCCTTGTATTGCAACCGTAGGGTGGAACCGCCGCAGGCGATTCCACCCATGTTCTTGAGGAAGGTGGAATCCGCTGCGCGGGTTCCACCCTACGTCGATGGCGGGTGTTGCGTCGGGGGTGTAACCCCGACCTACAGCAACCCCTTGGCCTTCAGCGCCGCGACCAGTTCGGCCGCGTCCTTGACCATCACGCCGCGGCTGCGGCCGGCGGGTGCCTCGTACTTCGTGGTGGTGAGGAAATCGCCGGATTCCACGCCCAGATCCGCCAGCGCCAGGGTTTCCAGCGGCTTGCTCTTGGCCTTCATGATGTCGGGCAGCTTGATGAAGCGCGGCTCGTTGAGGCGCAGATCGGTGGTGATCACCGCCGGCAGGTCCACTTCCAGCGTTTCCAGGCCCGCATCGACCTCGCGCACCACGGTGGCGCAGCCATCGGCCACATCGACCTTGCTGGCGAAGGTGGCCTGCGGCCGCCCCCACAGCGTGGCCAGCATCTGGCCGGTCTGGTTGGCATCGTCGTCGATCGCCTGCTTGCCCAGCAGCACGATGTCCGGCTGCTCCTTCTCGACCAGCTTGAGGAAGGCGCGCGCCGCGGTGAGCGGCTGCACCGCGCCATCGGCGACGATATGAATGGCGCGGTTGGCACCCATCGCCAGCCCGTTGCGCAGGTGCGGCTGGGCGTCGGCCGGGGCGATGGTGGCGACGACCACCTCGGTCGCCACGCCTTTTTCGCGCAGCCGCAGCGCCTCTTCCAGCGCGATGTCGTCGAAGGGATTGGGCGAGAGCTTCACGCCATCGGTCACCACGCCGGAGCCGTCCGGCTTGACCTGGATACGCACGTTGAAATCCACCACGCGCTTGTAGCCGACCAGAATCTTCATCGGTTTCAGGGTTCCTGAAGGGTTGGAATCAGGGTGGCGGCGCGTGCCGCCGGTCAGGGGCATGATTGTATCGCGGCGGTTCCGAGGACGTGCTCCAAACGCCGGGCAGCGGCCCGGCGCTGGTTTCAGCCGCCGCCTGCGCCGGCCGAACGATGCCCCGGTGCGCCGCGGCGGTCGCCACGCGATGCGCGCGGCTGCGGGCTAGAGGTTCTGGTAGTTCGGCCCGGCACCGCCCTCGGGCGTGACCCAGGTGATGTTCTCGTAGGGATCCTTGATGTCGCAGGTCTTGCAGTGCACGCAGTTGGCGGCGTTGACCTGCAGGCGCTTGCCGCCGGTGCCGTCATCGACCATTTCGTACACGCCGGCCGGGCAGAAGCGGGTGCAGGGGTTGTCGTATTCCTTCAGGCACGTCGTCGCGCACACGTCGGTGTTGTGCACGATCAGATGCACCGGCTGGTCCTCATCGTGCTCGGTGGCGGCGAAGTACACCCCGGCGAGGCGATCGCGCGGCGGCAGGGTGCGCTCGACATAGTCGCGCCGCGGCTCCTCGTACTCACCCAGCTTGTGCAGGGTGGTCCAGTCGGCCTTGTTCCTGAAGGTCCACGGCGAGCGCCCGCCGACCACCGTTTCCCAGGCGGCGTTGATCAGGCCGAACCACAGGCCGCGCTTGAAGCCGGGCTTGACGTTGCGCACCGTGCGCAGCTCCGCCATCGCGGGCGAGGCGCGCAGCTTGGCGTCGAAGCCCTGCGGTGACAGCTCGCTGCCCGCGAGGTGCTCGGCCGCCAGCATCGCCGAACGGATCGCCTGGTGGGTGCCCTTGATCTTGGGCACGTTCAAGAGGCCCGCGGTGTCGCCGATCAGGATCGCGCCGGGCATTTCGCACTTGGGCAGCGACTGCCAACCGCCGGTGACGATGGCGCGCGCGCCGGCCGAGACGATGCTGCCGCCTTCGAGCAGCGCCTTGACGTGCGGGTGGTTCTTCCACTGCTGGAAGGCTTCCCAGGGCTTGTAGCGCGGATCGGTGTAGTCGAGCCCGGAAACATAGCCCAGCGCGATGCGGCCCTTGTCCAAGTGGTAAACGAAGCTGCCGCCATAGGTGCGGCTGTCGGCCGGCCAGCCCATGGCGTGCACGATCTTGCCGGGCGTCACGCGCTCCTCGGGCACCTGCCACAGCTCCTTGATGCCGATGGAATAGCCCTGCGGATCGCAGCCGCTGTCGAGCCCGAACTTCTCGATCAGGCGCTTGGTGAGGTGGCCGCGCGCGCCTTCGGCCAGCACCGTGACCTTCGCCCTGATGTCGATGCCCTGGGTGTAGCCGGGCTTGTGCGAACCGTCCTTGGCCACGCCCATGTCGCCGATGCGCACGCCGCCGACCGAGCCGTCTTCGTTGTAATAAAGGTCCGCAGCGGCAAAGCCCGGATAGATCTCCACGCCCAGCGCCTCGGCCTGCGGTGCCATCCACGCGCACATCGCGCCGAGCGAGACGATGAAATTGCCGTGGTTGCGCATGCCCGGCGGCAGGAAGGGGAATTTGAAGCCGCCGGTTTTCGACAGCATCCAGAACTCGTCCTCGGTCGCGGGAATGCAGACCGGCGGCGGGCTGTCGCGCCAGCCGGGCAGGAGCGCGTCGAGCGGTTCGGGCTCGATCACCGCGCCGGACAGGATCTGTGCGCCGATGGTGCTGGCCTTCTCGATCACGCACACCGAAAGCTCCGGCCTGATCTGCTTGAGCCGGATCGCAAAGGCCAGTCCGGCGGGGCCGCCACCCACGGTGACGACGTCGTACTCCATGAACTCGCGCTCGCTCATCGGCTGGCTTCCCTTCGGCTGCGTATGTTGGTGCAACGCCGCATTGTGCGGGTTTGCGGCAGGGCGGGCAAACCCGCACCATGCGCGTTTCCCGACACGGTCCGCACACGATGGCCCACGACGCCGATTCCCTGCGCAAGGCATCCCTGATCCGCGTGCTGCACGCGCTCGCCGCCGGCCAGGTCAGCAGCGAGGCGCTGACCCGCGCGTTCCTTGCCGCAATCGAACGCGACCGCGCCCTCAACGCCTGGCTGCACGTCGATGGCGAAGGCGCGCTGGCCGCGGCGCGCGCCTCCGACGCGCGCCGCGCCTCGGGTGCGCCGCTGGGACGGCTGGATGGCGTGCCGCTGGCGATCAAGGACAACATCGACGTGGCCGGGATGCCGACCACGCTGGGGCTGCCCGCAGGCGCGGAACCGCCGGCGGCGCGCGACGCCTTCATCGTCGCGCGGCTGCGCGGTGCCGGTGCGGTGCTGCTGGGCAAGACCAGCCTGGACGAGGCCACCCTGGGAACGGTGGGGCGCAACGCCCATTTCGGCGACGTGGCCAACCCGCAGCTTCCCGGCCGCGCCAGCGGCGGATCCTCCGCCGGTTCCGCGGTGGCGGTGGCCGCCGGTCACGCGGTCGCGGCGCTGGGATCGGACACGCTGGGCTCGATCCGCATTCCTGCCGCATTCTGCGGCGTGGTCGGGCTCAAGCCGACCCACGGCGAACTTTCCTCCGGCGGCCTGCGCCCGTCGCTGCGCCGGCTCGACTGCCCCGGCGTGATCGCCCGCAGCGCCGAGGACATCGCGCCGCTGCTGCAGGTGATGTGCGGGCATGATCCGGACGACCCGCGCTCGCGCCGCCGCCGCGTTGCCCTGGCCGCGCCGGACTGGAATCCGTCCACGCTGCGGGTCGGCGTGCTGGCCGATGCCGCGTCCGTCGGTGCCGCGCCGGCGGTGATCGCGGCGTTCGATGCGGCCCTGGGCCGCTGCGCGGAACTGCTGGGCCGGGTGTCGGTATCGCCCTTCCAGCTCGCCGCGCTGGACATCGCCGCCACGCGCCGCGCCGCGCTGCTGATGATGGAAGCCGAGCTGCTGGCGGCGCACGGCCCCCTGCTCGAAGCCGCTTCGCCGCCGCTTTCGGCGATGCTCGATTTCGCGCGGCGCAAATCCGCCGCCGACTACGCCCGCGCGGACCTGCGCCTGGATGCGCACGTGGCCCGGGTGCGGCGGCTGTTCGAGCGTTTCGACGCCCTGCTGCTGCCGGTGTCGCCGCTGCCGCCGCCGGCGGTGGATGCGCCCGAGCCCCCGAACCTGGCCGACTTCACCGCCCTGGCCTCGCTCGCCGGCTGTCCGGCGCTGGCGCTGCCGCTGGGCGATGGCATCGGCCTGCAGCTGGTGGGCCTGCCGGGCAGCGACCTGCGGCTGCTGGAGCTGGGCGCGCTGGTGGCGGCCGTGGTGGAAGCCGAGGCCGTTCCGGACTGATCCGGAACGGCGTCAGCCGCGCGGATCGATCCACACTTCCCCATCCCGCAGCTCGCACGGCACCTCGCGCAGGCTCTGCCCGCGGCAGGGCCCGGCGATGCAGTCGCCGGCGGGAATGGTGAAGCACGCGCCGTGGGCGGCGCAGACCACGGTGTCGGCATCGACGATGAAACGGCCAGGGGCCACCTCCAGGCGCCGGCCGGCGTGCGGGCAGACGTTGTGGAAGACGCGCACCTCGTTGCCGCGGCGCAGCGCCAGCAGCGGCGACGGTTCGCCGCCCACCTCGGCATCGAGGCCGGCCGCGCCGCCGTCGGGCAGCGCGTCGATGACTGAAAGGAAAACGTGGCTCAAAGCAGACCCGATGTCACTTGTGGTGGACTGGAACGACCCCGATACTGGGTCTTCGACCCGCTCATTCTGACACGCTGGGGATCGATCCATGCGACCGCTGTTCTTCTCGTTCCAGCCTCCGCGCCACCCGATGGCGCGCTTCGCGCTGGGCCTGACCGGGCTGGTGCTGCTCGGGTTCTTCGGCCTCATCGGCCTCCTGATCGCGGCCGTCGTGCTGGCCGCCTATGCGATCAGGCGGCTGTGGCTGCGCCTGTCCGGCACGCGTCCGGCACCGGGACGCCCGCTCGATCCGAACGTGATCGAGGGTGAATTCAGGGTGGTGGAGCGGTCGCGGCTGCCGCGCTGATCGCGGAACCCGCCGGCTTCATGCCGGGCAGGTTTTCCAGCCGCTGCGCATGCGGCAAGGTGATGCGGAAGCAGCTTCCGCCAGCCATCGGCAGATATTCGAGCTTGGCCTGGTTGGCCTCGCACAGCTGACGCGCGATGTAGAGCCCCAGTCCGTTGCCGTGCTCGTGCGTGGTGACGAAGGGTTCGAAGATCGTGCTCGCCACCTTGGGCGGGATGCCCGGCCCGCGATCGAGCACCTCGACCACGATGGCCTCGTTCTCGCGCAGGCGTCGCGCCGTCACCGTGATGCGCGCCGGCTCGCCGGGAAGGTGCCCGTGGATCATGGCGTTCTGCACCAGGCAGCTCACCACCTGATCCAGATGCTGGGGATCGACCATCGCAAGGAGCCGGGAGGGCTGCGCCACCGCACGCAGCTGGGTGGCGTCGATGTAGTGCCCGGCCTTGTACTCGTCGACGAAGCGCGCGACCCACTGCGTCACTTCGATCGATTCGGGCCGCGAACGCTCGCGGCGCGAGAGCGCCAGCACGTTCTCGATGATGCCGTTCATGCGCTGGCAGTGGTTGAGCACGATCTCCACCAGGCGGCGGTCGGCCTCCGGCAGGTCCGGCGACTCCTCCAGAAGCTGGGCGGAATAGCTGATCGCGGCCAGCGGGTTGCGAATCTCGTGGGCGATGCTGGCCGAAAGGCGGCCGAGGTTGGACAGCGTCATTTCCTCGGCCCGCCGGGCCAGGATCGAGGCATCGTCCAGGAAGATCACGAACAGCTCGCTGCTGACGCCCAGCCCGGCAAAGCGCGGTATCAGGTCGAGCTGGTCCGGCCCCAGGCGCAGCGGCTTGCCGTCGTTGCGGTCATCCTCCATGCGCCACTGGAACAGGCGCTGCGCCAGCTCCGGGGCGGCATCGCCCAGGGTCAGGCGATCCGTCTGCGGCTGGCCGAGAAGCTGCCAGGCCGCCTCGTTGTGCAGGTGCACGATGCCGGCCACGTCCACCACCAGCACGCCGGTGCGCATGCGCCGGATGATGAGTTCGTTGATCTGCGCCAGGCTGGCGACCTCTTCGCCGCGCTGCTGCGCCAGGACATGGGTGGCGCGCATCTGGCGGCCGACCATGTCGCCCAGCTTGGCCATGGCGACGTAGCCCAGCGCGCAGATCAGGATTTCGATCAGGGTGCGGCTGTCCAGGGCCGCGTCGCCGCGCGAGAGCAGGTACTCGCCCAGCAGCAGGACTCCCGCCGCGATGGCCAGCGTCAGGGTCGTGCGCAGCGGCAGCAGCACTGCGGCGGCGCTGAAGTTGACGATCAGCGCCATCGCGATGCCGGTCTGCAGGTGCGCCACCGAGTGCACCATCAGTACCGTGGCCAGCACGTCCAGCACCACACCCACGATCACCTGGCCGGCCAGCGGACGCCCCGAGTTGCGCCCGTGCAGCAGCAGCAGCAGCGCCGCGACCAGGTAGGCGGCCGCCGTCCAGGCCGCCAGCCGCGGGTGGTTCAGCGTGACCCATTCGTCAGGCAGCGAACCGAAGGCCAGCAGCGTGAACAGGGCCGCGACCAGGGTGCGGTACAGGGTGAAGAAGTACTGTTCACGCCGCAGCGACTCGTCGCCGGCATAGGCCCGGTCGTCTGCTTCGCTCAGCTCGCGCACGGCTGCGTTCATAGCGCCTGCTTCCTCGTCCTGACGCCTCCCCATCGTCCGACGCGACGGGGCTGCCGATACCGGTGTCCAGTATGGCGCGTTTTGCCTTTGCCGGGTCGGTCGATCAAAATGGGCGGCCCGCCGCCGTTTTCAGGCGCGACGCGGCACGACGGCTCGGCCGCCTTTCCCCTCCCCCCTCCTCCCCACAGGGTGACGCATGAACTTCCACGAATATCAGGCCAAGGAGCTGTTTGCCCAGTTCGGCATTCCGGTTCCGGCCGGCAAGGTTGCACGCACGCCGGATGAAGCCGTCGAGGCCGCCAAGGCCATCGGTGGCGACTTCTGGGTGGTCAAGGCCCAGATCCACGCGGGCGGCCGCGGCAAGGCCGGCGGCGTGAAACTCGCCCGGACCCTCGACGAGGTGAAGCAGTACGCCAGTGCCATGCTCGGCACGAAGATGGCCACCTACCAGAGCGCCGGCATCGCCCTGCCGATCGACACCGTGCTGGTGACCCAGGCCACCGACATCGCCCAGGAGCTGTACCTCTCGCTGCTGGTGGACCGCTCCACCAAATCCATCACCTTCATCACCTCCAGCGAAGGCGGCGTCGACATCGAGCAGGTGGCCGCCGAAACGCCGGAGAAGATCCA